>JAAYSL010000172.1 GCA_012518315.1 Bacillota bacterium | reverse complement strand
TCTAGTTGATGACTTTATGCAAAGTCTCGGCAATACACTACTTATCTGGGAAGAGTTTGCTAGCGTAATGCAAGCAAGTTTAGATAATTTGCGCCTCACCCGTATCCCCCAAGGACTTGATCAGGTCTTAGTTAGCACTCCCAATAGGCTAGTCAATGTCGAGGTGAGTGTGCTTATGATCCTTGGAGGTGACGAAAAACACCTACGGGTTGTTGAGGGAGAAGATACAATCCTAAACGATGCAGAACGATTGGCCCTACAACCTAGAGGCTGGTCGCTTGAGCCCCAGAGGCAGTCACAGATGGTTCGGGAACCGTTTTTCTGGTACTCCCTATTTACCCGAGCCAAGGAGAGTCTTTATGTTAGCTATCCCTTAGCTGATGGGGATGGCAAGGCTTTGGGACCCGCCACAATAGTAAAGGACTTAAAGGAGCTATTCCCCGGACTGGAGGGGGGAGCGAATGCTCAGGAGGCAGATCATTTTTCTGACACACCCATAGACAAAGATGCCCAGTTGCCTTGTACCATAGCTGATGCCGCAAGCTTTGTGGGCACCACTCTGGGAAAGTACAAGGATAGTCTACAGGGGGAAATAGACAGTACTAACTTGCAGAGAGTCCTTGCTCTTTATGATTGGCTCCTTGGCCAAGAACAGGGTAGAGTGACTCTAAAGCGGTGTTTAGCGGGGCTTACCTATACAAATCAGGCGGGCCCACTAAGTGATGCAATTACCAGGCAATTACACGGAGACACTTTTGTTACCAATATCCATCACTTAGAAGCGGCGGCCGCGTGTCCTTTCCAGTTTTTTGCCCGGGCGGTGCTAAGGCTAGAAGAGAGGGCTGTACTAAGGTGGGATCCTCGGGTAGAAGGCCAGCTTTGGCATGAAGCCTTAGCTAGTCTCACTAGGCATCTATGGAAGAAAAGACAAGATCTGGCTGAACTAGATGATGCTGAGCTTAAGAACTTAGCCGATGAGATTTGGCAAACAACTGCCCAGAAGTATGCACCGGCATATGCCGATGTCGTGGAAAGCTATGCCTCCAGAATTGCACGGATGGGTCGGGGTTTCCAGCGGGTGGTGATGGTGTTGGCTGAACACGCCCGCCGGGGGCAGTTTCGCCCCATAGCAGTGGAAGCTGCTTTCGGATCATCCCAGAAGCTGTCAGCTTGGGAAATACCCTTGGATGCGCATAACTCTGTGCACCTCAGGGGCAGAATCGATCGAATTGAGGCTGCCAAAGTCGGTGATACACTATACTTGCGGGTAATCGACTTTAAGCGGGGAGGCAAAAAACTCGGCCTTGCCGATGTCTATCATGGGTTCTCTTTGCAGCTTTTGGCCTATGTCGGTGCTCTTATGGATAATAGACAGGCAGTCATAAGCGAAGGTGCCCTACGGGTGATACCTGTTGGCGCTCTGTATTTTCCCCTAAGTGAACCTCTAGTTAAGCTAGAGGGCCCAGTCGATGAAAAGGACTTAGAGGCAGCCCTTCTAGCCAAGTACAAGACCAGTGGAATAATGCTGGCTGATGCCGATGTAATTGACCTTATGGAAAGCGGGCTTAGTGGTCGATCTGAATTATTGCCTGTTGGCATTAAGAAAGACGGAGGGTTTTATTCGGACTCCTCCGCCTACTCGGCCCATGATTGTCAAGTACTGCTAGAGTATGTTAAAGACCACATCCGCAATCAAGCAAAAGCAATTCTAAAGGGTGAAGTTGGTATCTGGCCTTATCGGAAGGTAAGGAGCCGACCTTGTACTTATTGTCCCTATATGCCAGTATGCCGTTTTGAGCTCGGTGTACCTGGCTGTGGATACCGGTATATTCCCGAACTCTCTAGTGACGAAGCTCTAGCGTACATGGCGGAGGCTGTAGGCCAAAGGCAGGAAGTGGGAGGTAAAGGTGGAGTCGATGGGGATGCCAGATAGAATGCAGAACATGACACCAGAGACAACTGGCCCAACTTGGACACCAGAGCAGACTGATGCCATCTATACTAGGGGATGTGATGTTTTGGTGTCCGCCGGGGCAGGAGCAGGAAAGACCGCAGTTTTGGTAGAGCGGGTTATCCAGGGCCTAGTCGCCGATCCCAAAGACGGAGGACTGGACATTGAGCGCCTCTTGGTGGTCACCTTCACTGAGGCGGCAGCGGCGGAGATGTGCCAGCGGATTAGGGAAGCTTTGGAAAGAAGATTGGGACAAGAACCAGAGAACTCACGGCTACAGGGGCAACTTGCCCGTCTACCACTGGCATCTATCTCGACAATTCATGCGTTTTGCTCCCGACTACTAAGGCAATACTTTTACCATCTGGGCTTGGATCCAGGCTTTCGAATCATGACTGAAGCTGAAGCTAGCTTGCTCAAATATGAGACAATTGACCAAGTGCTGGCTGAGTGTTATCTGGAAGGTAATGAGGCGGTATTGGATCTGGTCGATGCCTATGGTGGGCGAAATGGAGATGAGGCGGTGAAGAAGTTAATCCTCCGCCTCCACGAGTTTCAGATGAGTTTACCTAGCCCCCGGGCATGGCAGCAAGAAGTACTAGCCAGTTTCTGGCCTAATGATCCGGAGGCCTTCCGGATTTCACCTCTAGTAGGGGAGGCTCAGAGGCAAGTAGTATTGGAAGCCCGACGAATAGTGGGGATGCTAGATGAGGCTCTTCGGCTATGCTATTTGCCTAGTGGGCCAGAGCGTTATGCCGACCGCCTGCTAGAGGAGAAGGCGGCCTTGATGGAGTTATGGCAGATGGCGGAAAGCGGAGTCTGGGATGAGCTCTGCCATTTACCTGATCCCTTTACATCTCTTCCCCGTATTACCAAGGCAATGCAGGTGGATGAGGAATTGAAGGCCGAATGCCAAAAACTAAGGAATGCCGCCAAGGATCGGTTCAAAAAGCTAGGGTCAAGTTATCTTTCTCGGCGAGAATCTGAGATAGTCAGAGAAATGAAGGAGCTTTATCCCAAGGTCCAACTGATTTTCCAGTTAGTTAATCAATTTACCAAGGAGTATCAACAAGCTAAGTGGCGCCAGGGGATATTGGATTTTGCCGATCTTGAGCAGTCGGCTCTGAAGCTGCTTACGATCCCCCTTGATGGAGGAGGATTGGGTCCTTCTAATGTGGCTTTGGACATGCAGGATCGGTTTGATGAGATCTTGATTGATGAATACCAAGACACCAATGGGGTGCAGGATTGCATCTTAGCTATGGTTGCCGGTGTTAAGGCACAAGGCCCGGGCATTACCCCTCGCTTCATGGTGGGGGATATTAAGCAATCGATTTACGGTTTTCGCTTAACGGATCCGGGACTTTTCCTGCATAAGTACCATGCATTCTCGCCGCGGCGTGAGGCACCACAAAGGCGCATCGATCTAAGCACCAATTTCCGCTGCCGGGAGGAGATCATCCATGGTGTGAACTATATCTTTAGGCAGCTGATGAGCATGGATCTTGCCGGCATCTGCTATGATGAGGAAGCAGAGCTGAAGTATGGAGCCACTTATCCACAAATCGTACCGGAGACGATAGAGGTGGCCGCGGCAAAGGAGTCTTTGGATGCCGAAGGGACTTCATTGAGGGAACGGCGACTGGAATTCTATCTCTTGGAATCCGGGTCTGTAAGAGAGGCCGATGCAGCTGGGCTTACCGATGATGGTGGCGATGGCGTCAATGATGACGATCATGGTGTGGAGGGAGATAGGCTCAAAGGGGATTTCCGAGGTGATATTGACCATGCCGAATTGGAGCAGCTTGAGCGGGAAGCCTGGCTGATTGCCCGGAGGATTCATCGGATGGTGAATGGTGACGGGGAAACCTGGGATGGCCAAATGCAAGACGAAGGGCAAAATGAGCCTACACTTGTTTGGGACAAGTCCCTAAAGGGCTACAGACCCATTGCATATCGGGACATAGTGGTCTTGATGCGTTCGGTCAAAGGTCGGGCTAATCAAGTGATGGAGGTTTTTAGGCAAGCTGGTATTCCCGCCTATGCTGATCTGGGTTCCGGTTATTTTGCCGCTATCGAAGTGAAGTTGATGGTTTCCTTGCTCCAGGTACTAGATAATCCCCAGCAGGATATACCTTTGGCTGCGGTTTTCCGAGCACCTTGGGTATCCCTAACAGAGGACGAACTAGCCTTGGTGCGACTAGCCCAGCCCCTAGGGAGCTTCTATGCTGCGGTAATGATAGCATCTCGCCAGCCGGATGAACTAGGAGAAAAGCTCCGGCAAACCCTTGAGTGTCTAGATAGATGGCGAACCTTGGCTCGCCGTCTGCCCTTGAGTGAGCTTATCTGGCATCTGTACAGAGAAACTGGTTTTTACGATTATGCAGGCTCTATGCCTAAGGGAGAGCAAAGACAAGCAAATCTGCGAGGTTTGCATGATCGGGCCCGAGAGTTTGATGAGTTTTCCGGGAGAGGCCTATCTCGCTTTGTCCGGTTCCTAGAAAGATTGCAGGAGGAAGATGATTTAGGGGAAGTCAGGCCCATTGGCGAAGGTGAAGATGTTGTCCGCGTGATGAGCATGCACAAGAGCAAAGGGCTAGAGTTTCCCGTGGTTTTCTTGGCTAATCTAGGAAAAGGCTTCAACCAAGAGGATCTAAAGCAAGATATTTTGCTCCATAAGGATCTAGGTCTGGGGCTAAATGTCATCGATGTGGACAAGCGGTTTCAGTATAGCTCTTTGTCCCACCAAGTGATCAAAGGGCGTTTGCTTCAGGATAGCCTGGCAGAGGAGATGCGTATACTCTATGTGGCCATGACCCGGGCCCGGGAGCGACTTATTTTGGTGGGTAGTGGCCGGGATTTGGCCAAAAACTGTGCAAAATGGGTATCTGGGGTTTTGGCTGAAGACTTGCATCTATCCAGTGATCTATTGATTTCGGCCAAGCATTATCTAGATTGGCTATGCCCGGCTGTTTGTCGTCACCGGGATGGAGAGACCTTGCGAAACGCCGGTGGAATGAAGGACCCGTTATCAGTAGACTCGATTGTAGCAGATGATCCGTCTAGCTGGTACCTTTGGGTGGAGGGTTATTCTAAGCCCCTTAGTTGGCTGTATGAGCCGTTAGATGCCAAAACAGACAACATGATACCGTGGCAGCGGATTAGAGAGTTGCAGCCAGTTCATGATTGGACTTGGCCTGAAGAACTAGATGAGCGATTTGCTCAGCGACTCCTGTGGCAGTATCCTGCCCAGTCGGCGGCAAACCTTCCTGCCAAGATCTCTGTCACCGAATTAAAGCGATGGGTGGCTGCAGAAGCCGATGATGGCCATATGGATGGTTACATAGACCAGTGGAGCCCCGCCCATGGCAGTAGTCATCTATCCGCTGGGAATCGGCGCCATGTAACCCGCAGACCGAGGTTTGTTCTGGCAGAACAAGACAAGGTCAGTGCCATAGAAAGGGGTATATGGACTCATACGACCTTACAGCATCTTGATCTTACCAAAGACTTGGCTAAGATGGTAGTTCTCAAGAGGGAGGCAACCCGCTTAGTTCAGTCAGGGTTTATTACAGAAGCACAGTTGGCGGCTGTAGATCTCGAATCAATCAGGTATTTTTTCCAAGGGGCTTTGGGGCAGCGGCTACTAGAGCATCCGGGGGCTGTTTGGCGGGAGGTGCCTTTTACTCTGGCCATTCCTACGGAGAAAATCTATGGACACCAAGGAAGGAATAACGATAGTGTGATCATCCAGGGTGTCATCGATTGCCTGGTTAAGGAGCCTCGGGGTTTTCTTTTGGTAGATTTCAAGACCGACAGTGTCTCCTCCCAGGAGGCGCCGAAAGCGGCAACTGCTTACCAGATCCAAATTGATCAGTACTGCCAAGCTGTAGAGATGATCTTTGGGCAGAAGGTATGGCAAGCATATTTGTACTTCCTTCAGGGGCGTGTGGCTGTCTCGATGGCCTAGAAACGGGGAAAATCCCAATCACGACTTCTGACTGACAGGTATTACTAATTGCAAAATGGATGACAATAGGCTACAATAATGAGGCGGTGCTCCTGGAGGGGCATCGCTTCTGTTTGCTCATCTTGCAAAAGGAGGGTTGTGCAATGCTGTTATTTGAAGACAAGTATATAAAAGCACTTGGCTCAGCTTTGGCTATAGGCCTAATGGTCGTGAGTCTCATGATGGCAATATCAGCTGCCCAAATGCCCCCAGATACACTAAGTATGGCCCAGAGCCTGGAGGAAGACAAGGAGAAGGCCAAAGTTGCCCAGGGGACTAATATAAGACCATCGTCACCGAAAACTGCAGATCGAAGTCAAACTAGAGAAAGACAGGTAGAGGAGCCTAAAGCCCGGGCTCCAGTCTTTGAGGCAAACTCTGGTGGTATGCCAGGCCCAAGCAAAACCAATGGTACTGGCACACAGGCTCAGGCGGCTTTGCCGGAAAGGCGGTCTAGTGGCCTGTCTGAGGGAGACATATGGTTGATGGCTCAGCTCATCCATGCCGAAGGGCGAGGTGAATCTCTAGAAGGCCAAGTGGCTATCGGTGCAGTTTTGCTCAACCGTACCAGGGATAGCCGTTTCCCCAGTTCTTTGGCTGGAGTGATCTATGAGTCGGGAGCCTTTTGCACTGTGCGGGATGGTCAGATCAATCTATCGCCAGATAGTAATGCCTTAAGGGCGGCGAGATTAGCTGCCAGTGGTTGGGATCCTTCTGGTGGTGCACTGTATTTCTATAATCCAGCCCGCAGCACCTCCCGTTGGATTTATACTAGACCGGTGATTAACAGGATTGGTCACCATGTCTTTGCTCTCTAGATAGGGACAAATAACGATAATCAGCAAGTGTCATACTAAGAGCCGTAGGCTATGTTAGCTTACGGCTCTTATAGTTCGGCAAATGGCTATCCCGGGAGCGATCGGCAGGATTGCCCCGCATCCTGGCGAAGTTTGTATGGTGGAATCCCAATCGGGGGTGCTTAGATAGTGCCACCGGGCCATTGTGAGACTGACTTTGTGCTTTCAGGTCAAAGGCCGAACTGTGTAATCACAGTATACAAGGAGGGCGGGAAATGCCAGCAGAAAATGGGAATGAGTTAAGAGCAAAAAACTTTGAGATGTTACCCCTCGGGGCTGTAAAACCACTAGGGTGGCTTAAACAGCAATTGCAGATCCAGGCAGATGGGTTATCTGGGCATATTGATGAGTTTTGGAAAGACCTCGGCCCAGATAACCAGTGGTTTGGTGGGGACGAGGAAGGCTGGGAGAGAGGTCCCTATTATGCTGATGGGCTGGTGCCATTAGCATATTTGCTAGATGATGAAAGACTCAAAGCAAAAGCCCAAAAATGGGTGGAAGCCTTTCTTGGTGGGCAAGAAGCCAATGGCTGGATCGGGCCGGTACAGGGTGTCTTAGGAGCCCGGGCATATCCCGAGTATGATCCATGGCCGGTGTTTATCGTGTTAAAGGTGCTTACCCAGTATCATGAGGCTACTGGGGATGAGCGGGTCATACCTGTAATGATCAATTTCTGTCGCTACATGCAAGAGCACATAGATGAGCGGCCTTTGGAGTCATGGGCTAAGTTTCGCTGGGCAGACTTCGTTATTAGTATACATTGGCTGTATGAGCGAACCGGTGAGGATTGGCTTTTAGAGCTAGCCGAAAAGATCAAGGGACAGGGGTATGATTGGCAGGATCATTTTACCCATTTCCGTCATACACGGAAGCAATCTAAGATCACACTGGAAAGTCATGTGGTGAATAACGCCATGGGGCTGAAGACCCCGGGAGTATGGTATCGGCAGTCCGATGCAGCTACAGACCGGGAAGCAGTCTATGAAGGTATGGAGAATCTTGACAAATTCCATGGACAGGTTACCGGCATCTTCACCGGTGATGAGCACTTCTCGGGCAAGAACCCCTCCCAGGGGACAGAGCTATGTGCCGTGGTTGAGTACATGTTTTCACTAGAGCACTTAGTCTCCATCCTCGGTGACCCGGTTCTGGCCGATCGATTAGAGAAAATCACCTTCAATGCTTTGCCAGCTACTTTTTCCCCAGATATGTGGGCACATCAGTATGACCAGCAGGCTAACCAGGTTATCTGCAATGTGGCGGAGCGAGATTGGACGAATTCTCCTGATGCCAACATTTTCGGACTGGAACCCAATTTCGGCTGCTGTACAGCCAATATGCATCAAGGCTGGCCCAAGTATGTTAGTAGTCTTTGGATGAAAACTCCAGATAACGGTTTGGCTGCTGTGGCCTATGGTCCATCCCAAGTGACTGCCCGTGTAGGTGACAACAACCAAGAGGTCAGTATCATCGAGGAGACCAACTACCCCTTTGATGAAACTCTGGTTTTCACTATTCAATCTGCTCGGGCCGTAACCTTTCCTTTGAAATTGAGGATACCATCTTGGGCCAAAGGAGCAACTCTCATTTTGCCAGACGGCGAGATCCTTTCTTTGTCTTCTCAGTCCTTTCACACTATCATCCGGGAATGGCAGCCTGGTGACCAGCTAGAGCTGACACTTCCCATGGAGATCGAGACAGAGCGACGCTATCAAGGATCTGTAGCGGTAATCAGGGGGCCCTTGGTGTATTCCTTGAAAATTGGGGAGAGCTGGAAACATATCGGTGGTACACAGCCCCATGCTGATTGGGAAGTCTATCCCACTACACCTTGGAACTATGGTTTGGTGATAGATCCAACAAATCCCGCTAGGTCAGTGAAGATAACCACAAAACCGGTGGGCCAGATGCCATTTTCACCGGAGGGGGCTCCCATAGAGCTGAAGGTTACTGGACGATTGGTACCAGAATGGCGCCTTGAGGGTAACTGGGCAGGCACCATTCCGCAAAGCCCCACCAGATCTAAGGAGAAAGCAGAGAAGCTGACCCTAATTCCCTATGGTTGTACTAACCTTAGAGTGACTGAGTTTCCGTTACTCCTTGAGTGAGTATCGGTGGCCTAGGGAACGTGAATAGTATAGTACCGTAAACATAAGACTACCCGGGTCGGTCCAGCGGATCGGCCCGGGTTATCTTGTTCTGTGTACATACCTGTCTGGGCTCTCACCTAGCAGGATTTGCCTTAAGACAAGCAGGGTGATATTTCAGGCTTGTCCTCGGGCCTTTCTTTTAGTACAATATACCATGGGCGGGTATAGTATAACTGGTCGATATGACAAGATAGCAAATGGGTTGATAGTATGGGAGAAAGGGGTTCTAAGATGCCACATTCCAACCCCCGCCGAAAGAAGAATCTTTTGCTTCGGCTAGGTCGGATTGAGGGGCAGATCCGGGGAATCACTAGAATGGTTGAAGAAGACCAGTACTGTGTCGATATTCTCAACCAAATCTCTGCCGTAAGATCCGCCCTAAATAGTGTTGGACAGATCCTCTTAGAGGGACACATTCGCGGGTGTGTGACAAATGCCATCAAGACTGATCAGGGCGATGAATCTATCGATGAGTTACTGCAGGTGATCAGGAAATACACTCTCTAGAGGAAATGTAAGCGAGGAGGGCAAGTGATGCGGGTAGATGTGTCTTGGGTAGAGGGTATGGAGTTTCGCAGCAGCGCAGATTCAGGTCATTCTTGGAACATGGATGCATCGGTAGAGGCAGGTGGCAATAATCTCGGCCCACGGCCAACAGAGTTGTTGCTTTCCGCTATTGGTGGTTGCACAGGTATAGATATCGTTAGTATTCTGCAGAAAATGCAGCAGCCATTAGCTGGCCTCAGAGTAGAGGTGTCAGGTGAGAGGGCAGAGGAGCATCCCCGGCGTTTTGTCCATATCACTCTGCGTTACATTGTTAGCGGCAAAGGGCTAACAGAAGATCGGGTGGCTAGGGCAGTACAGCTTTCCACGGAGAAGTATTGCTCGGTTTTGCATTCGCTCAATGCCAAAGTAGACTATAGCTACGAGATAGTCGAAGAGTAGGGAATGGGAGACCCCGAGGCCTTAACCATGGAAGAGCCACGGGGGTCTCCCGCTTATGTGTGCTAGGGCTACAAGGTGACGGCTCGGCCGGTCCTAGCCGCTTCCAGGAGTGCCAGGCTGACAGCCAAGCTTTCTCTCGCCTCTCTTGGATCTAGCGGAAAAGTATCGCCCTCTTTAATAGCCTCAATGAAAATGCGATCTTGTTCTAGGTACATATCCAAGTCCTCTGGGTGGTAGATAACAGGCTCACCGCCTTGGGTGTGCACTGTTATGGCTCCACCTTGGCCAGTGCGGAGTACACCCTCGGTTCCCACGAGACCAGATTCTATCCAGCTTGCCCTTGATGACCATGAAGCCATGATCTGACCAATGGCGCCTTGGGCGAACTTAAGCAGGCCCACCACATTGTCACTAATATCCACATCGGGCAGGGCTGTCTTGGTGAAAGCCGTAGCTTCTATTACATCTCCAACGACATAACGCAGCCAGTCGAGATTGTGCGTAGTCTGCTCCGTTAGCATTCCCCCACTAACTTCCTGGCTTTTTAGCCAAGGGGTAGGGGGAATTGGGCTCATGCGGGCTATCCAAGCCAATGTGATCTCGCCGATGTCGCCCCTCCAGACGATCTCTTTACACATTTGGGCCCACGGTGAAAAACGGAGACAGTAACCGATGCCCAGCAGCCGTTGATTGCGGTTTGCCGCATCAATCATCCCGTCTGCCTCGTCCAGAGATAGGGCCATAGGTTTTTCACAGAAAACATGCTTGCCGGCTTCGAGGGATGTGACAGTTATGTCTAGGTGGCTATCAGGAGGAGTGCATACCCAGACCGCGTCTACGCTGTCTAGGGCATGATGGTAGTCAGTGAAAACCTGGCATCCCACCGCCTGGGCCAGTTTCTCTGCTCGGTTTGGAACGATATCTACCGCCGCCTGAATCTTGGTACCCGGGATCTGAAGGAGCTGTTTTGCATGGTAGTTGCCCATTCCTCCACATCCGACCATTGCGATTTTCACCATATTCACCACTCCTTAACTAAAGGTTGAGCATTAGCTGCTGTAGTATAAATTCCTGGTATATGAGAAGTATCCTGCCATTGTGAATACTTGAGGTAAATGAGCTTGTATCAGTGAGGACTCCCGAACTGACTAAGGATTTTTGGTTAATCTAGCCTGCTGCTGCCATGCTATCCCTTCCCAGGTTTCACCGGGCAGGTCAATAACAAGCAGCAAAAGAAAGGGATAGAGGCGTAGCAAGTTGAACTCTAAATCTGTCAAGAAGAAAAGGAGGGGTTCTTTTGTCTAGATTCCAAGTAGAAGACTGCCAGTTCGACGGTTTAGAAGCTCTACGCTTAAAAGATATGGAAAGTGGTTGGGAGGGGACTCTGGTTCCCGGGTTTGGTAGTAATCTAATTGCCTTACAATCGAACAGCCAAGGGATTAGTATCTTGCGGACTCCCGAGAACCTTGATGCACTAAAGGTTAAGCCTGTGGGTTGGGGTTTTCCGGTACTCATGCCCCCCAATCGGATCAATCATGGCAGATTCACCTTTGGTGGGCGGGAGTATGTTTTCGAGATCAATGAAGCAGGCAAATATCATATTCACGGGTTGGTGCACAGCCTGCCTTGGCGGGTAGTGGCTACTAGTACCGCAGAATCGGCATCAGTCACCACCGCCATTCGGTCTGATGATCATCCTAGTATCAAGCGTTCCTATCCACATTCCTTTGAGGTGCGGATGACATTCTCACTCCGAGAAGCTCGGATGGATTTCATAGTGGAGGCAGAGAACTTTGGTAACGAGCCCATGCCCTTTGGGATTGGGTTCCACCCGTACTTCAATGTGCCTTTATCCCCGAAGAGCTCTAAAAGCCAGTGTACGGTTCAAGTTCCGGCAAACAAAGCCTGGGAGCTAGAAGAGCTAATCCCTACCGGTCGACGGTTACCTGTCAGCGATGAGCGGGATCTACGGCAACCCAAGCCCTTGGGTACAATCATGCTAGATGATGTATATACTGACCTGAACTTCTCGGAAGGTGCATCCGTAGCCGAATTTAAAGATAATGGTGCTGCGATCACTGTCCAATACGGTTCCACTTCGGAGTTTAAGCATTGGGTGGTATGGACAGGCAAAACTCTACAGGACCCCTTTGTCTGTCTTGAGCCTTATACATGGGTAACCAATGCACCGAATCTATCATTACCAGCAGAAGAGACAGGCTTAATTGTTTTGGATGGGGGAGAAACTTTCACCGGGCGGATGTGGCTTGAGATTAGTTAGTCATAGCCCCCACGGCTAGTAGTGCAAGCCGAAAGGCTTCTCGCTGCGTTTCAGTGAGTCTTGGAAAGGTGACATGAATGACTGATGCCTGGTATATGGAATCATTATCACAGATGACAGGGATACTAAACAAACTACCGGCAGCTATATTTACTCTAGCTGTAGGAGCTGTAGTCGTGAAGGCAATAAGGTTCATAACAGGTCGTGCCACTGTGGTGGCTCGGCTTGATCCGACTTTAGGAACCTTGTTGCAGTCCGTGGTCGGTTTCGCAGGCTGGGTTTTTGTGCTAGCAGCTGCCACGGCCTCTTTGGGGATGCAGCAGGTTTCGCTGGCATTAGGAGGCTCTATTGCCCTGGTTGCTATGGCTTTGGCCTCTAGTGTCAATTCAGTTACACAGGATCTTCTGGCAGGAGTCTTTCTTATCGCTGATCAGGATTTCAAGGTGGGCTACACCGTTAAAGCCGCAGGTTTGGAGGGACAGGTAGAATCAGTGACTATTCGCAAGACCAAGATCCGGGACAAGGAAGGTGTGCTCCATACAGTGCCCAATCGGCTAATCGACAATGCCACTTATACATTACTGGATAGAGGTGAAGAACACTCCCGAAAGCCCCGGTTTTGGGAAAGAGATGAGTCCGAGGATCCGCACATAACTGCCTAGGTAAGAAAAGATGACGCAGTGGGCCCACTGCAAGTCGTAGTCCTTGATCTGATAGTGGGCCCTGGCAACTTGCTTAAGGAAGAGGTACTGGGCCAGCCTGATCGATGGTGAGAGCTGTGGCAAGGCGGGTAGATGTCACCTGGCGGGGCCCATCATACTCCACCCGATAAAGAGATACACCAGCACCAGTTAGCTCTAGGAGGATCAAGTCATGTCCTCCATCCTTTTTTTCCTCGCTGATAAAGCCCTTTAGCTGACCGATCTGTACCCATCGAGAATAGACAGGAGTCTGGCCACCTGAGGATGACTCTACCAATACCTGCCAGGGC
This sequence comes from Bacillota bacterium, assembly GCA_012518315.1. Classification (GTDB taxonomy): domain Bacteria; phylum Bacillota; class Limnochordia; order DTU087; family DTU087; genus JAAYSL01. The sequence goes on along the minus strand of JAAYSL010000172.1, from coordinate 30,228 downwards.
TGGCCATCATCCCATAGGTATTCATGGGGATTATCTGGGGAACGCTCCACCCGGGCCATGATCACCACTGTTTCCTGGGTTCCATCGCCATCAAGATCCGCGGCTACCGTCTGCTTATAATCCCAACCCGGTTCATTTTGGGCCACTGTAGGATAGTTTTTGTCAAGCAAATCGATTGTGGTGGGCTGCTCTGCCGGTACCTTGACTTCTACTGGTGGGGGTGTTGGCTGTGTAGGGGGTTTCCGGGGGGCACTCCACAAGAGGACGCCCAGGACAATAGCTAGAATCCAACCCGATAGTGTCCAAAACCATTGTCGAGATTTCAATGATCGAGGCCTCCTTTTTGGCAATATCTGTTTGCAGTATACCCCAGATAGGGCCTATATAGCAAAATCCTGCTAGAATTCGCAAGAGAATCCCTGGTTCGCCTCCAAGAACACCGATATAGTATTAGTAGGAGACAAAGACAATGAACACCTAAGGGGGTACCAATAGTGACTTCTTTGGAACGAGTTAGCAAAACCCTAAAATTTGAAGAGCCAGATCGAGTACCGGTATACCCGCTGCTTAGTGGTGTTACCCGCACACTGGTGAATGCTACTTACGAACAGTGGGCTCTTGAAGCAGATACTTGTGCCGCTGCTTATATTAAGGCTGCTGAGCTATATAGACTAGATGCGATCTGCACCTTAACTGACCTATCGGTGGAAGCAGCTGATTTTGGTGCAAAGATAATTTACCCAGAAAACGAAGCGGCCCATCCGGATTTCGGCCATCGCTTGATTGAGACTGTAGAAGACTACAAGTCCATCACTCCCATAAAGCCTCAGCAAGGTAAGCGCATGAGTGAACATATTCGACTATGCGAAAAACTAGTAGCAGCCAAGGGGAAGGAAGTGCCCATCATTGCCTTTACCTTCGGGCCTCTGGGAATTGTGAGTATGTTACGGGGCCAGGAGCAGATGTTCATGGATCTGGTGCTAGAACCAGAGGCTGTGAAATATGCTGTTTCCGCGGTTGCGGAGACCTTGATGGAGTACTATGATGCTTTGATGGACACTGGTGTCCATGCGATCATGGTAGACACTTTGTTTGCCTCGAAGTCCATCATGAGTAAATCCATGTGGCTTGAGTTCGAGGGTGAATACATGAGGGGACTGGCAGAGAAGGTCCACCAGCGAGGCTGCATGATGATGATCCACAACTGTGGAAATGGCATTTACTTCGATGTCCAGATAGAGACGATGCAACCTGAGGCCATTTCTTTTCTTCATCTTCCAGATGATGTCACATCTCCGGCTGAGCTGAAGGCGAAGTATGGCCGGAAGACAACTTTAATCGGTCATGTGGATCCTACCTGGATTGTACAAGCTAGTGAGGATGAGGTGAGGGCCCGCTGCCAGGAACAAATTGACCAATATAAGCAAGGTGGTGGCTATATCCTAGCTACCGGTTGTGAGTACCCTGCTAATGCCGATCTTCGCAATGCAGAAGTGATGGTGGAGACAGCCGAGACCTATGGGCGTTATAGATAGTCAACTACCCACGACCAAAGCCGTGGGAGGAATTGGCAATACTCTCGTCGAGAGTTAGAAGAGTGACAAGAAGCGAGATAAGGGATGTCATCTCAATCATGGTAAGCATGTGAGATTGACATCCCTCACCTGTTTTCGGGCATTAACCTGACCTTTGTTGAAAAAACTGTAGGAGACGAGTCGGCAAGGTTATTGACATATGCCCATAAAGAGAGTATATTTGGACAAGGAAGCTCGGAATCTGGATGCTCTACTAAGGAGGCTTTTTCTATGGATAGCCAAAGTGAACATGGCATCGATGAATCCCATGGTATTGCCAAGGTACCACCCCATGAACTAAGTAAGATCAGGCATGTGGTTGCCGTCATGAGTGGCAAGGGTGGTGTCGGCAAATCATCAGTTACGGCGCTCTTGGCAACTGCCCTTGGCCGCAAGGGTCTTAAGGTAGGAGTGCTGGATGCAGATATCACCGGGCCTAGTATTCCGCGGTTATTTGGAGTCCACCAGCGGCCCGAGATCTCGGAGATGGGCATGTTTCCGCCTCGTACAGAGACAGGGATAGAGATCATGTCTTTGAACCTACTGCTAGATGAGGAGGATGATCCTGTAATCTGGCGGGGGCCACTCATCGGCGGTGCAGTCAAGCAATTCTGGACTGATGTGATCTGGGGGGAACTAGATCATCTCTTGATCGATCTGCCACCGGGCACTGGTGATTCCCCTCTAACCGTCATGCAGATCTTTCCGTTAAGTGGACTGATCATCGTTACGTCACCCCAAGAACTAGCCAACATGGTTGTAAGAAAGGCCATCAAGATGGCTGAGAAGATGCAAATCCCCATCATTGGCTTGGTCGAAAATATGAGTTATGCTATCTGTCCCCATTGCTCAGAAAAATGGGAGCTCTTTGGGCCGAGCCGAGGGGCTGAGGTTGCGAAGGATACCGGCATTCCCTTTCTAGGTACCATACCACTAGACCCCAAGTTGACTGCCTTATGTGACCTTGGGAAAGTGGAACAATATGATGGTGATGTGATTTCCAAAATCCAGGGGTGGCTAAATAGCTAAGGATTGCATACAGGTTGTTAAGTTAGCTACGGTGCAAGTGCAGGCAGGTATTCTGCCTGCACTTGCCGTAATAGGAGTTAATAGGATACCGGACGAGGAGCCATGCCATGTCCCACGCATCTATTCCACACCAGACAACAAGCAGGCACCATACACCCCGGCAGCAATCGATCTGGTACTTTAGCCAAGGTGTCCGTGCTGGTCTTCCCATTGCCTTAGGATACTTTCCCACAGCATTGGCTTTTGGGGTGGTTGCTCTGGCAGCTGGCCTTACCGCCGCTCAGGCAATGCTCATGTCTTTACTGGTGTTTTCCGGTGCCGGGCAATTTCTGGCTGTTAATCTGATCGCCGGAGGAGCGGCACCGATGGCGATTGTCACGGCCAATCTTGTAGTTAACCTAAGGTATTTTGTGATGTCCGCCAGCCTGTCAAGACGGCTTCGACTAAGTTGGCTGGAGGCGGCACTCATTGGCTTTGGGGTTACTGATGAGACCTTCATCATGAATTATCTGGCTCATCCCAGAGAGATTATTGCCGACGAAGCTAACAGCACCAATGCCGATCATGAAGCCAATTCCAAGGATGACATTCTGCCCACTGACTTTGCCCTTGGTGTAAGTGTCGTATCTTATCTTGGCTGGATTGGTGGTACTTATGTGGGTGTTGTGTTTGCCAGCGTTTTGCCCCCGGGTTTAACCATTGGCATGGGGGTTGTCTTATATGCAATGTTTATTGCTCTACTTATTCCGACAGTAGCCAAGTCGTTGGGTGTGGGGGTTATAGCTATAGCTAGTGGTGGGTGCTGCTGGCTATTTAGCCAGTATCTATCCTTCGGTTGGGCAATGATCTTGGCAACAACTATTGTAGCCGGCTTCGGGGTCTGGCTCTGGGGAGAAGGGGTTGACAGGCTATGACGGCAAACACCTTTGGCGTAACTCTCATAGGGATGGTACTTGCGACTTATCTACCCCGGTTGCTTCCCCTTTTACTTCCCACTGGGCGCCCACTACCGATTTGGTTAGAACGATGGCTGAAATTGGTTCCCTATGCGGCTTTGGGAGCCCTGATCTTTCCCGGAATCTTAACAGTGGATCCCCAAAGGCCCTGGCTAGGGTTAATCGGTGGCCTTGCTGCGATTTTGGTTAGCTGGAAATGGAATAACCTAGTAATTACTGTCATCATTGCTTTCCTAGTGGTCTATATTCTGAGTTAACGAGAATCTGCTAGACTCCCAGGAAGTGTGTTTCGTATTGAGGTGTGAAAATAATGGCCGATAGTACTATGCCCTTTCATGTGATGGCAAAGCCAGCAGGCCCGGCCTGTAATCTAGCCTGTGAATACTGTTTCTACTTAAGCAAGTCTGGCCTTTATCCCGAGACACAGGCTTTCCAGATGGAAGAAGCTACCCTAGATGAGTATATTCGTCAATACATTCAGTATCAGCCTGGCCCGGTGGTGCCCTTTGCCTGGCAGGGTGGTGAACCCACCCTAATGGGTCTGGACTTCTTTAGAAAAGTGGTGGAGCTACAGAATCATTACCTACCTTCAGGTTGGCGGGTAGAGAACGCCTTCCAGACCAATGGTACCTTACTTACTCAGGAGTGGTGTGACTTCTTTCGGGAGAATGGGTTTTTGGTGGGAATTAGTCTCGATGGCCCGCCTTGGCTCCATGATACCTACCGCCACACCAAACAAGGTGGCCCTACATCACCTCTTGTGCTGCGGGGCTTGCACCTCTTGCAGGAAAGCGGTGCCCTATACAATGTGCTTTGTGTTGTCAACAATGTAAATGCCAAACACCCTTTGGCGGTATATGATTTTTACCGTGAAGAGGGTGTCCAGCATATCCAGTTTATCCCCCTGGTTGAACACTTAGGCAATGGCCGGGTGACACAGAGGACAGTACCAGCCTCAGATTATGCCCGCTTTCTTATTGCTATTTTCAATCAGTGGGCAGCACATGATCTAGGAGAGATTTTCATTCAGATATTCGAGGAATGCCTATCGGTGTGGGCAGGTTATGGTGCTCACCTTTGCATTTTTGCAGAGACCTGTGGCAGAGGGTTAATCCTAGAACACAATGGCGATGTATATGCCTGTGACCATTTTGTGTTTCCTGAATTCAAATTGGGAAATCTTTGGGATCGGCCCCTTGATGAGCTAGTCGATTCATCCAAGCAGCGAGATTTTGGTGCAAGCAAGCGGGACCGGTTACCAAGTTGTTGCCATCAGTGTTCGGTGCGATTTGTGTGTAATGGGGGATGTTTGAAAGATCGGTTTCTTCTAAGTCCCCAAGGAGAATCAGGTCTTAACTATCTTTGTGATGGGTACAAGCAGTTTTTCACCTATATAACTCCTTTCATGGAGGATTTGGCTAGCCTCTTTCATCAAAAAGCATCACCTATGATGATGCGGGAGGCAATGGCCGCCAAAGTTAGTGCCCTGTGGCGTCATGTGGGTCGCAATGATCCGTGTCCCTGTGGCAGTGGCAAGAAGTACAAAAAATGTTGTCAAGAAGTGCAGTAAGCAAAAGGACATACTGAGCAAACCAAAAAGGGTCGCCCACAGAGCAGGCGACCCCTTACGCAAGTAGCCTAACTCTTAGAAGATGGACTCTGGTACATAGTAGTCCTCTGCGTTCTCCGCGGTGATTAGCTCCGCTGCTAGGATGATTTTTGATGGGATCTTACCCTGATAGAATCCACTTAGTTTCTCGCCCCGTAGGCCCATCACAGCGCAGCTAATGCCGGTAGCAATCATGGAAGGTGGATAGGTAACATCTGCCCTTACCAGTGGATCGCCATCCATGATCATCTTAATAATGTCCTTGGATCCGGCACCACCGAGGAACAGCTTGATGTCATTCCGTCCTGACTCTTTATAGGCCTGTAGGACGCCTTTGAGCACGTCATCATCCTGTGCCCAAACTGCATCGATCTCTTTGTATTTCTGGAGGTAGTTCTCCATGATCTCCAGGCCCTTTTGGGTTAACCAGTGGGCAGGTTGAGAGTCCAGGATCTCAATACCGGGATAGTCTTTCATAACTGCATTAAAGGCCTCTACCCGCTCAGTATTGATCACACAGGGGATACCTTCTAGAACGACGACCTTGCCCTTGCCATTTAGCTCACTAACAATCCATTCGGCGGCAACACGTCCCAGACCCGGGTTATCTCCGGCGACATAGACATGCTCTACCGGTTTGGTTAGGCCCCTATCAACGGAGACCACAAAGATGCCTTCCTTGTATACCCTCTCGACGATGGGGGTAAGGGGGGCAGAGTCATGGGCTAGAATTACAAGGCCATCGATGCCTTTAACCATCAGGTCTTCAACCTGGTCAACCTGCTGGGTAGCCGAATCAGCGGTGACGAGGAAGAAGGTGACATCGGGGTCTTTGGCTTTCCAATCATTGATCGCTTGGTTAGCCCACCATACGATCCCACCAGTCCACCCATGATCAGCTGTGGGTATAGAGACTCCTATACGAAGCGGTTTAGCCGCCAAGATGGGTAAAGAGAACAGCATAGTTACAACCAATGCCATGACTACGATCCAAGCAGACCTTTTCATCTATAACCCTCCTGTACTTTCGCTTTCTTGCTTTCGTCTAGATTGTCGGTTAGAATGGTCGTTTGGTTCCCGTCAAACCTCAGCTACTAGCAGCCTATGCTGTCACGTCACCTCCTCTTCATTGGCCTTAGTACTCAGTTACATCGATACTGCAATATGGAGCACTTGATCTTGGTTTGCTTCCAAGCCGCAATAGAGCCTGAGCTCAGTTTCATGCTTTCTTGCGTTGGATTAGAACAGCACCAATGATTACCAAGCCTTTTACCGTACCCTGCAGATAGGGTGAGACCCCTAACATGTTTAACATGTTATTGATAATACCAAGAATAATCGCCCCGATTACCGTGCCAGACATGCTACCTACGCCTCCGGTCATGGCAGTACCACCAATGATCACGGCGGCAATTGCATCCAGCTCATAATTGACGCCAGCATTCGAAGAACTCAGTGAGTTCAGACGAGAAGACATGAGAATGGCAGAAACAGCCACGGTAAATCCAACGATTATGTAAGCGATGAGGCGGACTCGATCAACATTGATGGCGGAATACCTAGCAACACGTTCATTAGACCCCACAGCACACACATAGCGTCCGTAACGAGTACTGTTCAATATGACACCAAAGAGTGCGGCAAGGCCAAAAAACAACCACACAGGGATGGGAATACCGAGAAAATAGCCCATGCCTAGTTTGGGATAGAGGTTACTGGTGGAGCGGAATTCACCGGCATTACTGACATATAGAGTGAAAGAGCGATAGATGGCCATGGTACCAAGGGTAACGATAAAGGGTGCGACTTTACCCTTGGTGATGATGAGGCCATTAATCGCGCCTAGAAACATCCCTAGAAGGAGCCCAAACAGGATGGCAATGATAATCGCCATGATCCCGCCTCCGAAATAGTTGAGTGCCATGATCACCAGTCCACCAATTAAGGCTGTCATGGAACCGACAGACAGATCAATCCCTCCGGAAATGATCACAAAGGTCATGCCCAGGGCGATGATGCCGGTATAGGAAACCTGACGCAAGATATTCAGGATGTTGCGGGTTTGGAGAAAATAAGGGCTGGCTATGGATGATAGAATAAACAAAACTACCAAAGCAAACAAGGGCCCATGTTTCTCTAGATCAAGCTTACCTTTGAGTATATTTGTTTGCATGATTAAGCACCCTCTTTCAAACCTGTTGCATAAAACATGATCTCTGCTTCACTCATCTCGTCGGCCTCCAAGATGCCGGTAACCCGCCCCTCTCGCATGACTACTACTCGGTTACACAGCCCTAGGATTTCCTCCATCTCGGAGGAAATGAGAATACAGGAAATGCCAGTTTTGACTAGCTCATGGATGAAGTAGTAGACTTCTTTCTTGGCATTGACATCTATCCCTCGAGTAGGTTCATCTATGATGAAGATCTCTGGTTTGGGGTCTAGACTTTTTGCCAAAGATACCTTTTGCTGGTTGCCTCCACTTAAGTATTCCAACAAAGTCCTAGTAGAGGGTGTGCGGATGTTGAAGGCCTTGATGTATTCTTCTGTTTGAGCCTTTTCTTTTTTTCTATCGATAAGTGGTTTGCAATACTCATTTAGGGATACGAGGGTGACATTGCTAGCTACATCGAAGCTGGTTAGCACTCCTGTTCCCTGCCTATCTTCAGAAAGATAGGCGATGCCATTGTTGACGGCATCGATGGGGGAGGAGATCACCTGAGTTTTGCCATTAATCATGATTTGGCCGGAAGTGATGGGGTGAATGCCGATTAGAGCCTCAGCTAGTTCTGTTCGCCCTGCACCAATCAGGCCAGAGAAACCGAGGATCTCACCTTTCCTAAGGTCAAAGCTAATATCATGTAGAAGGCCAGAGACGGAAAGGTTGCGAACTTGGAGCACAGCATTAGCCTGGGGCTGAATCTTAGGTGGAAAGATCTGGGTTAGCTCTCGTCCGACCATACGGCGGGCCATCTCTTGTTCATCCAAAGCGTCTGTGGGATCAAGACTGATAAACTGCCCATCACGAAGGATTATCACCCGGTCACAGATCCGCTTCACTTCTCGCAGCTTATGGGATATGTAGATGATGGTTACGCCTTTTTCCTTTAGCCTTTGCATGAGATTAAACAAGATATCAATCTCGTGTTGTGTTAGAACCGTGGTGGGCTCATCCATAATCAGTAGGCGTGAGTCATAGGCGATGGCTTTAGCAATCTCCACCATTTGCTTCTGGGCTACACTCAAGTCTTGCAGTTTGGCATCTGGAGGAATGTCAGTATCGAGTTCCCGCAAAAGCTCACTAGTCTTCTCCTTCATCTGCTGCTTATCTAGTAGGCGATTGCCTTTGACTAGTTCTTTACCAAGGAAGATATTCTCATAGACACTAAGGTGGTTAATTAGATTGAACTCTTGAGGAATGGTACTAATACCTAATCGCTTGGCTACGCTGGTATCACGGATATGAACTGGGCTTCCAGCAAAGAACACTCGTCCTTCAGATGGGGTATATGTACCATTGAGGATCTTGATAAAGGTGGACTTGCCTGCACCATTTTCACCAATGATACCGAGGATTTCTCCCTGGAGTATTTCGACATTGATGTTATCCAGGACTGTTACACCGGAAAAGCTCTTGGAAATACCGACGGTCTTAACCAAGACCTGATCAGGCTTCATGTACATCTCACCTCAGCTGGTATGATCGTTTGTGAAAAATCCCAGTTTGCCCATCATTGTTACTAGTTCCACCTTCCCGGTTGGAGTTCCTCCTACCAAAGGCCTAGCTTAAACCCATGGCTTTGAGGTTCCTGAGGCTTAGGGCCAAGCTTTCAAAGGGATCCCTTTGGCAGATATCCTGTTCCACGATGTACCAGAGGACTCCAGCTTCCCTACAGGCATCCAAGATGTAAGGCCAATTGAGATTGCCTTCGCCCACTTCAGCAAAGATCGGTTGTCCATCTTTCACAGTCATGTCTTTGAGGTGAACCAAGGGTGCGCGGCCTTTGAGACTGCGGATCCAAAGGGCCGGATCACCGCCACCATGCTGAATCCAATAGGTGTCAATCTCACTGGTGAATAACTCTGGATCGCTTTCCGCGTATAGGATCTCTAGGGCTGTTCTTTCACCAAATTTCTCCAGCTCAAAACTATGATTATGATAGCCAAAAATGAGTCCACTTTCTCGCAGTCTTCCCGCTACCTCTGAAGCCTCCCGGGCGAACTGGTGGTATCCTTCTTCATGACGATACTCTGCAGGTATGCTACCGATGGCCACATATTTACAGCCCAGCAATTGGTGTTCGTCAATGACCTTTTGCGGCTCATCCCGCAAAAGTCGATAGTCTGTATGGGTAGCAGCCACGGTTAGCCCTTCACCATCGAGCATGTTTTTGAGCTCCTTGGTGTCGATGGGGCCTAAGGCTGAGAGCTGTACTGCATCATAGCCGATAGATTTCACCTTTTTAAGAGTACTGGCGAGCTCTGCCTTAGTTTGCGTGAACTGGCGGACTGTGTAAAGCGTGGCCGCAATTACCGAGCTAGACATTCGTGTAACCCTCCTAAAAGTGGTAGTAACTGCAAATATGTCTTCCTTGCGTATCGCCATAATCCTTCTCAATTAGTTAATCTTACATGAAAGTTTGCCGAGTCTTCACCCTTGGCAATAATTCATGGTTCTCCTGCTAGATACATCTGCTTAAGCAGGAGATCACTGACATTGTGGTGAATAATGGATGTAGAAACGTTACCATGCTCCAACAGGTGGGCTTCGGTGATGTCATTGCACCGAGAGAAAAATACATCAACCAACATCTGCAGATGTGATTCGGCAATTGATCGAACAGGAATCCTGCTATTATCCATGTTATGAAACCCATTGGATTTTATCAGGAGGTGATGTATGGGGGCAGTCTGGCCATTGTAGTTGTATAGGGTTAGAGAAGCGAAAGTAAAGAAGGGAGAAAGGTTAATGAGGCGAGCATTACAAATCAGTATGGTTGTGACCGTGTGTCTCGTACTTGCTTTCAGCACCGTTTCCTTGGCAGCATCGAAAACCCTAACCATGTATCATGCCTTCACCAGCAACACGCTAGAGGCTCTCAAGAACCTGATCGCTGATTTTGAGCAAGAGAATCCTGGGATAAAGGTAAAACCACAATATGTGGGAGATGCCTTGATGCAGAAACTTCAGGCGGCTGTAGCTGCTGGAGACCCACCGGATCTGGCCTGGACCCATGGTGGCGAATATGGGGAGTTCGCTAAGGCTGGTGCCATCTACAAGATGGAGGATTTCATCCGGCGGCCTGATGGTCTCAGTAACGAAGAATTGGATGATTTCTTCCCAGTGATGAAGACCTACTGTGAATACAACTATGATGACCAATGGTGGGTATTGCCGGTTAATGCCACCACCATAACCTTTGTGTACAACGCTGACATGTTCGCTGCTGCAGGAATGGATCCTGACAATCCTGGGATTGAAACATGGGAAGATTTCGCCATTGCAGCAGGCAAGCTCTCTGACCCGCAAAAGGGTATTTGGGGTTTCCACATTCCCGTGTTCTCCGGTGGTATGGCAGGCTATTTTGACTGGATCTTCCGTCCCTTTATCTGGGCGGCAGGTGGAAAGTACATTTCCGATGACCTACAATCAGTCGCCTTTGATTCACCGGAAGCCAAAGAAGCAGTCAAGTTCTTCTATGATCTGATGCACGAGTACAAGGGTGGTACCATTACCCCAGCGGATCAGGCCTTTGCTATGGGGAAAGTGGCCATTACCCTTGATGGTCCGTGGAGTATTCCTCAGTTTGAAAAACTGCGGTTCCCATGGCGTACCATGCTTTACCCAGTGGGCCCCTCAGGCAAGCGGTATCATCCTAGTGCCGGTGAACCAGTGACTATCTTTAAGGATGCTAAGTATCCTGAGGAAGCCTGGTTGTTTGTTAAGTTCTGGATGAGGACTGACAATATGGCAAAGTGGGCCATTACCTCTGGGTATCTGCCCACCCGTCGCTCAGTTCTAGAGGACCCGATTTATGCCGCCCATGTGGAGAAAACTCCAGGGCTTGAGTATTTCGTCAAAGGTCTAGATTATGGCACCGTTAGTGAATACGTTCCTAGCTGGAACAAGGTAATCGACACCTACGCAGCAGCTGTGGAACTCATCATGAATAACAAGGTTACCTTAGATAAGGGCATAGACGATGCTGCAGCTAAGGCCAATGAGGCTATCAAGCGTTACTGGGAGGACTATCCTGAAGAGTATGAGCAGGTCATGTCTCGCCTAGAAGCTAGGCAGGAATAGGGAAGGCCGGCTAGGAACCAAACACGACCTTACTTGAGGGGAGGAGGCCAAGTTGCCTCCCCTCAAGCCAAGAACCTACGTAGCTTTGGAAAGCGAGGTGTAGAGGATTGGAGGATTCTTCCGGGCGAAGAAAGCGAAGATTTTGGTCAACCAAGACAGAGGAAATCGTCACGGGCTATCTTTGCCTCTTACCGACACTGCTTTATGCAGCTGTGTTCTTGGTGTTTCCAGTTTTCTTTTCCTTGGTACTTAGTTTTCAAAGATGGCCTATGTTTGGCCCGAAAAAGTTTGTAGGATGGCAAAACTACCAACGGATTTTGCAGGATGAGGTCTTTTGGCTTAGTCTGAGGAATGCTTTACACTATGCAGTTCTCTATGTACCCCTTAGCATTATCTTGGCACTGGCTGTAGCCATGCTTCTCAATCAGCCGATTCGGGGAGTTAATCTGTATCGTACAGGGTATTTCGTACCGGTGGTCACCTCCAGTGTAGCAGTGGCTGTGGTATGGTCATTTCTGTTTAATACAGACTACGGCCTACTCAACGATTTCCTTACTCGGTTAGGTGGCTCCCGAGTTGGCTGGCTGACTAACCCGGATATTGCCATGTACTCGGTGGTGATTTTTTCCCTATGGAAGGGCTTGGGTGGGAATGTGGTTTTATATCTTGCGGCATTACAGGGAGTCCCGGGACATCTCTATGAAGCAGCCAAAATCGATGGAGCCGGTCCCTGGGCGCAATTTCGCTATATCACTTGGCCTTTAGTTACCCCCACAACTTTTTTCATGTTTATTATGGGCATAATCGGGGCTATTCAGGTCTTTGAGCAGATCTACATCATGACCGGTGGGGGCCCCATGCGAGCCACATACGTCGTTTTCATGTACATGTATGACTATGCTTTTCGGTATAACGAGATGGGTTATGCTTCAGCAGTGGGTTACTTAATGGCAGTAATCATCTTTGCCCTGACATTAATCAACATGCGGGTTAGTAGCAAGTATGTCTACTACGAGCAAGGCTAAGGATGTAAAGGGGGCAATCTAGTGGCTAGAGGTAGAACCTTATCCATAGGGACACGGCTACTTGTTCACCTGGTTCTTATCATTGGAGTCGTGATCATGATCATACCTTTTGTCTGGATGGTTACAACTTCATTGAAACAAGACTGGGAAGTATTTACACCTCAAATGCAGTGGCTGCCGGAAACTCCCATCTGGAGAAACTATGTTGAGGCATGGGAGACGGCTCCCTTCGGAAGATACTACGCGAATACTGTGTTTGTGGCGACTATGGTAGTCTTGGGCCAGCTCATCATCTGCTCTATGGCAGCTTATGCCTTTGCCCGGCTACGTTTTCCCGGGAGGGATGTCTTGTTTGTCGGAGTAATTGGCACCATGATGTTACCAGGTACCATCATGCTAGTACCATCTTACCTGATTTTGCACTGGCTAAACTGGATCGATACCTATTATGCATTAGTCGTGCCATCGCTATTTAATGCTTTTGGCATCTTCTTAATGAGGCAGTTTTTCTTAACCATCCCCCGGGAGCTCGATGATGCTGCTGTCATCGATGGTGCCAGTCGCTTTGGCATCCTCTGGCGGGTATATGTGCCTTTATCTAAGCCAGCTCTAGCTACCATAGGGATTTTTACCTTTATGGGCCAATGGAACAGCTTTATCTGGCCACTCATCGTGACCAATAGCGAGGAAATGCGGGTTATTACCACGGGTATCTCCATGTTCAAAGATCAGTATAATACCAATTGGACATTGATGATGGCCGCATCTACAACGGCAACGGTACCGCTTTTGATCGTCTTCCTTTTTGCACAGCGGTGGTTTATTGAAGGCATTACACTAACCGGATTGAAAGGCTAGGGTCTATGCAGGAGGTGGCCAAGTTGAGGTCTTTGTTTATCCCTGGCAAGAATTTACTCAAACGTTCTTTTTGGGCCTTCACCGTCTTATCGCTAGGAACTGTAGCAATGTCTTCAGGTCAAGGTAAGGCGGCAAGTGGGAAGGGAATACTAATTCTAGGTACCGACAGTGATGTCTGGGCATGGGAAAGAACGATTGAAGGCAAGTACTATTGTCCTGGTGAGGTGCAAAGCATCACCGTAGAAGTCAATGGGAACTCAGTCACAGCCAAGTGGCAGGCGGGAGAGTTTGAGGCAACGATACCTTTGGATGATGGTATTAATGAGGTCGTAGCCGTTTGTCAGTTGTCAGATGGAACAGAGTATCGCTCAAATACTCTTACTCTGACACAAAAACTGGTAGATAAACCACGGGCCCAGGTCGATATCCAAGTAACCGATAGGGGGATTTTGCTAACTGGCGCCAACAGCCAGGTGGGGCATGGTGGCTCGCCGATTACCCAGTATGTTTGGGAGATATCACCAAGAGAAAATCCGGGCTCTCTTTACTTAGTCGGCTCCAAGGAACCCTTGGAGCAGGCAGAAGGTAGCACACTAAAGCTTGAGTCACCCACAATCGATGGTGAGTACTATATAACGATGACAGCCATTGACCAGCAGGGGCGGAAAGATAGTTCAAGAACCTATTTTGTTGCTAGAGATGGGAAGCCTCAGGTTGCTAATTTCGACAAAGAGCAGCCAAACTGGGTCAAGTCCTTGGTAATCTACGGGGTCATGCCCCATTACTTCGGTCTAGAAGGTCTAAAAAGCGTTATCGAGCGGCTGGACTACCTGCAGGAGCTTGGGGTAAACGCTTTGTGGATTTCTCCCATCTATGACACTTTCTATGGTGGTCATGGATATGATGTGCGGGATTATTTCTCCGTCAGGTCGGATTTTGGTACGATTGATGACCTAAAGGAATTAGTTAAAGAAGCCCATGCTCGGGGCATCAAGGTACTTCTGGATTTTGTGCCTAATCATACTTCTTCCGCCCATCGCTACATGCAAGATGCCCTAGAGCATGGGGAGAGCTCAAGTTATTACGGTTTCTATGATCGGGATGATAATGGCAACCCCACCCACTATTTTGACTGGCAAAACCTACCTAACCTTAACTACGATAACCCCGAAGTTTGGAACTGGATCATGGAAGCCTTTAGTTATTGGATTAGGGAATGTGACATAGATGGGTTTAGGGTAGATGCCTGCTGGGGAGTCCAGTACAGAAGGCCTGATTTTTGGCCAAAGTGGCGGCGGGAAATGAAGCGAATTAAGGCAGACCTTTTGCTCACCGCCGAAGCTAGTGCCCGGGATGAATACAACTATACCCATGGCTTTGATGCGGCCTATGATTGGACTAGTGAACTTGGCCATTGGTCCATGGAAAAGGTCTTTGAAGAAAAGGGGAAAATAGGAGAGCGGTTGCATAAGGCACTAACCAATAATGGTAAGGGTTACCACGAAGATGCCATCCTAGTCAGGTTCTTGGAGAATAACGATACAGGTCCTCGGTTCATTACCCGCTATGGCCTGGAGATGACCCGGGTGGCGGCAACCATGTTATTGACACTACCGGGCATTCCGATTGTATATACCGGTCAAGAAGACGGCGAGGAATTTGAGCCATATAAGTATGCATGGCCCCTGCTTTGGTGGGATGAACACGGCTTGCGGCAACATTACCAAGAGCTAATCCACCTACGTCGGGGGGAGAGGGCACTACATGGAGAACTGTGGGAACCGGCGGAGTCAAGTGCTGATGGCGACTTCTATGGCTATTGGAGATACGATGAAAAGAAGGATGCCATCGCCCTGGTGTTATTGAATTTCTCTGATGAATATAGAGAGCTTAAGGCAACGTTGCCTCAAGGAGCAAGTGAAGAACTTTTGGGTGCCTTGTGGCAAGATGCCCGCTCCGGTAAATCCGGCCAGTGTCGGGTTTGTCGGGAGAGTCGCTCT
The DNA here is from genome assembly GCA_012518315.1 of Bacillota bacterium. GTDB lineage: Bacteria > Bacillota > Limnochordia > DTU087 > DTU087 > JAAYSL01. Next base: position 14,873 of record JAAYSL010000172.1, on the reverse strand, counting down.
TTAGGTGTTACCCTGGAACCGTGGGATCAGTTGATCCTGATACCCAAACGGTAACGTGGTAGCGATTATAGAAGAAAAATACGCAGTAGAGCTTGTAACAAAGAGAAGTTGAGGTGAAATCTATGGTAAAAACTCTCGTACATGGTGCCAAGCTTGATCCAAAGAGCTTCGCCGTTCCACCCAGGGAGCTGGGCATTCTGCCTTTCTGGTTCTGGAATGGGGATCTTCGGTATGAAGAAATGGAACGACAGATGCACGAGTATTACGACAAGGGCATGCCGGGGTTCTTCATCCATTCCCGCTTTGGTCTAGAGGTTCCATATCTATCAGACGACTGGTTTGAGCGGGTGCGCTTTACCTGTGAAAAGGCAAAGGAGATCGGCCTACAGGCCTGGGTATATGATGAAAAGAATTGGCCCAGTGGGACAGTGGGCTGGCAGATTCCGACTGAGTACCCTGATTTGCAGCAGCGGTATCTGGAAATGGTTATTTTGCATGTAGATGGACCTTTGTTCACTTATCTGGAGGGTACAGATTCCCGCTATGTAGATATGCAGGATTCGGATCCGGTTTGCGCGTATGCAATTAGCGAGGATGAGTTCCATGGAGAGATCAAAGAGATTATCGATCTGACTCCCAATTTGTCCTTTGATAAGATTGTCCCGTGGGAGGCACCTCCGGGAAGCTGGAAACTCCTCTATTTCATTGAGAGAAGGGCTAAATACTACATTGATGCACTAAACCCTGAGTCCACCAAGAAGTTCATCGAAATGACCCATGAGCGATATAAGGAAGAGGCTGGCGAGTATTTCGGTGATGTCTTGCCTGGGTTTTATACCGATGAACCGGCATTGCACTACTTTGAGACCGGTGTCGATAATTATATTGTTCCCTGGTCCAAGCGCATGTTCAAGCTCTTTCGAGATAGAAATGGATATGACCTAAAGCCATATCTACCAGCTCTTTTCTTGAATATGGGTGAGATTACCACTAAGATCCGACTAGACTTCTGGCAGGCGGTAAGTGAACAGTATACCAGAGCGTTCTATAAGCAGATTCGAGACTGGTGCGAGGATAATGGTGTCTATTTCACCGGCCACCTCTTGTTTGAGGATATGCTAAGGCTGCATGCTCGCAACGAAGGCAATATCTTTGATCAACTCAAGCAACTGCATATTGTGGGGGTTGATCACCTATATCCTAAGATCGGTACCCGGGAACGCCCCGATCAGCATGTTCCCCACAAGATCGGTAGTTCGGCCGCTCACCACTTTGGATCGGTGCGGGTGTTGTGTGAATCCCTAGGTGGCACATATTGGGATGTCACCATGGAACGGATGAAATGGATCGCGGATTGGGAGTATGTATTGGGGATCAATTTGTTTAACCCCCATGGTTTTCATTACTCCATTGAAGGTGAGCGAAAAAGAGATTGGCCGCCATCTCAGTTCTACCATCACACTTGGTGGGAGCAGTATAAGCGGTTCAATGACTATGTTACCCGCAATAGCTACATGCTAAGTGGTGGCTATCATGTAGCAAAAGTGGCGATGCTGTATCCGATTAACAGCATGTGGGCCAACTATGTGCCCCAAGGCCACACACCTTTCTCCAAAGTCATTGAAAATGACTTCTACTACCTAGCTGATACTTTACTGCGGCTACACTTTGACTATGACATCATCGATGAGAAGGTACTGGCCGAAGGCAAAGTCAAAGATGGCAAATTACAGGTAGCTGATGAAGCTTATGAGCTAATCTTGCTTCCACCTGTGACGAACCTTGATGATCCTACCTTGGCTAAGCTGGAGGAATTCTATAAGGCGGGTGGGAAGCTACTGGGTGATGCTGTGTTGCCCACGGAAAACCTGCAAGGTAGTGAAGGAAAGCTTGGTCACCGCATCGAGGCTCTGTTTGAGATTGACCCAGAGAGAGTGCGGGCCTCATTCCTGGAAGGGCAAGCTGACAGGCGCCGACATGTTAGCCAAAACGAGGCAGGAGGCAAAGCGGTCTTCCTAGAGTCCCCCGGTCTATATGAGGTGGATGATGCCGCATGGTTAGATGAGGCGATTCGTCTTTGCATTAGTCCTGATGTTGAGATCGATTGTGATGAGGTATTCTACCTCCATCGTGTCAAAGATGGCCAAGACATCTATTTCTTCGCGAACCCTACAGATAAGGCGCGGGATATCCGGTGTCGCTTAGCTAAAGCTGGTCGCCCTGAGCATTGGGTCTCAGAGACCGGTGAGATTAGGCCAATCTATGTCTGTGAAATCGGTACCGACTATACCTCTTTTCCATTGAGCCTGGCACCTTTCGGTTCTGCTCTCATCGTATTGCAGAAGGATCTGCCCAAGGTCATGATCACTAAAGCCAACACCCCGGTGGAAGCTGTTGATGGTCAGTCAGTTACTGTGCGGGTCAGAGAGCTAGATACTGTGGAGCTTGAGGTAGTCAAAGATGGCAAGACTCAAGTAGTCAAGGCACCAGTTGGCAAGGTGGCTGATCCCATTCATCTAACGGGAAAATGGGCCTTTAGCACCGATGGTGATAATGCGCTGCTATTAAATAAGTGGCAGGTGATTGTCGATCATGACAATACCGGCCATAGAAAGGGTTACTATTTGCCGGATACCGATGATTCCGAGTGGCTTACCTTTACACAGGGAGCCTGGGAGATGCAATTGCCTGAGGAGAGAGATGAGAAAACCTATCCTGTCACCCTTTGGTACAGGACTGGGTTTAGGTGTGATTGCCTTCCCACTGATATGCGCTTAGTAATCGATGGTATGAAAGGTGAGAAGGAGATATATGTCAACGGAGAGAAATTAGATGATGACTCCAAGCAAAGCAAGCTCGATTGTATGATGCGGGAAGTCTCTATACGAGAGCACTTGCAGCTTGGGTGGAACGTGATTGCTGTTCGACTAGTTGTCCATGCCCGGAATGACGGGATCGTTGATCCATTGAAGCTAATCGGCGGCTTTAGCCTGACAAGACCCGATACCGCTAGTGACTATGTGGTAGTTGCTCCCATCAAAGAGGTGAAGGGTGCTAGTTGGACAGATCAAGGTTACCCGTTCTTCTCTGGCACCGGTAGTTACAGCCAGCAAGTAGACCTGGATGCCGATTTTCTAAAAGGTCGGGTGTACTTGGATGTCGAATGTGCCGATGACCTCCTGACTGTCTTGGTGAATGGCAAGGAGGCGGGAGTGTGCACATGGCATCCTTACCAAGTGGAGATTAGTCAATTCCTACAACCAGGCAACAATACAATCACGGTTCAGGTGACTAACTCACTAGTCAATATCCTAGAGGGCGTGGAAAAACCCTCTGGCCTGCAGGGCAAAGTCCGATTAACGCCCTATGCCATCTGTGAACTAAAGCTGGCATAGTCGTAACTCCTAGGCAGGGCCTCAGCCCTGCCATCATGGAGTAACCGGTGATTAGGTGGAAGATAGAGATGCGTAAAATGTCGACAATCAAAGATGTGGCCCGGGAGGCCGGGGTGGGGATCTCTACGGTTTCCCGGGTGATTAACGAAAGTGGCTATGTCAGTCAGGAGACTAGAGAAAAGGTCTTGGCGGTGATGGATGAGCTCCAATACCAGCCTAATGAGATTGCTAGGAGCCTGAAGCGGAGGCACACCAAAAGTATTGGGCTAGCGGTGCCTGAGATTAGCAACCCCTTCTTTGGTGAAGTGGCAGAGGCAGTGGAGGTAGCTGCCCGAGAGAAAAGCTATACGGTGCTTTTTTGCAGCACACAGTATGATTCCAATCAAGAGGAGGTTGGTATTGACCTCTTCTTGGAGAAGCAGGTTGATGGGTTGATCTGGTATGCTCCCCACAACAAGAGTAAACTACAGACGGTATTGGAGCAAAGGCATGTCCCCATTGTGATCATCACACCAGAACCCGTCTGGGGAGATGTTGACAGTGTCTGTGTCAACGATGCCAGTGGTGCTTTTGAGGCGGTGGCCCATCTAATTCGGCTAGGACATCGCACCATTGGTTATATCGCAGAACCAGATGATCCAACTGGCAGCCAACAGCGGCTTAAGGGCTATAGGGCCGCCGTAAGGGAGTATGGTTTACCCCTGGATGAATCGCTAATCGCCAGAGGCACCTTTCGAGAAGGCTCTGGTGCCCGGGCGGTAGAGGTCTTATTGGATCGACCCAAGCCGCCGACGGCCATCTTTGCTGCTAATGACCTGATGGCTATTGAGGCCATGACCCGATTACGGTCTAAGGGGTATCGGGTGCCAGAGGATATAGCCATAGTTGGCTTTGACGATGTCAAGCTGGCCTCAGCAGGTGGCATCGATTTGACCACAGTTGCCCAACCGAAACAGGAGGTAGGCCAAGAAGCGGTGCACCTTTTGATTGAGCGACTGAATGATGAGCCAAGAGCTACACGGCAGGTGACCTTTAGTCCCTACCTAATAGTCCGCAAGACCTGCGGGCAGCATCTCCGCTCCGGGGATTGAAGGGAATTTGGCCTCCCTGCCGATGGAATAAGCCGGTGGGGAGGCTCTGTAGTCCAACCACAGGAAACGTTTCCGGAAGAGCACTAACCTAGAGAAACAGTGAGCCGAGACAACAATAATTGCCAAGCTCCAAGAGAAAACAGTAAGAAAATGCGGTGACCGAACCGGGGTGAGCTAAATGAGAAAAGAGGAGATGACCTCCAAGGAACGGATGTTGGTGGCTATGACCAATGGTATTCCGGATCGTGTGCCCATCTGTCCGGATCTATCCAACATGATTCCTTGTAAGTTGACCGGCAAGCCGTTTTGGGATATTTACTACTATAATGACCCACCTCTTTGGAAAGCATATCTTGATACAGTACGTCACTACAATATCGATGGCTGGTTCTGGTATGTCGGGCTGGGAAGAAGTAAGCACGATCAGAGACAGTATCGGGATGAGATCATTACCCGTACCAAGGATGAGCTGGTGGTTAGAACCTATTGCCAGACACCGGTTGGAGAGCTTTGGCAGGAGACGACCTATAGAAGGAACGATCCACCAGTGGTTACCCGGCAGTGGATTAAGGATCTGAAGCGGGATTTCGCCCATCTTAAGTACTTCTTCCCCGATCCTAGGGACTCAGATGATGACGAGTTTCAAATTGGGAAACAGCTAGCTGGAGATGATGCGGTGGTGGGCTTTTGGATCAACTATCCCATTCTGATGTTTGATTACCGGGATGGACATGAAAATGCCTACTACGACTATTACGACAACTATGACCTAGTTAAAGAATTTGTCTATCTGTGGGATCAGTGGGCTGTTCGCTACCTAGAGCGGGCTTTGGAGGCCAAACCAGATTTCATCCAAACCGGCCATTCAGGTACCTTAACCCTACAGTCTCCGGAGATCTTCCGTGATACGGGCCTTGAAACCCTAAAGAAGATTACCCGGATGTGTAAGGAAGCTGGGGTGCCGACTATGTTGCACTCCTGTGGCAAGCAGAAAGAACTGGTCAAGATCTGTGCAGAAGAAACTGATCTTGATGCCATTAATCCGTTAGAAATACCGCCTATGGGTGATTGCGATTTGGGTGAGATTAAGCGCCTGTATGGTGATGGCCTGGCCTTGATGGGCAATGTGCATACAACTGAGGTGATGCTGCGGGGAACCCCCGATGATGTAGAGGCTGCGGTGAAACAGTGTATCGAGGATGCCGCTCTGAGTGGTGGATATATCCTTTCTACCGGGGATCAGTGTGGACGGGATACTCCTCCGGAGAATATCCGACGGTTCGTGGAAGCAGGTCTCAAGTATGGTCAGTATGACGGCAGCAAACCTAGTGTATAGCAGCCGGATGACACAGTATGGCAAAAAATCCATTGATTACGGAAGGAGCTGAGACTGAATTGCGGGCCTATGAAACACAATTGGAGTTCTCTGGTGAAAAAGGACATGCGGTGATCGTTGAAGGTGACTGGCCTTGGCGTTTTGTTTTCTGGGACAAGGCCCAGTATGTCGGTTGTGTCGATGTGGGTAAAGGAGTCTGGTTTACGTCGGAATGGTGTGAGACTAATTCCCCCAATGATCTGCATTGCTATGAGCCGATTATGGACAAACAGCTTCGCTGGAGTCGGGTGCAGATCTTAGAGACAGGGCCAGCTAGGGCCCGGGTAAAATGGACTTATACTTTGCCGGATATGCGTTATCGGATCTTTCACGGCAACACTAGAGCAGAAGAAATCTATACAATCTATCCTGATGGTGTAGCAGTCAGAGAGGTCGTCTTGTGGCCAGGAACGGAGAATAACCATGGTGGCAATGCTAATCTTTGGCAGATGGCAGAGTGGATCCTGATTAATTCGGCAGGGACTAGCCCCTTGGATTTTCTCCAGATGCCAACTCCCTTCACATTAAGGAATGGCAAGGGTGCCCAGATCGATGTACCTTGGCCTTTGCCTGCCAATGATTTTGAGCCTTTCTGTGATCACTATCCCGAGCTTGCAGATTGGCCCATGTATATTGGGAAAATAAACCTTGAGGGTGTACCCAATCCTTTTATCATTATCTGCAAAGACCAGCGGCTATTTCCTTTCATGCCGTGTAATGCTTGCAAGAAGAACCACCCGTATTTCAACATGTTTCCCGGGAAGGACTTCTACAACATCTACAAGCATTGGCCGGTCACCGATATGGAAGACTTTATCCAGTGGGTACCAGCCGGTGATGACATTGGAAAAGTAGCTACCCATACATCCTTTATGGATGTGAATTTTGCCCTAAGGCGTAGTAGTGACGATTACATCCCCACACCGGATCAGGGTGCCACGTGGTATCTTTTGGTGGGTGCCACATCCCAGGGGACCGATGGCTCAGAGCTTGAGGCCATTGCCCACTCTTACTATCAACCGGCGCGAGTGGAGATCGAGCGAGACCCCGGTGAACCGGAGGAACTCCATCGTGGTAGAGTACTATTGGAAGGCTATGATTATGCTCTGAGAGCCTATACCTTCCGCAAGCAAGGCAAAGATGAAGTTAAGCTAACCTTAAAACCCTCTGTGACGCAGGTGAACCCCGTTTTCCTAATCAATGGCTGGAATGCACCACAAGTAGTAGTCAAGGTCGATGACAAAACACTTAGGGAAGAAGACTTTCGGTTCCAGGTATCTGGCCATGATCTGGTGGTTTGGGTAAAAGGAGAGTTTAGCGAGCCAGCCAGATTTGCGTTTCTGGCGAAAACTGGCAAATGAAGAACTGATTGCATTGATGCATACTTAAGGTAGAATAACAGTAGAGGGCTCAAGGGTGGGCCCTCTTATACCATGGGGGAGGTGTTTTGGTGAATATAGGTGGACGGAAGTCAAGGTTATTTGGCCTTGTGGTGTCATTGCTCTTACTTGCGGCGCTTCCTTCCGCAGGGTGGGGAAAGGCTATACAAGCAAGGCCCCAGCTATCGATGGACACCGAAACGATAGCCTACGAGACAGATCTAATCCAAGGAGAAGTGAACATACCGGTGCTTCGGGGCCTGGGCAATCCAGATCTCCAGGAGAAGCTAAATGAGCGGTGGAGTGAAGAGACCACTGGATTTGTAGATGAAATCAAAGATGCAGCTCAGGACTTTTCCAAAGAATTTGAAGAGGAGCTAGCTCACTGGCTACCCTTCCAGGTGGGAGTTGACTACCGGGTTGCGTATCTCGATGAAAGTCTGGTAAGCATTTCCACAGTGTACTATCGCTATACCGGGGGAGCCCATGGGTTTTCTTACCATAAGAGCACCAATGTAGATTTATCTACAGGCAAAGACCTTATCCTTGCCGATCTTTTTGTAGCAGGGTATGATTACTGCCAGGTCATTGAGGATGAAGTAGTCCGCCAGATAGAGGCAAAGCCCATGGACTATTTCGAGGAAGACTGGCGAGATCAAAAGATCACCCAAGATCATGATTTTTGTCTTACGCCAGAGGGTATTGTCATCTACTATGGCCTCTATGAGGTAGCCCCTTACTCCTCAGGTATTCCTGAGTTTACCATCTCCTTTGCTAAGCTTTGGGAGGGATTGCGGCCATCTATCCAGGTGCTGCTAGATCGAAATTAGATCTAGAAGCCCCAAAAAGGCGGGTTTGACCCGCCCTTATGGGGCCTAGAGCGCCGACAGACCAAGACCAAGTGCTAGAGTTTGCTAGAGTTTGATCTTGATTGCTTCATCTAGCTCTACTACATAGCAGTCATTGGTATATGTGTGGGGTGGGAGAACTACCATCCCTACTGTCGTCTCTTCTCCCATCACGAAAGGTCCATGGTGCCAGACTCCTCGCTTAATCCTTGCCCACCAGCCTGCCGGCAAGCGAAACACTCGGAATTCCTCTACTGGTGGTGTGCAATCACCGGCAGGGCCCACATGAAAACAGACATCTTTGGTAAAACCACCGAAGACTTCCTCTGTTCGCTCATGAATCTCAGCTAGGGTAATGACGAAGGGGCGGGGCTCGATGATTAGTGGGTTAAAGGCTACATAGTTGGACGCAGAAAACTGCTGCAAGACTCGATCCGGATAGAACCTAACGGGGTCTTCTTTGCTGCCAGCCGGGTCTCCACAATCCTGGGGGTTCAAGAAGCGGCCAAAAGGTGCAAAGGCCGTGACAGTTAGTTCCTCTACCTTGAGCATGTACTGGTCTCCTCCCTTGCGATTAGCCAAACCTAAGTAGGCTAGTTTGATAGACTCTAACTAATAGATTTCCATATTCGGTTGGGGATTCCTGCCCGAAAGGTTTCGTGTGTGGCTAGCCCATCACCTCATGTCTTTGCATCGTTTCAGTCGCTATTCTGACACTATCCATTATGAGAGCGTCTGGGAGATCCTGTAAGAAAGTGTCAAGGAGATCCTCATTGTATGAAGAATTGACTAAGATGCCGGAAGTATATATGTAACCTTAGTTGGCCTTAGGTTATTGAACACAGCCTTGACTTGTCTAATGAAAGGAGCATAGCCGTGAAGCATTCGCCGACTATGCCGAAGAAAGGGTCGTCAGAAGCCAATGAACTTACCTATGGAAAGTCAGCTCCTGATATGGTAGTCGAAAGCGACAGCCAGGTGTCCGTAACAGAGATTCGCAAACAGGTAGTGGATCTTGCGGCACCGGCCTTGACAGAAATGGTATTAGTGAGTTTCGTGGGTGTGGCAGACATGATTATGGTGGGAAGGCTTGGGCCTCCGGCCATAGCGGCTGTGGGGCTTTCCAATCAACCGATTTTCTTTGCCATTGGGATATTTCAAGCCCTAAACGTAGGAACAACTGCCTTGGTAGCCCGGTTCGTTGGGGCAGGAATGAAGAAGGATGCCAATGCCACTGCCAAACAAAGCCTAATCGTGACCATCCTGCTTGGGGCCCTAGTCGGTGTCTTGGGATATCTCATCACCCCTTGGGTGATGGTCGCGATGGGCGCGGAGGCAGATGTGCTCCCACTGGGGATTACATATATGCAGATCGTCTGTCTGGGGATTCCCTTCCAGACGGTGGGCATGGTGTGTTCTTCAGTGTTGCGGGGGGCGGGGGATACCCGCATACCGATGGTGGTGAACCTAACCGCCAATTTCGTCAACGTGCTGGGCAATTACTTACTTATCTACGGACACTGGGGGTTTCCACGGCTTGAGATAGCAGGGGCAGCTATAGCTACCAGCCTATCATCTGTTGTTGCCTGTATCTTCTTCCTGGTGATCATGACAACTGGTCGATCTCTAATCCACATCCCTTTGACTGGTAAATATCGTCCTAATTGGGAAATTCTCAGGAGTGTTTTCAGTGTTGGTTTTCCTGCTGCCATCGAACAGTTTGTCTTTCGAGGTGGGCAGCTAACCTATGTGAGGATTGTATCGAGCTTTGGTACATCGGTATTTGCCGCCCACCAAATAGGGATGAACATTCTCTCACTTTCCTTCATGCCGGGGCAGGCTTTTAGCATTGCCGCCACCACCCTAGTCGGGCAGGGACTAGGGGCGGCCCAGCCCAACCTTGCGGAGAGAAGTGCTCTAGAGACACGTCGCCTCGGAATGATTATCTCCACCGTGATTGCAGCCACAATGTTCTTTTTTGGACGCTTCATTGCCGCTCTATATACCGATGATCCCGAGGTGATTCAACGGACTGCCATGGTGCTAAAGATCATTGGTGTAGTACAACCCGCCCAGTCCACCCAGTTTATCCTGTCGGGCGGGTTACGAGGTGCCGGGGATACCCGTTGGCCATTGTATTCCACCATCCTCGGGATTTGGGGAGTGAGGGTGGTGGTGGGTTACTTCCTCGCTGTACAGCTGGGTCTTGGGCTATTGGGTGCCTGGATGGGCATGGCACTAGATCAGTGTACAAGGGCACTGGTTATTTCCCACAGGTTTAATCGGGGGGGCTGGAAAAAGATTGCGATATAGACCCGATGGCCCGTAACCAAGCACTAGCAATAATGCCGTGGCCTGCCAAGGTAGGATGGACGCCATCTGCTGCCCAGAAAGCAGGTTCTGCCTTGGTACAGGCTGATGCCATGATCCCATCTAAGGGAATGTATATGGCAGAGAACTCTGCGGCTAACTGCCGAATCGCCTCGATCCTAGGGTTAAGATCCTCCCTCCAGGCCAGGCGATCAGCGGGGTAGTTGAGTACAAACGGGTCACATAAGACCACTCGGGCTTTCGTATGTCTGTGGGTAAGCTCCAGCAGCTGGCGGTAAGCTGCCTGGAATTCGGCGATAGGTGAGAGAATGTCACTATCATAGCGGCGCCATGTATCGTTAACACCAACCAAAATGCTGACCCAGTCTGGCTCTAGCTGGATGCAGTCCGCCTTCCACCTGTCCACTAGGTCATAGACCCGATCACCACTTACTCCTCTGTTGAGGATAGTGAGCTTTAACTCGGGATAATGGGCCCAAAGATATGCCGCGATAAGGGACGGATAACCGGTGCCCAGTGAATAGTTGTCGGCCCGGTCTCTCCCACAATCAGTTACACTATCTCCTTGAAAAAGGATACGATCTCCTTGACGAAAAGGCAGATTCTGCATCTAATATACCCCCTTAGTACAAGTCTAGCCAATTGGCAAAGGCTGTGTCTATTGTAACATATTGTCAGGCCTGAACACAGCCTGATAAGAAGAATGGCATAGCATGGGTTGGAAATGGGTAATGACTCTGGCTAAGGATCATCCTGACTAAGGCACAAAGGAACTACGCTACTTAACAAGAATTATCAAAGTGGACTAAAAATGTGGGAGTGCATTATGGAAAGGAGAAAATACACGTGAAGAAAGTGCGATGTGGTCTAATTGGGCTCGGGAATATTGGTATTCACCATTTTAGCTATTTTCCCGAACTGGAAGATGCAGAGCTTACTGCTATCTGTGATATTGATCCGGCCAAACTCAAGGAGCTAAAGGTTCCTAAGGATTTTGATCATGCAACTGGTGCTACTCGCCTAGATGAAAAGATAGCCAAGTATACCGACTACCGCGCAATGTTGGACAGTGGCAAGGTAGACGCTGTTATTATCGCTGTGCCCCATTATTTCCATCCAGAGATGGCCAAAGAAGCTTTTCGCCGAGGTATTCATGTGATTTGCGAAAAACCAGTGGCAATCACCGGGCGGGAAGCTCGGGAGATGAATGCGGCCCATGCCAATTCGAATGTTGTCTATGCCGCTATGTTTCAAATGAGAACAGATCCGACGTATATCAAGATCAAGGAGATGTTAAGCGATGGAACCCTTGGTGAGGTTCGCCGAGTGAGCTGGATCATCACCAACTGGTTCCGCACCCAAGCCTACTATGATTCCGGTGGCTGGCGGGGTAATTGGACCGGTGAGGGTGGTGGGGTCTTGATGAACCAGTGCCCTCATAATTTGGATCTTTTCCAGTGGTTCTTTGGGCTCCCCAAACGGCTTAATGCCTTAGTATACTTGGGGAAATGGCATGATATCACAGTAGAGGATGATGTCTCAGTTCTCATGGAACTTGCCAATGGTGCTACAGCTAGCTTTATCACAACCACCGCGGATACTCCTGGAACCAATCGATTGGAGATCGCCGCAGAGAATGGTAAACTGGTATTAGAGGGTGGTCGACTGACTTTCTTCAAAACTGAGGATTCGGTGCAGAGGATCCTTGAGCAAAGTGACAAGGGCTTCTATTCTGCTAGCCCTGAGGTGATTGAGATACCAGTGGAGGCTAGGGCCCATGGACACAGGTTTGTCACGCAAAACGTGATCAATGCCATCTTGGGTAAGGAAGCATTGATTGCACCAGGAACCGAAGGACCTAACTCTGTAGAACTCGCCAATGCTATGTTGCTCTCGGGAATAAGAGGCCGCACCGTCGAAGTGCCGGTGTGTGAAGATGAGTTTGATGAGTTGTTGGAGGAGCTGCGGCGAGATGAACGCCAGAATGCCCCCGATAAGGTCTTTGATTGGAAGGCATATCTAGATTCCTTTAAGGGATAATCCCAGGGAAGGCTATGTTCTTAAGAGGGAAGAGGTGACAATGGAACATGCCCAAGAACGTCCTTTTAGGAATAGATATCGGTACATCTAGCTGCAAAGTGGGCGCTTTTTCCTTAGCGGGGGAAGCCCTGGGAACGGCCACTCAAGCTTACGAGATCATCCGAGACAAGGCCTATGAGGCAGAGCAAGACGGGAACTGGTGGTGGCAAGCGGTTTGCCTGTGTATCGGAGAGCTCCTAGATGCTGGTGCTTTTAGTGCCAGGGATGTAGCGTCTATTGGGGTTGTGGGTCATAGCTGGGCGACATTGCCTGTGGATCGCCAAGGCAACCCCCTCCGCCATGCTATGCTATGGCTAGATAGAAGGTCACTTAGGGAGTGCCAACATCTAGAGCAAGTGGTAGGGGGGGAATACGTACTCCATCTTAGTGGCAATAGGATAGATCCTGCCTATTGCGTGCCCAAGATGCTTTGGATTAGAAATAACGAACCTGAAATCTATGCTGATACCTATAAATTTCTGCAATCAAATAGCTTCATTGTATACAAGCTAACCGGTGTATTTACCCAGGATGTCTCCCAGGGTTATGGTTACTATGTGTTTGATACAGATAAACGCAACTGGTCACCGGAAGCATGCAAGCTCATGGGAGTTGACTACAGATTGCTTCCCGATGTATACGAATCAGGGGTGATAGTTGGGGAGGTTACCTCCCAGGCCGCCCTTGCCACTGGCCTATTGCCGGGTACCCCGGTGGTAGCTGGAGGAGTGGATTGTGCTGCTGCTTGTCTTGGAGCTGGGTTGACTTGGCATGGTGCCACCCAAGAACAGGCCGGCCAAGCAGGGGGGATGACCATTGTTACTGATCGCCCCTATAAAGACTTGCGGCTAATTAGTGGCTGCCATGTGATAGAAGGGCTGTGGCACTTATCTGGTGGGACAGTCAGTGGTGGAGTCCTGGGCTGGTTTTATGATCAAGTCTTGGCTTTTGGGGGTGCAGGCCTGCCCCTTACAGGTGGACAAAATCCCTTTGAGCTGCTTAGCCAAGAGGCTGAAACATCACCGGCTGGTGCCGGTGGATTGGTATTTCTACCATATATGGCCGGTGAGAGAACGCCTATCTGGGATCCTCTGGCAAGGGGAGTCTTTTTGGGACTCTCCTACGAAAAGAAACGTGCTGACATAATCAGAGCTCTTATGGAAGGTGCTGCGTTTGCCCTCCGGCATAATCTGGAGGTGGCTGCTCAAGCAGGGATTAGACCATCGCATTTGATCAGTGTCGGTGGCGGTGCCAAAAGCGAGATATGGTGCCAGATTAAGGCCGATGTTACCCAGTTACCTCTTGGAGTTCCCAGTATAGATGATGGTACAGTATTTGGGGCAGCCTTCTTAGGAGGAATAGGGGTGGGTGCCTATCCAAACTGGCGGGAGGCACTAGGAAAGATGGGTCAAATCAGGAAGTGGTATGAGCCTAAGGCCAATACAAGTTTGTATGATGAGTTATACGAGCTTTATCTTGATAGCTACATAGCTCTCAAAAGTCAGCTGCACCGTCTAGCCGAGCTTGGCTAGCACGATGGCCTTTGTTCCGCAGTAGGGGGATTGGTGGGCTCATTTAAACATATCCTCATGTTTCACAGCAAAACCAGTGTAATATCGAGAAGAGATGACCCCATACAACAGGGAGGGAGGTGGGGCGCATATTTTCTATCGTTGTGATAGCTATCTTGCGCCCATCTAGATGCGAGTTGTCAACTACCCACGACTAAAGTCGTGAGCTTGTAAGAGCTCGTGTTGACCAGCCTAAGCCCTACGAGGGCTACGTTATGGGTGAATATGTAGGCACTTCGGGGTGCGTGCCAGCTCCGAACTCTGCGGTGACCAGCTAAACAGACTGAGGGTATAGGTCAGTGCTGGTCACATATAAAACCACCCGATAACATTGGCGAGGCAAACATTACCTCCGAACGGAGTGACTCGTTATGAGTAAAGTATTTGTACTAGACACAAAGAAAAGGCCTTTGCAGCCTTGTCATCCCGCTAGGGCCAGGCAGCTGCTTCGAGATGGTAAGGCGGCAGTATTTCGTCGATATCCTTTTACTATTATTCTGAAACGTGAAGTGCCTGATGTGGCACCTTCATCACTTCGGCTCAAAATTGACCCGGGCAGCCGAGTGACCGGCCTAGCCATCGCTGATGATAAGAATGGTAGAGTTGTGTTCGCGGCGGAATTGAGCCACCGCGGGCAACAGATTCAAGGTGCGCTTTTATCCCGTCGCCAACTCAGGCGAGCAAGACGATCTCGTAAAACACGTTATCGGAAACCCCGTTTCTCCAATCGACGTAGGCCCGAGGGTTGGCTTCCCCCTTCACTTGCCAGTCGTGTCGCTAATGTAGAAACTTGGGTTAAGCGGC
>JAAYSL010000171.1 GCA_012518315.1 Bacillota bacterium | reverse complement strand
TCACACCCCGAATTGCATTCACATAAAACGGGTTAAATAGTCCCTCATTGTTAGTCTCATTGGTCAAATGGTGCACAAATCCTATACGAGAGAAACCCTCTGACCCCTGGCTCAGGTGGTTAACAAAAAAACTCTCCTCAAGGCACAAGGTCGCGAAAAAACCGCCTATTGGCGGTTCTTTCACAAGTCTATTCTTTCTAGAACTGATTCACTCCACATTAACATCCAAAGCCTGTCACAGGTCAGATCAACACTAGGAAGAGATTTCTCAGACACTAACTAGATCACCTAGCCAAACTCCCAGCCCGACGGTACATCTCAAGGATGTTATCTAAGGGCGTACCCACCTGAATGGCGTGGCTTGGTCCCAGGATTAATCCCCCTTTCGGAAAAAGGTCCAAACGGTGGTCAACCTCTCTTCTAACATCCTCTACCGTGCCAAAGGGGAGAAAACTCTGGACACACATACTACCACAGAAAGCCAGTTGATCACCGAATTCCTCGGCCAGCTTATCGATGGCCATATCAGCTGCCTGCACCTGGATCACGTCCAGTATATCTAGGCCCAACTCTATTAGGCGAGGTATGAACCGATATACACTGCCACAGGAATGCATCATAGTGCGGGCACCATATTTGTGGGCCAGGTTGAAAAATGCTTTATACCTATCAGCAAAAAGCCGCTCAAAGCTGGATGGACTTATCAAAGGGCCGTTTTGAGTACCAAGATCCTCTCCGAAATGCACAATATCTACTCGCCCTGCCGCGGCCCTTAGGGTACGCTCAAGTTTTTCATAGAAGAAGTAAAAGCGCTGTTCAACTAGCTCCAAAAACACAGGTGACTCTAGACCAATGTCCAGAATCACCTGTTCCACGCCTCGGCAGCGGGCGATGCCATTGATAAAATCAGGTGTCCCAGGATCGCCCACTATTAAGGCATAATTCCCAAATTGCTCACACTGCTCTGGCACTGAAGCATAGTCAAACCAATCCGCTGATGGCGATGGGATGCCATCTAGTTCTCGCACATCCTCTATGCCTTCAAAAGGCAGGTATACTGCTTCAGGGTAAACTCCGCCTTCGAAAGCAATATTCTTGTATCTTTCACCGAAAATGCCATCCCAGCTTCCATCGGGATAGGTTTTGAGTTCAGGGCCTATGTATCTGGGGTTTACATAGCGGAAATCGTCCCCAACTATTCGTAGCAGTTCCTCATATTCCCTGAGTTGAAAATGAGCCATTAGCTCCGAATCAATCTCCGGTGTCCCCACATGCTTGATCGGAATTCGATCGTAACCCTTGCGATCTAGTGACCCAAGCACCCTTTCCCGGGCAGTCATGGCCATATCCTCCCCCACTAGTCTCTTGGCAAGCCTTCAAAAACCCCCTATATATCTGTCATTTCTTGCTTTTTGTGTAGGTTTCCTTCCATGTCATAAAAAGAGAGCTGTCCGTTAGGACAGCCTTGTACGATTGTGATATTTGTCTATCTCTACCTTTTCCCGGCCCTTTCAGCCATTTACTTATCTATCTTCTCCAAAGGCTCGGGATGTTGTCCAAACTTCGGTACTGGGCCCTCGACCGGTGCCGCCCAGCGGACAGCATTGGTGATCACCCGCTGGATATCCTTGTTATAGAATATGGGGAATGTCTCATGACCTGGCCGGAAATAAAAGACCTTACCCCTTCCCCGGTTATAGCAGCAGCCACTACGAAATACCTCTCCACCGGCAAACCAGCTAATAAACACCAATGTATCCGGTGCCGGTATGTCGAAACGTTCCCCATACATTTCTGTTTGCGGAAGCTCAATGTACTCTCCTATACCTTCCACAATAGGATGGCCCGGTTCCACTACCCAAAGCCGCTCCTTTTCCCCAATCTCCCGCCACTTCAGGTCACAGCTAGTACCCATAAGCTTGCGAAAGACCTTGGAGAAATGGGCAGAATGTAACACTATCAAGCCCATACCATCAAGCACACGTTGGTACACTTTTTCTACTACTGCATCACTGACCTCATGATGGGCTAGATGCCCCCACCAGACCAAGACATCGGTATTCTCTAGCACTGCATCTGTGAGACCATGCTCTGGCTCATCGAGAGTCGCCGTCTTAACTTCCATGCCTTGACTCTGCAGAATGCTGGCAAGTGCACCATGGATCCCGTCAGGATATACCTTCCGTACCCTCTCATCGGTCTTTTCGTGACGATTCTCATTCCATACTGTCACTCGAATAGCCATATTGCCACTCCCTTTCCCCTAGGAATCAACGCTACCTACTCATGTTTAGGATTACCCATCTTGGCAAAAAATCCCCATTCAAGCATTCCAGTTGAGACAGGGGGATTCCTTCTCTCTTCTCTCACTGGGCACTACTAGCCGCAGCCCATTCCAGACTTCCTCATAGAAGAACCCTGTATCGTTGCCACATAATAGGCTAATACCATCTTTTCGAAAGACATAGATGAGAGCGCCTTGATCCTCAAAGTGATTGGCCTTATTATGGGCATACAATTCATTCACCCCATTGATTCAGCGTCTACAGCCAATCCCCTCTGATTTCCCCAAAGGAAGGTATCTTTGAGGCGTGACTCTAGAGGGATCGCTTAGGCTTTAGCAAAAACCAAACCGCAGTAAAGCAGGAGAATACGGGGTGTGTGGGCATATTCCGGGAGCTAATAGCGTATGCTGCTGGAAGAATGGGCAAATCAAGTTGGTATAGTAGGCTCGAGTCAACTGGAGGTATCATTGATGCTCTCTGCCAGTGATTTCTTTGAATGGCAAACCACATCCCTAGCAGCTTTGTTTCAAGACACTGCATATGTCTGGGAGGTCCTGGGGAGGATCACCCCCTGGCTCGAAAAACAACTAATGTCCCTCCCCACCCTGGATGTTCGCAGACGTGGCTTAATCCAGTCTGGTGCGTTTGTGGGAGAAGACGTCATTCTAGCACCCGGTTCTATAGTGGAACCTGGTGCTTACATCAAGGGCCCCGCTTATATCGGAGCCCATACCGTGATTCGTCATGGAGCATACCTCAGGGAGGGCTCTATCATAGGGGAACACTGTACTGTCGGCCACGCTTCTGAGGTAAAAGCCAGCATCCTACTTGATGGCAGTGCTGCTCCACATTTTAACTACGTGGGAAACTCGATCCTAGGTCGACACTGTAATCTCGGTGCCGGTGTCAAGCTGTCCAATGTCAAGCATACCAAGACTGAGGTCGTTGTTAAGTGTGAAGACAAGGATTATCCCACCGGTTTGGTGAAGCTAGGTGCCATACTCGGGGATGGAGTAGCTCTGGGATGCAACTGTGTCTGCAACCCTGGTACCCTGATCGGGCCTGGGACCTTGGTATATCCCAATGCACTGCTTCGGGGAATCTACCCGGCTAGCTCCATCATAAAGGTGACGATTGCCACCGAAATCCAGCCGAGAACTGAGCAGGCACGCCACTAGTATAATCGAAGGGGTGTAGATCGTGGATCAAAACAGGAGAATGGGATTTCTGCTTATTGCTTTAGGGGTCCTGGCGCTGGCTGGTCAATTGGGGTTCCTTGAAGGTGTTGGCATTCTCTACATACTTAGTCTTGCCTTCCTTGGCCTATACGTTTTCGTGGGCGGACGTAGCCAGTATGGCAATGTAGGGTGGCTAATCCCTGGCCTAGTGCTTCTGGCAGTAGGCATTGCCGTTCATTCTGAGGATATACCTGGTAGGATACAGCTCCCTGAGGGAAGTATCCTGTTTCTCATGGCCGCCGCTTTCTTTGCGGTGTACCTTATTCACACCAGAATTACCGGCTTTGATTGGCCCAGTCGTCATTGGCCCCTTTTCCCTGCCAGCATACTCCTACTTGCTGGGTTCATCAATAACCCCAGCTTTTTTGGCAACTTCACCTATGTGATTGCTGCAACACTAATCCTAGGAGGGCTTTACCTAATGAGACCATCCCCATGAAGCCAGCTTTCATGACTTGGGGAAGGCCAAACGGGATTAGCTGACCTTCCCCAAGAAGAGCATTAAGACCTTGCTATCTCTGTCTGAACATGCCTACCCCTTGCTTATCATTTTGTTGTGAAAGTCTCGCAATTGGTATCCTGGCACTCCTTGGCGCCATCACCACTAACGAATATCTCTTTCGCATCACACCTGTCACCATCGGCCCAGTACTCACAACTTTCTACCACACAGGTGACAGTAGGTGACATTTCCCGATCCGGCATGATGGCTGCCTCAATGGCACCCCACCAATTGACATTATCTGCCGAACCAATGAGGTTGGCTAAACCCCGGCGCTCGGCGAAGGTCTTGCACTCTGTGTGCTCCGGGGACCCTGCCATTATTTCCTCTTCATTGAGGATATCGATATTGCCTGCTCCACAGACATCACCAGGTAACCAATGAGTACATGTATCTACTTCACAGACGACTTTCGGATCTGGCATCACTAAACACTCCCTTCTCCTTTGATCATGACCGCAAGCGAGACTACCTATGTAAGCATAGACAGGTGATTAGTGGGATTTGACATGAAGAGTTTCTTGCCATATTTGGATCTTACTGAAGGAGATATCTAGCACATAGCGAAGACAACATATCGTAGGTTTTTCGACAACATAATAGAACCGGACAGGTGCCGCTAGCGCGGAGAATAGGGAATCGGGTGGAAATCCCGAGCAGTCCCGCTACTGTAAACGGAGAGAATCTAGCTCGTGCCACTGGGAGAACTACCTGGGAAGGCGCTGGATATCAATGACCGTAAGCCAGGAGACCTGCCTGTCTTGGGAACAACCCTTCGGTAGAAAGGGGGAACCACTGTGGATGATGGTAAAATCCTCAGCTCATAGCTATATGTGCTGGGGATTTTTGTTTACTGGAAATGCAGACTGAAAGGAGATTTTCAACATGAAATCAACCCATCGACAATCCGAACCGGAAACCTCTCTATACCCCTTTTCTTTGGCAAAGTGCACAAGGCTCGCAGTCCTTATAGCACTGGCGGCCGTCGGGGCAATGATCAAAATCCCAAGTCCCACAGGAACGGTTGCCTTGGATGCAGCACCAGGGTTTTTGGCTGCCCTCCTGCTTGGCCCAACACCTGGCGCGATAGTGGCAGGCCTCGGCCATTTGGCTAGTGCTGGTATAGTTGGCTTCCCTTTGGGCTTACCACTACATCTTTTCATTGCCTTGCAAATGGTAGTAGTAGCAATTCTCATCGGCTATGCTAATCACCATCTAAACACAGCCTATGCTGTAATTATTGGCATAATCGCCAACGGTATTGCTGCACCAGCGGCTTTCAT
>JAAYSL010000170.1 GCA_012518315.1 Bacillota bacterium | reverse complement strand
ATATGGTATGAATTGCTTCGTTACCATCTCCACTAACTCCTGTGGTAGCGTGTTCCTGTAGCAATTGGCTCTGGGGATATCCGGAATCTAGAGCGAAGCATTCTCCAGAATCTAAGCAGGTATATACAGGGCTTAGGAGAAACGTCTAATCAGGATATTGATCTGTTTTCGGGAAAGGATGCGGACTCCAATGGAGCAAGGAAGAGATATTGACCTGGCAAAAGAAAAACTACTTGGGGAAAACTATGCCCTAGTTATCGTTAAACAAGGAGAGTTTCTATTTACTAGCAAAGAAAAAGGCATCAAACCCATCTATCTTGCTTTAACCCAGCTAGGTGATACCCTAAAAGGCGCTAGCTTAGCGGATAAGGTCATTGGTAAAGCGGCAGCCATGTTCTGTCAGCTGGCAAAGGTAGACAGTGTCTATGCAGACCTTATTTCCGACAAAGCTATAGAAGTACTTAAGCAAACAGGGATTGATCTTGAGTACAACAACACCTGTCCTTATATCCTTAATCAAAGCCAAGATGGGATGTGCCCGGTGGAGAAGCTGACCACAAATATCGATGATGGGAAGTCCTTATTACGGAAAGTTGCAGATTTCTTGAAAGTGAGTGAATCAAAACAAGGAGGTTAGAAGACTTGCAGAAGCAACTCTTTCAGACGCCGTGTAGCGCTTACCGCCCTATGCCTTTTTGGTCATGGAATGACCGATTAGAGCCAAAACGCATCCGCGAGCAGGTGCGCCACATGCACTCCATTGGCCTGGGAGGGTTTTTTATGCACTCCCGGCAAGGGCTAGCAACAGCGTTTCTTTCTGATGAATGGATGGAAGCAGTAGCCGCGGCCGTCAATGAGGCAGACAAACTAGGTATGCAAGCATGGATCTATGATGAAGACAGATATCCCAGCGGTCCCGCCGGGGGACTGTCTCTGGAACGCAACTTTGCCGCCTTTGCCGCCAAACACCTTAAGTTTACTGATGAAGCAAACCCTGGATCTGTACCAGGGACTATGCTGGGCCACTTTGCCTATGAGCAAGGTCCAGAGGGCCCGGTAAGGGTGCGACCCCTAGCCGATAAAGAGTTGCCCCAGGATAGTGAACACTGTCTGACCTTCTACTGGCAGAATGCCGCTCCCTCCCCATGGTTCAATGGCTTCACGTACCTAGACACCCTTGATGCCGATGCAGTACAGTCTTTTATCCGGCATGGTCTTGAACCATACAAAGAGCGTTTTGCTAGCTTCTTTGGTCGCCAGATCCCCGGTGTGTTCACCGATGAGCCACAGATATACAGTGAGCGAACGGGGCCAACAACATCCACCCTACCATGGACCCAGCGGCTTCCCATCGAGTTTCGGAAACGCTGTGGCTATGATTTACTTGTCAACTTGCCGAGCCTAGTACTTGATACGGCTAATGCCCAGGAGGTACGCTACGACTTTTGGCTGACTGTAACGAAGATTTTCTTGGAGAATTGGTGTCAACCGATTTCTGATTGGTGTGACCAAAATGGTCTCCTATGGACGGGACACTATTGGGAACACGAATTTCCTTACTTCCATAAAGCTGGATCCTTTATGGCCCCCTTGGCCTACTTGCATGTACCAGGAGTGGATCTTTTGGGTGGCCGTGCCTTTGTCGGTAAGTTGCCCGGGGATAGTATCCAACGCCAAATGGGCAATGTGCAAATGATTAAGCTGGCTTCTAGTGTTGCCCACCAGACGGGGCAAGAAAGGATTCTATCAGAAACCTATGGTGGGGCTATGTCAGATATATCATTTGCTGACCAGAAAATCATGGGGGATTGGCAATATGCCCTAGGTGTAAACCTACTCAATCAGCACCTTTACCATTATTCCATCAGGGGCTTAAGGAAACGGGATTACCCGCCAAGCTGGGGTGAGCACCAACCTTGGGCTGCCGAATATGATTACCTAGCTGACTACTTTGGCCGGCTAAGTTATGCCCTATCCCAAGGAGAATTTGCCGCTGATATTGCCCTATTGCATCCCGTTACCGTGTTCTGGGTGAAGGGTTTTGGCAGGCAGGATATCGCCCGCAGCTTTGAAGATCTCTGTAAGGATCTAACTGAGGCTAACTGGGACTATGATTTGGTTGATGAAGTCCTGATGAAAACCATGGCAGGGGTAAAACATGGTAAGCTGCAGGTAGGCAAAGGCTGCTATAGTGTACTTGTTTTGCCCGAGGAAACCGTACTAGCCTCTTCTACCGTTGACTTGCTGGAAGACTTGATTAAGGGTGGTGGCAGTGTCATCTACCTTGGCACACCACCCAAGGCAGTACGACAAGCCGATAATGAGCGCCTTGAGTCGCTCATTCCAGCTATGCAGGCAGCCACCGATTTTGCCTCCCTGGAAAAGACCCTCTACCAAGCTGCTTCTCGCACCGTGTCTGTTAGGTTTAGCTACCCAGGCACACAAGGCGAAGAGCCAAAGGAAGATTACCCACGTCCTCGGGTCTATAGCCATAGCCGCAAGCTAGATGATAACCTCCTGGTTTTCCTGGCTAATGTGGGTGAAGCTCCCTGCCCTGAAGGGGAAGTCACGATCCATCACCCAGGGCCTTTGGCACGGCTGGATCTACTCACCGGTGAGATTCAACCCTTAAGCTACAAGCAAACTGCTGAGGGGCTGAAGCTACACTTGCGCTTTTTGGAGGCCGAGTCCCACCTACTCCTGGTCGGGATCATGGCGGCAGAATGGGCCTCGGGGCTGCCCTATGAATCCACCACTGATCATATGAAAGAGATGAAAGCCATAACCTCCGGCGAATGGAAGGTAGAGCCTCTATCCGATAATCCCTTGATCCTAGATTGGTGTCGATATCGGATTAATCAAAGTACCTGGAGCAAGGCTATCCCTATATGGGAGGCCTATACAAAGATTCGTAGCCATTATGGACTTGCCACCTGGCGAAATAACCGAGATGTACAGCCCTGGCGCCAGGTACAGGATCGAATGCCCATTACCGCTGATGACCAAATGGATGTTGAGCTAGTGTTTACCATAGAGAACCTAGACAAAAACCAAAACCCTGTAAGACTGGTGGTAGAATCAGGTGGCCAGTATGCTATCAGTGTAAATGGCAGTGCCAGTATTCACCCAGCAGGCACCTGGCTTGACGAAGCCTTCACAGCCTTTGATATCACCAGATGGCTGCAAGAAGGCAATAATACCATCACACTGTCTACCACTTTCTCAGAGATGTGGGAGCTAGAAAACAGCTTTATCATTGGCGATTTCCAAGTCACCCCCGGGGCCATAGGTAAACCAAATATCGCGGATTTCAAACTGGCCCCCCTTGGATTGGGCGATTGGACAAAACAGGGTTACCCCTTCTATGCAGGCAAGATGCAATACACCACTACCTTCAATTGGCATGCACCAGTTCGGGGCCAAGCCCTTCTCCAGCTTGAAGATCTAAAGGCACCAATTGCCGGTATATATATTAATGGTGTCTTTTGTAGCCGGATTGCCCTGCCACCATATGAGCTGGATATTACGCCTTGGGTTAGGTCAGGAGAAAACGAACTTCGCATCGTAGTCACCAATAGCCTGCGCAATCTCCTTGATCCACTACATCACCTGACAGTGCATTTTATCGCTGGGCCAGAGACCTTCTCTGACCCCAATAACTGGCAGGATGAGTATAATCTAGTACCTCAGGGCTTAGAGGGCGTGAAAATCAGCTGGCATAGATAAGATGCTACCCATAAGAGCTGCGAAAACTAGTGACCCCCGGAATAGAATCCTTCTCCGGGGGTCATTTGTTTCTTGCTATAGCTAAGTTTCCCCTCACCGAATGGTTCGGTGAGTGCTCAAAACCCCTATGGAACTGACCCTTTGAGGACATTGTTCATTGTAGAAAGAATCCGCTCCTTGGCATCCCGGCAATTCTTCGTATTGCTTCATTCGGTTGTCGCTTCCGACTCTAGCTCTCCAAACAGGGCACGCATATAATCACGCCTCCCGTGTAGAATGCGGTCAACATAGACCTCATTGCCACTCACTCGGTAGAAAACAATGTACTGGCCACAGACCAAACAACGGTAGTCCCCCTCCACACTACAGACCGAGGATAACAAGACACCTTGTTGCGGAAATTGGAGGAGCGAACGGATACGGACAGTAATTCTCTTTATTAACCGATTGGCTGCCGCGGGGTTATCCAGTTCATCGGCAATATGTTCCTTGATCTCCCGGAGGTCAGCTTGCGCCTCACTAGATAAGCGTACCCTATTCATCGGCAATCCCCAGATTGGCCTCCACCTCATCAACAGTCAGCCAGCCCTTTTCCTCCCCGGACTTTCGCCCCCTTGCAAGCTCGCACATCAGCCGAATGGTCGCCTGTGTCTTTTCGTATTCTTGTATATCCATGATTGCGTATCTTCCGCGCCCATTCTTCGTGAGGAATACCGGCGCACCCACGTCCACATCGCGCAACACATCGCTGTAGTTGCGCAGATCAGAAATTGGTCTGATGTTTGGCATCGAACCTACACTCCCTTCATTGACCTTAGTGTACCTCTATCTGCTGTAAAATTCAACGTCAAATTTGCTGCAATCTGTGGATAGATTGCAGCCTAAACGAGGTTCTCGTTCCTACCAATCCATCATGATAGTTAGGAAACTCCCAGACAAGGGCCGGATTCTCCCAACTCCTCTCTACTAAGAGCTGCGAACACTTGTGACCCCCGGAATAGAATCCTTCTCCGGGGGTCTTTGTTTCTTGCTATAGCTAAGTATCTCTCAAGATATTGGATCAAGTGGTCGCTGGCGACATTTTCCCGAAATAGACCAATTAGGCTCTGGCCGTCATACCCGTCGGCTTTCGCATCATCTCAAATACCTGTTGGGCATCCTTATCTCCCCGCCCAGAAAGATTGATGATAATGATCTCATCCTTGGGCAAGGTGGGTGCTAGCCTTACCGCTTGGGCCACAGCATGGGCACTCTCTAGGGCAGGTATGATCCCTTCAACCTGGGAAAGGAGTTTGAATGCTTCCAGTGCCTCCTCGTCGGTAATGGCAACATATTCCGCCCGCCCACTGGCTTTATAGAAGCTGTGTTCTGGGCCCACACCAGGATAATCCAAACCCGCGGCGATGGAATAAGTTGGCATAGCTTCCCCACCTTCATCCTGGAGGACATAACACTTAAAGCCATGCAGGACACCAGGTTTACCCGCGCTAAGTGGTGCTGCATGCTGCCCTGTCATAAGCCCCTTGCCTGCGGGCTCCACCCCAAGCATCTTGACTTCCTTGTCCTCATAAAAGGGGTGAAATAGCCCAATCGCATTACTACCCCCGCCGACACAGGCGATGACATAGCCCGGCAGCTTCCCCTCCTGCTCCAGAATCTGCGCCCTCGCTTCTTTGCCAATAATGCTCTGGAAATGGCGTACGATTAGAGGGAATGGATGGGGCCCGACCGCCGAACCAAGCATGTAGTAGGTGTTCTTGTAATTGGCTAGAAGGTCAGCAAAGGCTTCATCCACGGCATCTTTTAGGGTGCGCATACCCTTAGTCACTGATATGACCTTGGCTCCTAATAGCTCCATACGGAAGACATTGAGCGCTTGACGCCGAATATCTTCTTCACCCATATAGATGGTGCAATCCATACCGAAAAGAGCACAGGCTGTAGCTGTAGCGACTCCATGCTGACCTGCCCCAGTCTCAGCGATAACACGCTTTACACCCATTCGCCGGGCAAGTAGGGCTTGACCAATGACATTATTGATCTTGTGTGAACCTGTATGGTTCAAGTCTTCCCTCTTCATATAGATCTTGGCCCCACCTAACTCTTCAGTTAAGCGGGAGGCATAGTAAAGGGGACTAGGTCGACCAACATAGTGTTTGAAGTAGTAGTTTAGCTCTTCCTGAAACTCCTCATCATCTTTATAGCGCTCAAAGGCCTCTACTAGGTGATCCAACACAGTCTGCAACTCAGGTGTGACAAAGCTTCCTCCAAAATCGCCGTAAAAACCCGTGACCTGCTCCACACTCACTCAAACTCCTCCTCAGCTAGGCTAATCTCAGCTATGCTCGGCTCATCTCCTGGCACCTAGGTGGCCCTTCTCAGCCGATAAGCTGGCTAATGGCTAATAATATTCTCCGCTAAACCAAAATTACCTGCCTTGGGCCCTTCCTAAGCAAACGGAGTGATCGCCAATTTGCGCAAAAATGTGCCCGGCTAGATCCAAGGAACCTCAGCGAAGATAACTAAAATCTCAAAGGTGGGAAAACTCTTTGAAAAGGGGAGCGGGAAGATGGTTAAGAATCTACCATTTTGGGGCAAGCTCGCTACCCTGAGCCTAGGTAACGCCCTAAAGACCACTTTCGCCAATCGCCCGTTTCTCATCTATCTTGCTCGTCCCAGATGCTATTGTCGCCGCAGTTTCCGATCTGGAAGAAAAGCTGTCTGGACAGCGTAGAGAGGCTATGTATTTCGGTGCACAAGGTTTTATCCTCAAGCTCGCCTTGGGGATTTCGACACTGGTTACCACTGGGCTATTAGCTGTATTTGGAGGCACCACCGAGCAAAGCCTGGGGATTCGCTTGACAGGGCCAGTGGCGGCTCTATTTATCATCATCGGGGCGTTTGTTTTTTCCCGCTATCCAGAGAAAGATGTTGCCTCTTACCAAAAAGGGACAATTAGTGCCTAACACGCATAGGACAGACATCAAGCATCTGTTTTACTCTTGTATGCCCTGATATACCCGTGGGAAATAACGCCGGTAGAGGGCAGGATTGCTATCACGCCAGGGGTGATCTTGACGAAGCTCTCGCAATGCCCCAAGGTCGATGGTGGCAAAGGCAATCCCCTCTTTCTCCGGTGATTCAACCATATCAAGGACACCACTGCCATCGGAAGTTAGTTCAGCTGGGGCGAAGATGCCTGCACGCCCGGTAAACTCAAAACCGAGTAGACTGCCTACTATTGCACTTTTTATTCCATAGACAGGAGCCTCTTGCACCCTCGGCCAGATACCCCTGAGGGCCAGGTAGTGATTATAGGGTTCGGGATTAGCGATGGGAATGATCACTATCTCTGCCCCTTTGAGTTCTAGTATTCTAAAGGTCTCAAAGTACGTTGCGTCCATACATACTGGAGCAGCGATTTTGGCTACACCAGTATCAAATAGATTGAACTCGGAGCCTGGAGTAATGCCCCATTCCATCTCTATGGGCATAAGATGTACTTTGTCCTGGATCCCGATTAGCTCGCCACTAGGCCCATAGAGGAAAGCGCGATTAACCACTTTATCTCCCTCCGGAAGAAGGAGACTACCAGCCATCAGGTATATGCCATATGCTGCGGCAAGAGAGGAGTAAAGGGTGTCAAGAAACGGGGCAATCACTGGACCGATATAATGGATTACATCTGTAACGGTGATGGCAGGAGCTTTATTCTGGGTAGCTTCTTCCTGGGTGGTCTCTTCTTTTACCGCAGAAATCGTCTCTTCCATCTCGGCAACGCCCGGCAGCATGCCTAATAAGGAAAGGTTATTGTACTCAGGAAAGGCCACCAAATGTGCCCCGAGAACCACTGTTTCCCTTACTCGCCGGTGAATCATATCTATGTAGCCTGTAGGGTTCGCAAATAGCTCGATCTGCACCTGAAGGGCAGCGACATTCAGGCAATTCTCCCTCATAGGAGGGGCCTTTCTTTCCTCAAGTAGAGCCCCAAGCCGCTTCCTTACCCTAGCCGGGCGACACTGCCAGTATAGGTGTTGTCTAAAGAGTCGTTCTTTCCATCCGTCAAGCGCCATAGTCAATTCCTCCAGAAAGCAAAACACTAGATCATCGCAAGGTACACACCCTTGCAACGGAAGCCTTCAGCAAAATCCATGTCGATCCTTCTAT
>JAAYSL010000169.1 GCA_012518315.1 Bacillota bacterium | reverse complement strand
TTATGGTCAAGGGACCATTGGAGTGAACTATAGAGTCTGGTTCACCGAAGATGCCAAAGGCCCGCACCTCTTTGGTGTGCATAGGTGCAGGCACAATACTCAGGGTGCTTTTAACCGAGAACCAACTACCGCTATTGCCTTCAGCACCGGTTCCTGAGTAATCGGCGATCATGTACGCTGTGTCATTAGATTCGCCCACTGGTTCTAATAATACCCACTTTTCTGTCTTTTCATCATATTGATATACATCCTTATAGCCAAATTCAGCATAAAGAGGACTGCAAAGAACTCCTACAATTGCGAGACCCAGTGTGATCATCTTCATAGGCAGACAAATCCTAGACATGAACCATCCCCCTAATCTAGAGTAGGAGACGTGCTGCAATACAATAGTAACACCATGACATCGCAGCAAGGTCTCGCCGGGATCCATCCAAAGTCTACCAAATGTCTCACAAATATCCATATTGTGAATTTATGGACTTCGGGTTCGGGGAGGTCTAGGAAACGGGAGGTAATAGTGAATCAACGGGCCTGGGGTTGGAGACGCTGCACATGGGTTTGCAGGGTTTATCAGGGGGAGAGAATTGTATCAGTGAAACCTATGGACCTGGAGTGGCTCATACCAGGTCTCTAGCATCGGGCGCTTTGCATCACACTGTCGTCCATAGAGCTCAGAAATCCGCTTAATCACCTTTTCAACTTTATCGTGACCAGATATGGGAAGAAGCAGTAGAAACTCGTGGGGTTTCCAGTGACAGAAGGCATCGCCTTCCCTGAGGGTCTCCTTCAATATGTTTGATAGCACAATCCCAAATTTCTCAACACTATCATCTGGCTTCAGCCGTAAGCCGACGACAAACAGACTAGTGCCTGTTGAGTCCTGCCGCTGTTTTTCTGATTGGCACATATCTCTAAACATGTCCGGTGTATAGGAATGTGGACCATCTAACTTTTGTTGGCCTAACTGGTTTCGGCTCGATGCCTGGCCTGCTAGTCCATCTAGCCATTCAGCTTGCATCGTGATGCGCTTATATGCCTTGAGCATGTCTGGGCTTGGGTTAACGCCCATTTCTCGATAGATGCGCGAAGAGGCGCAAGCATAATGAGCCTGTGCCTCCTTCGTCTTGCCAGTTTGCAGTAAAAAGTCGATGAATTCGATATGTATGGATTCCTCTAGGGGCTCAACCTGCAACACCTGTTCACATATAGCTCCGATTCCAGGCAGATCATCATGTTCCCTTAGATAAGCAACGTAATCCGAGAAAGTCTCCAGAAACAACCGACGATAGTAATTACGTATGGGCTGAACCCAGTCAGCATACATCTGCCCGGGCAGATACTCACCTTTATACAGGGATAGACACCTTTTGTAGAGCTCAGCACTCTCCAACGAACCTGTTCCTGAAAGGTTCCTGGCTTGGGCACTTAACTGCTCAAATTCCTCTGTATCCAGCCAGTAGTCTGCCGATGTGTTGAAACGGTAAAACCCTCTAGATAAAGTAATGTAGGAATGCTTCGGATCGTCCTCAGAGTTAAGAACCTGTCTCAGCCGATAAACAAGATTCCGTAAAGCTCGCCGGGGGTTTTCTAATTCCGCCTCTTCCCATAGGTTTTCAATCAATATATCACCGGGAATATCCCTGTCACGATTGGCTACAAGATATCTAAAAAGCTCCCACACCTTCGAAGTTCTCGTAGATTCCTCGGACAGAACCCTACCCCCCAAAACGACTCGAAACCGGCCCAAGGTGGTAATACTTAACCTCCGGTCTTCATATTGGTATTGGAGCATAACCAACATCCCCTTTGAAACAGACCTGACCGTTTGGCAAATCTCACTTCGTCTTTGTTGCACTATTCTGACTTCCGCAAATGGTCTGCCCCCACCTGTGCATATCAGTATTCAGCTTGAATGCCTCACTGCTGATCGCTGCAATTTGAATAGCACACCGGTTGGCTTTGTCTTTTCTTGTACGAGCGGACTTGTTCGTTCCCTACTACGGAGATAGTGACAACCAAGCATCTACTTTATTATTATATGGCTTCTAGAGGAGATTCGGCAAGAGACATACAGGGGCTGCTCCATCGACAGAATCCTGGACTTCCCTGCATAGCGTGTCGCAGACCATTCCACTTCATTGGGCACTTTGCAGTTCCTAACCAGTAATTAGCGAAAAAAAGCACCTCATGCACACCATGGTAACAATTTCAATGTTACACTCAAAAATCATATATAGGGATCGACCTTCCTTCTAGGGACTTCTTCACGCCCAGGGTTAGAGGATCCGAACTAGAATCAGTGCCATCCATACTCTGACATGAATTCTCTCCCACCGTTATCAGTATTACCTACGGGTTGTCATCCTGCTAGCTAGCCTAGACGACACGGTTCTTTCAACCCATCGACTCAGCAGATATGCTTGGCTGGGCATACCGAAAAAAGGGTGGAGAATCTCCACCCTCAACGCTTACCCAAATCTATCTCTTCGTATCAATATCTCTCTACTAACCCTGCCTCTTTTGAATCTTCGCCCAGGTATCCCGTAGTGCCACAGTACGGTTGAACACCAAGCTATCGGGCTTTGAGTCAACGATATCTACACAGAAGTACCCTTGCCTCTCAAACTGGAAGAAATCACCGGGCGCAGCATCTGCTAGACTAGGCTCCAGGCGACAATCTTTAAGGACTTCCAGGGACTTTGGATTAACGTACTTCTCAAAGTCATCCACCTCAGCGGGATTCTCTATCGTGAACAACCGATCATAAAGGCGTACCTCGGCCTTGATGGCATGGGCTGCAGATACCCAGTGGATGATCCCCCGTACCTTGCGACCATCAGGGGTAGAGCCACCAAGAGTCTCGGG
>JAAYSL010000168.1 GCA_012518315.1 Bacillota bacterium | reverse complement strand
AGGGGCCCATAGTCCCAGGTATTGGCAAGCCCTCCATATATCTCTGATCCCGGAAAAACAAACCCCCGAGACTTGGACAAAGATACCAACTGCTCCATGGTTCTTTCCTTCATCACGTAAACTCCTTCCCGCCCTTATGTAAGGTAACTACCGGTTCTTGCCCTATTATACCCGCACGAGGCGCCTCTTCGCAAATGTCAAATCTCCTTACGGCTTTTTTGCTCTGTTACCAAAAGGATAAGCCACGGTTTATGCCGAATGAATGGATAGAGGATGCGTTAACCTAGCTTGCGCATGAGTGATTTCCGTAAAAGAAGGAGGCAAAACAATGTCCCAGATTACTTTGGGCCTGATTGTAGGCAATCGGAACTTCTTCCCTGATAGCCTGTGCGAGGATGGGCGGCAAGATGTGATTCAGGCCATAGAAAAACAGGGCCTTAAGGTCATCGCTCTTACTCCCGAAGACACCAATCTTGGCACAGTAGAGACATGGGAGGACTCCCAAAAATGTGCCGCTCTTTTCAAGGAGCACAAAGATGAAATTGATGGCATTCTAGTTACACTGCCAAACTTTGGTGATGAGCGTGGAGTAGCTAATGCCATACGTTTGTCGGGACTGAGAGTTCCTGTCTTAATCCACGCCATTGCTGATGATCCCAGCAAGATGGATCTTGCCCATCGGAGAGACAGTTTCTGTGGTAAGCTCTCTGTGTGCAACAACCTTCGGCAGTATGGCATTCCCTTTTCTCTCACCACGAAGCATACTGTAGCCGCCGGTGACCCGTCTTTCGCTGAAGACTTGCAGTGGTTTGCCGCAGTCTGTCAGATAGTCAAAACCCTTGATGGCGCCCGCATTGGAGCCATTGGAACCCGTCCACCGAATTTCAATACAGTGCGTTTCAGTGAGAAACTCCTGGAGGCCTCGGGCATCTCAGTAGAACCTTTGGACTTATCCGAGGTTTTTGGACGTATCAACCGCCTAAGTGATAATGATGCCTCCGTTCAGTCTAAGCTCAGCCAAGTCACTGGCTATATCCCAACCACTGGGGTACCAGAAGCAGCCCTGGTGAAAATGGCAAAACTAGGTGTAGTAATCGACCAATGGGTCAAGGAGCATGACCTTCTCGGTACTGCCATACAGTGCTGGACCTCCATGGAGGAGTTCTTTGGGATAGTGCCCTGTACCATCATGAGCATGATGAGCAACAGCCTTCTGCCCAGTGCCTGTGAGGTGGATATACCAGGACTAGTCGGCATGCTCGCCCTCCAGGCCGCTTCCCAGAAGCCCAGCGGTATCATTGATTGGAACAACAACTACGGTGATGACCCTGATAAATTAGTGGCATTCCATTGCAGCAATTTCCCGAAAGAGCTAATCGAAAAACCCTCCATGTCGTATCAAGATATTATCGCCGGTACTGTAGGTAAAGAGAATACCTTTGGATCGGTTCAAGGTAGAATCAAGCCAGGCCCATTTACCTATGCCAGGGTGAGTACCGATGATCTAAATGGCAAGATCCAGGCCTATGTCGGTGAGGGTGTATTTACCAGTGATCCATTAACAACCTTTGGTGGCTATGGAGTGGCGGAGATTCCCGGCCTGCAGTGTCTGCTAAAACATATCTGCAACAACGGATTTGAACACCATGTAGCCATAAACCAGTCCCAAGTTGCCTGTGCAGTCTATGAGGCTTTCAGCAAGTACCTAGGTTGGGATGTCTACTACCATAAGGGATAGCAAACAACTCATCTTGACCGAAGCCAAGGGTATAAGCCCTTGGCTTCTTTAGCATAATGCTCATTTTCTAGCTGTTAACCTTCCACTTGCCTTCCCCTACAACTCTTTTCTTCCACTTT
>JAAYSL010000167.1 GCA_012518315.1 Bacillota bacterium | reverse complement strand
AGAGGCGGTGGCAAGGAAGGACTACCAGGTGATCGAAGAAGAAGCACGGCGTCTGATAGAGGCGGTGTCAGCGCAACCGTAGAGAGTGACTAGAGTTTGACTAGAGGAGGCATCTATGGTGCAAAAAGACCATATCACTGTCAGCAGTAACCTAGAATCAAGCTCAGGAGTATATGATATTGCAGTTATAGGGGGCGGCCCCGGTGGATATGTGGCAGCGGCCTATGGGGCAAGGCAAGGTGCCCGGGTGGTATTGGTCGAGAAAGATACCCTGGGTGGCACCTGTCTCAATCGGGGATGTATTCCCACGAAAGCTCTAGTGCGAACCACTGAAGTCTATAAGTCCATGCAAGAGGCACCACGATACGGCTGCCGGGGAGAGAATATCCAGGTGGACTTTGGGCGAGCCATGGCTCGCACGGATCGCATCGTTGCTGGTATGGTCAAGGGAGTCGAGGCGCTGCTAGACCGGCACAAAGTGACAGTCTTACCGGGGCTAGCTCGGCTAGTGGATCAACAAAGTATAGCAGTCAAGAACGGTGCAAATGAAACCGTGATCAAGGCCAAGCACATCATTATTGCCACTGGCTCTGAGTCGGTTAATCTGCCGATTCCCGGTGCCCATGGTCCCTATATACTAGATAGCACCAAGGCTTTGGAGTTACAAGAGCTGCCGGCCAGCATGGTGATCATCGGTGGTGGCGTCATCGGGATGGAGTTTGCTTTCATTTTCGCCAGGCTAGGTGTTAAGGTGACAGTTATTGAGTACTTAGATCAGATTCTATCACTTGTCGATGAGGATCTGGCCCAAGAAGTGTTTCGTAGTGCCAGAACAGCTGGGATCAAGATCTATACAAGTGCTAAAGTCACATCCATCTCGACAAAGGTGGATGGCCAGGCACAGGTGACCTTCGAACATGCTACTACCGGTGAGCCGTTTTCAGACATTGCAGCAGACAAGGTACTCATGGCCGTGGGTAGGCGACCCTTCCTAGAGGGTTTGAGTGTTGAGGAAATTGGGCTTCAGCTAGACCGTGGTGGCCTGGCAATCAAAGTAGATGATACTATGCAAACTAACATAGAAAACATCTATGCCATTGGAGATGTGACTGGCAAGGTCATGCTGGCCCATGTAGCTTCTCATCAGGGTTTGGTTGCCATTGATAATATTCTGGGCAAAGAGACTCTGATGGACTACCACGGGGTACCCAGTGCTGTCTTTACTGACCCAGAGATTGCAACTGTAGGAATCAGTGAAAAAGAGGCAAAGGCTCAGGGTGTACCGGTAAAGGTGGGTCGATTCCCCTTTGCCGTTAATGGAAAAGCTGTAACTTTAGGGATGAGCCGAGGCTTTGTGAAGTTAATTACTGAGGCGGATACGGGTGTTATCATCGGCGGAGGTATAGTGGGCCCCGGAGCAACTGATCTCATCGGGGAGATTACCTTGGCAGTGCAGTACCGATTGACAGCCCATCAAGTAGCGAGAACTATCCACCCACATCCGACATTACCAGAGGCTGTTTTTGAAGCGGCTTGGGCAGCAGAAAGTGGGGCCCTTCATCTTGCAGACTAATTGGCAGCAGGCAAGTATTATCGTGTCTAGCTCATATGATCCTTGGTACAATCTCGCGGTGGAGGAAATGCTGCTCCATGGCACCCAGCAAACCGACACCATCCTATATCTTTGGCAGAACGAGAATACAGTAGTGATTGGTCGCAACCAAAATGCCTGGAAGGAGTGTCGCTGGAAGCTTCTACATCAAGAAGGGGGAAAACTAGCCCGTCGCCTATCCGGGGGTGGAGCGGTCTTTCATGATCTGGGAAATTTGAACTTCACCTTTATTGCTCCCCGCAAAAAATACGATTTGGACAAACAGCTAGAAGTCATCCTGCAGGCAGTGGCAGGGCTTGGTATTCCGGCAGAATTCTCTGGGCGAAACGACATCCTGGCCAGTGGAAGGAAGTTCTCCGGGAATGCTTTCTATAAAGATGGTGACCGGGCCTATCACCATGGCACCATCTTGGTGGCAGTGGATTTTGCCAGGCTCGGCCGCTATCTTCAGGTATCCAGGGAGAAGATGGCAGCCAAAGGCATTGACTCGGTACAGGCCCGGGTGGTAAACCTTAAAGAGCTAAAGCCGGGGCTAGATGTAAATCTCGTTGGGGAGGCACTAAAGGCCTCCTTTCGAGCCCTTTACCACGCCCAAGGGGAGGAAGTTGTTATTGAGGGGTTTAATGAAAAGCTCCGGGATCTTTGCTCCAAGTATACCTCCTGGGAATGGCGGTTTGGTGAGACCCCGGCCTTTGATTTGACCTTTGAAGAACGGTTTCCCTGGGGAGGGATAGAGCTTGCCCTATCACTTCGGCAAGGGCACATACTGAAGGCCTGGGTGTATTCCGATGCCATGGAGCCCCACCTAATCGAGTCTATTGGCCCGAGATTGCAGGGACTCCCCCTCAAGAAGGAAGCGATCCTGGCCGCCCTAGCAGAACTCGGCTATCTGGCAGAAGAGAAAGCTATAATGCAGGATATCATCCAATGGCTATCTCGGCGGGATCTATAGAATCGTATCTTGCCAATCGGCCATTAACTGGAAGTTGGCCTCCTCCCCTAGGTAGGCACTATGATAAAGCCCTTGTAGCCTTTGGTAGAAGACTTGATTAGACGGATCTGGCAAGATCGGGGAGTCCAGCTCAATGTCAGTTTCTACATCGGCGAAATGGCGGATGACCCCTTGGGAGACCATAGCCATCAGCGCGGCCCCAAAAGCAGAGCCTTGGGAGGTAGATGTTACCTGTAGTGGCAGGCCAGATACATCGGCCATTAGCTGTAGCCAGAAGGGGGATTTGGTAAACCCACCGGTGGCACGAATCGTATGGGGCATACCCAAAACTTCAATGACCGTCTGACACATACTAGTGGTTTGCAGACATACGCCTTCAAAAAGGGCCCTCAGGATATCTTGAGGCTTGTGGCTTAGAGTAAGGCCGAGGATAGTCCCCCTGGCCGAGGGGTTCCAAGCTGGACTTCGTTCCCCAGCTAGAAATGTCAAAAACAAAAGCCCTCTAGCTCCAGGAGGTGAGACTGCAGCCAAGTTGGTAAGCTCCTCAAAAGAGGGCATACTTTTTGGCCAGAGGTTTTGAAACCATTCCAGCATATTGCCACCATTATTGGTAGCTCCTCCTACTAGCCAAGTATCTTGAGCCAGATAGTAACACCAAGTACTGCCCTGGGGATGGGTCTTGGGTACCTTGGACACTCCCCGGCACGCAGCACTAGAGCCGATCATTAAAGCAAAGTTACCGCTGGTTACCGCGCCGACACCGACATTGGATAGAGTTCCATCGGTACCACCCATGGTTACATATGTATCAGAAGAAAGACCAAGAGCTTGGGCTAGATCGCCATGGAGTCTACCCACTAGTTCAGTAGGTTCACCCAATGGCGGGAGGTTGTTTAGCTCAATGCCCAATTCCGCAAGCAGCGGGGCATCCCAGGTTTTTGTTTGGGAGCAGAGCAAGCCTGTGGATGAGGCAGTACTATAGTCTGTGGCCAGTACACCAGTTAGATTGTATATAAGATAGTCTTTGAGGGATAGAAAATAGCGGGCCGATTGCCAAAGTATGGGCTGATTTTGGCGAAGCCATCCTAGTTTACTAGGCCAGAAGGCTGGGTGGGTAGGACACCCAGTTCGATGATATAGTTTGAGGCCATACCTAGCCCTGAGTTCCTTGGCAGTGGTAGTGCTTCTTAGATCAGACCAAAGCCAAGCATGGTCTAAAGGCTTAAGCTGCTTGTCGCAGACTAGAAGACTGTGCATCATACAGGAGAAACCCATGGTGAGTGATGGAGAGAGAGCTGGCCCGGCCTTGTTGGCGGTAGCTTTGATCACATCAGTGACCGCCTCTAGGATGATGACTGGATTCTGCTCTACCCAACCCGGTCGTGGTGTCAAAACTGAAAGTGGTTTTGTGGCTTCACTAATTGGTGTTAGATTCTCATCGTAAATGACGGCTCTTACCCCGGAAGTTCCGATATCGATCCCCATGAACTCTCCAGACACATCCATCGCTCCTCTAGCCTTTGCCATACGTTGAGCCAAGTTTATGGCTTTTTGTCCCTTATCTCGTATTCGAGGAGCACATCGCCTCCACCTGCTATTGGAGAATCAGTGTTAGCTGTCCATAGGCTCCGATATCCCTTCTTCATTGGTTTGCCCATCCCACAGCACCTCATCTAGATCCTCAGGCAATAAGTCTGGGCCCTCAGGTGGTATGTCTAGCTCTTCAGGAAATAGTCTTTCAGGGCGTAGTTCTTCAGGAAGTAGGTCTCTAGGTAAGTTTGAAGATTCCGGCGATGATTCACTGGACTCGGTACATGGTGCGTATTCTGTAGGCTCAGTTCCCTGGATGAAAGCACTGTTAATGGCCCATTCACACCCGGGCCCAGCCAAGAGACCCGAGAAAATGTGAATTGGTACCCCGGTAACGATCTGGGAGGGTATCGGGAAATCCCAGGGTGGTTCATCAGCCAAGGCCGTGTTGATAAACTCAGCCCAAATAGGTCCGGCAAGGGTTCCCCCATAGCCAGGTAGAGATGCTTGCCGATCATCTCCAATATAGACTGCCACAACAAGACTAGGGGTATAACCGGCAAACCAGAGACTGACCTTTTCGTCGGTAGTGCCAGTCTTGCCGGCGGCTGGCCGATGGATGGCAAGATGTTTGGCTGTACCGTATTCCAGGACAGATTTGAGCATGTCAGTTACTAGATAAGCGGTGGTTTCCTTAAGCACTCTGACTCCCTTAGGTTGATGATCTGCCAAGACAAGACCCTTACCATCTACTACTCTCTGAATAGCTCTGATTTCATAACGGATACCACCATTAGCAAAGGGGACAAAGGCTCCGGTGAGCTCTAAGGGTGTTACGCCTTTGGTCATGCCTCCCAAGGCCAAGGAAAGGTTCCTATCTTCTGAAGTCAAAGAGGTGATGCCCATGTCCTTAGCTAGTCGCATTACTGGGTCAACACCCACCTTATGAAGGGTCCAGACGGCGGCATTGTTAAGTGATAGGGCCACCGCCTGTTTCATAACAACGGGTCCCCAGTATTGGGCGTTCCAATTACCAGGTTGATAGTCGCTATATGCCCGGGGTATATCCTCAACCAAGGTATTTTGCTGCCAGCCTTTTTCCAGAGCGGCAGCGTAGACAAAGGGCTTAAAGGCCGATCCTGGTTGGCGATAAGCTTGGGTAGCTCGGTTGAACTGTGACTCTATGTAGTTTCGGCCACCAACCAGAGCCCGGATAAAGCCAGTTTCCGGATCAATGGCGACAAGAGCCCCCTGAAAATCCTGCTGGGCAAAGATGTCCTGGGCTACACGCTGGTAGTTGGCATTAAGCGTAGTATGAACCCGAAGTCCTCCTTTGTAGACGAGATTATGTCCATACTCCTTTTCTAGCTGCTTCCTAACGAAATCGATGAAATAGGGTGCAGGCCCTCTTTGTCGTCGGGTAAGCTTGAGGGGAGTCTTACCAGCAGTCTGGCGTTGGCTTTCCGAGATCATTTCCAGGCTAGCCATCCGTTCTAGGACAAGGGCTCGTCTTTCTAAGGCCAAATCTGGGTGGACGTAAGGGTCATAGGCAGAGGGAGAGCGGGGAATAGCTGCTAATAAGGCACTCTCTGGCAAGGAGAGCTGACTTACCGACTTACCAAAATAGGTGCGGGCCGCTGCCTCAATTCCATAACTGCCTTCCCCGAAATATACCTTGTTTAGGTAAAGCTCCAAAATCTGATCCTTAGTGTATCGCTGTTCTAAGATCAGAGCTAACACCAATTCCTCTAGTTTGCGGACCCAGGTCTTTTTGAAGGTAAGGAACAGATT
>JAAYSL010000166.1 GCA_012518315.1 Bacillota bacterium | reverse complement strand
GCTCATAGTCAGTCATCATGCTGGACTCTACAACACCAACATCTACACCTAGTTCCTCTTCCGCTCTACATAGACCGCGCCAGGCAGCATCATTAAATGACTGGTCACCCAAACCACCAACGTCAGTCACCATCACTGACTTAAGTGGAGCAGCCGCCACCATTGTGCCACATGCCGCAACTAGTACCAAGACTAAAGACAAAACGACAAACTTTTTCACTAGCTTTCTCTCCTCTCTTACCCACTATTATGACAATTAGTCTCCGCATCACCCTCGTGGGGGCTCGGATTACACTTTCTCGACATAAAGTCCAAATCCTGCCGCAACTTCTCCTTTTGCTTTATCTCCCAACTGCTCCCAGCTTCGATCCTAGAGCCCTGGATTGTAGCTGATTGCTTACCCGTTTTAGGGCACAAAAAAGCCCTGAGCGATTGTCTTCATCTGCACCAGGGCTCTAGTGAACCTACGTGAAATCTAATATTTCTCCCGACCAGGGATCCTGCCTATATCTGCTCCCAGCTCAGCGGCGATTTCCTCCAGAACTCTGGCTCTATGCATCTTGAAATCCAACCCACCGATCCATCCCATCATGTTGGGTAGCTGGACGCCATCTTCTACATCTAGCGGTGCATAACCATACTCTTCGGCAAAGCGCTTTAGCTCTTTCTCTTTTTGTGACATGCGATCCCTCCCTGCATGAAGCAACCAACCTGCCTCTACAAAGCTAATTTGCCCCACGGGGAGAAGATATATCCTGCCTCGCGCTATCCCGGTGCAAAACCGTGCTTGGCAAGGCTTCTGCCACCATTAAGGCACCGGCGCACTTCATCACATCTGGGATAATGTATGGTAAACAGCCTAAAGCTAAAGCTTTCCTAAGGTCAATCTGCAAGGCAAATGCCAGCCACCAGGCGCCAAGTCCGTGGATAATCCCGAGGCCAACACCGCCAACCACTATTCCCTTCCATACCGGTAGCCATCCTCTTTGCTTAAGACCTGCATTCAGGTAGCCTGTCACATATGCTGCCACCACAAAGCCCACTAAATATCCACCGGTTGGCCCCACCAGCACTCCTGGACCGGCATTCCCCCCGGCAAAAACCGGTACCCCCAGTACACCTAGGCATACATAGATAATCTGACTCAAGGCCCCAGCCTTGGATCCTAGTACCAAGCCGGAAAGTAAGGTAAAAAGCAATTGCAGAGTGAAAGGCACCGGTGTAAAAGGCAGCGGCAAGGCAACATAAGCACCGATAGCAGTCAAAGTAGTAAACAAAGCAATTCTCACCATGTGTTGGGTTCTATTCATAGGCAATGCACATCACCTGACCTTAGGATTAGTGATTCACCACTGTCTGTCTGAACCATGAGGCCTCCATCGGAGTGAATGCCAATGGCTAGCCCAGAGTATGTCTCGTCTCGCCAAATGAATCTAATTCTCTGCCCCAAAGTGGAACACAACCTACGGTATTCTGTCAGCATGGGTTCAGGACCGCAAGTGAGAAACTTCCCGTATTGGGTATCCAGAAAGCCAAGCATTTCCTGCAAAAGATGACGGCGAGGCACTGTCTTGCCCCCTTCTATGTAAATAGATGTAGCTATGTCGGATAGGATATCTGGTATGTCCTGCTTGGTTAGGTTAACATTAATTCCTATCCCGATCACTGCATAGCGTAGTCGGTCTGTCTCTCCACTCGCTTCCAGCAAAATGCCCCCTAGTTTGCGGCCACGCAGCATTAGATCATTGGGCCACTTTAGCTCTATCGGTAGTCCAGTGACCTTGACTAGTGCCTCATATACCGCCACGGCAGTTAAAGGAGTAAGCAATGAGGCCTTACTCATGGGTAGATCCTCTGGAAAAAGCACCACTGAAAAGTAAATACCCTTACCTGGTACCGAATGCCACCCCCGTCCCATTCTGCCCTTACCTGCAGTCTGACAGTCGGCCACCACTACTAGCCCATCAGCCAGACTCCCCTGTTGGCGCAGATGGCGCTTGGCCTCACTATTTGTTGAGTCTGCTTCCGATAGATAAACATACTTTGTACCTATAGTCTCTGTCTTCACTTCTACAGCACCGGCCAATAATAAGTCCTCGGGGTTTACCAGGTGATAACCATGCCTAGGCACTGCCTCGATGATGCCACCTTCTTTACGAATGGACTCTATGTATTTCCATATAGCGGCTCGGGTGACACCTAGTTCTTTGGCAATGTCTCCACCGGATATGTAACGAAACCCCTCCTTATTGGCCTGAGTCAATAAAGCGACGATTTGCTCTTGCATACCCAAGCCCCCCTTTGTCTGGCCTCTAGCATATCCTGCTTGCCCAGGCAATGTCAACCATTTGTTTTTCCCTGGTTGACATAAGGCGTTTACAGAGGATTGCTCTTGGGATATAATCATACCAGGGAGCTAGGTAATGTTAGTACTTCGTAAGGAGTGTGGATAGATGGTACAGAAACGTCGTCACCTTAGTATAGTCTTCGTAGCTGTAGTAGCTTTGCTTTTAGGTGGATTAGTGTCCACCATTGCTTCTCCATATAACTTGATTTCAGCGAAACCACAAACACAAACCGAATTGGCCACTCCTGGTAGCCAGCTAAGCAACTCCGGTTCTAGTGCTGGTCAACTGCTACCAGGAATGAACCCTTATCTGATTGCTGATGTAGCAGAACAGGTGAGTCCTGCAGTTGTGTTCGTCTCTGCTGAGTGGCCCCCAGTGAAGCAGCCGGAGAATCCCTTTGCCCAGGATCCTTTTTTCCGGTACTTTTTCGGTGATTTCTTTCCATTCCCCGTACCACCGGGAGATAGTGTGCCACGATCTGCTGGTACAGGTTTCATTATCGACGAAAAGGGCTACATTCTCACGAACCAACACGTGGTAGGGGATGTCGGAGAGGATCAGACGATCAAAGTCAGGATCACTACCCCAGAATATTCCGGTGAAGTTGAGGCCGAGCTTCTGGGAGCCGATTACAAGCTAGACTTGGCTGTCCTGCAGATTGAAAAACCC
Organism: Bacillota bacterium; assembly: GCA_012518315.1. Lineage (GTDB taxonomy): Bacteria > Bacillota > Limnochordia > DTU087 > DTU087 > JAAYSL01. Next base: position 1,812 of record JAAYSL010000166.1, on the reverse strand, counting down.
AAAGAACTAGCTAAACTACCAGTGGTCGCCCTGGGCGACTCCGATCAGAGTCGTCCCGGTGAATGGGTGGTGGCTATCGGTAACCCTTATGGAGAGCAACTAGAGCATACAGTAACCATCGGAGTGCTCAGTGCCAAAGGTCGTCAGATTACCATACCAGATACGGAAAAACGCCGCTATAAAGTATATGAGAATCTGATGCAGACAGATGCCGCCATCAACCCCGGTAATAGTGGTGGCCCCTTGATTAACATCAAAGGTGAAGTGATCGGCATTAACACAGCCGTCAATGTGGCAGCCCAGGGTATAGGTTTTGCCATACCAATCAATACCGCTAAAGAGGTTATGCATGAGCTCATTGAGAAGGGCGAAATAACCAGAGAAGTGGTTCCCAGACCTTGGGTGGGTGTCTACTTCAATGACATCACTCCCGAAGTAGCTCGCTATTTCGATCTCCGGGATACCAATGGCGTGATTTTGGTAGAGATAATTCCTGATAGCCCAGCGGCCAAAGCCGGTCTGAAGACCTATGACGTGGTCCGCAAGGTGGGCGATCAAGCTATTGCCAGTGCTGAGGATTTCCAACAGGCCATACAGGAGCTTCAGCCAGGAGAGACTGTGATGTTTGTCATCATGCGCAAAGACAGCACCACTCTCGTACCGGTGGAGATTGGCAACCGTCCAGAGGAATACTAAAGGTCGAGTAGATAAGATCAAAGGGTGTTCCATCCCCTCGGGGGTGGAACGCCTTTTTTAGTGGGTTTTTGTTATCTCTGCTTCAATATAGTCCAGAAGCCCACCTACGGGAGCATGGGGGTTACGCACCCGTACCACTACTTGCTCCACATCATAGACATCGAGGATCTGATCGGCAATGGCATTAGCCAGACCCTCAAGCAAATTGAACTCTTGCTCTTCCACGAAATCCTTCACAATGGTGTAGACATCTACATAGTTAATCCCTAGCTCCACATCATCGGCCCGAGCCGCCGCGTCAAAATCACCATGCAGCTCAATATCGACCTCAATCCGCTGCCCTACTTCTTTCTCTGCCGAAAACACACCGTGGTAACCGTAGAAAGCCATGTTCTTGAACACTAGTTTACCCACTGCTAAACAACCTCCCAGGCTCCGTAGCATTCTGGAGTTTTTTTATTCTCCCCCACTGAAGCATAAGCTAGTCCTGCATTGCTGGCCCTGCAACAATATCTACTACTTACACATCTGTCGCACCTTATCCTCTTATCTAGTTAAAGAAAACGCCAAAGGAGAACCGACTCCCTTGGCGTCACTACGATCATCTAGTCATCACTCTAAATTGACTACGGGCTTAGGTTGTTTGCGATCAAAGGGCCCTTCTGCCCGCTTGTTGGAGCTTTGTCCATCAGTACGGACCGCCGCTACACTCTTATCTTCCTCGGCCGGTACTGATATTGCCCGATCGTCATCTACAGCATAAGGCCGGTATTCATCGCCCATGATAACCTCAAAATCTTCTCGGTCTAAGGTCTCATGCTCCAGTAGTCCTTCAACCACATCATTTAGTTTGCCATCGTGATTACCAAGTATCTCCTTCGCCCGCTCATAAGCGTCTTCAACAAACCGACGCACCTCTCTGTCGATGGCAGCAGCCACTTCTTCACTGTAGTTACGCTCCCGGGAGATATCCCGGCCTAAGAAGATCATTTCTTCATGCTGTCTACCGAAGGTAAGGGGCCCTAGCTCCTCACTCATACCCCATTCGGTCACCATCTGCCGAGCCCGTTTGGTAGCCCTTTCCAAATCATTTTGGGCACCGGTGCTAATCTCATC
>JAAYSL010000165.1 GCA_012518315.1 Bacillota bacterium | reverse complement strand
TGGAAGTGAATGTTTTTCGGTTGTTTCGCTGCTAGGTTTATGGTACAATATGACCTAGCTAGCGAAATCCGCCCGTAGCTCAGCTGGATAGAGTGTCTGACTTCGAATCAGAAGGCCGTAGGTTCGAGTCCTACCGGGCGGGCCATATTGAAACCAAAAGGAGTCGCATTTTGCGGCTCCTTTTGCGCGTGTGCCTAGCATGTCTTTGATAGGTGAAGGAGAGACCCATCTGGAACGGGCAGTTGAGTGCCTACAGAAGCACCTTATCTAGGAACGTCGAGACGGTAATCAGGAAAACCGTCCGGATGTGCCTTTCATAGAAACAGCAAAACCGATTCAAATGCGAGGTTACGATGGTATAGATTCTCTCTACTAAGAGTACCAGTGGAAGAGGAATTCTCTGACGATACTAGAATAGTCATACTAAGACGTTTGCCTGCGAGGTTTACATAATCGGCTAGTACCGGAATGGGGGAGTATTTGTTGGGCAGAGATTTCCTACAGGCCAGAAGAATATCCAAGAGCTTCTCTGGAACTGTTGCCCTGGATAACGTAGACTTCCAACTGAAGGAAGGAGAAGTGCATGCTTTAGTTGGTGAAAATGGTGCAGGCAAATCCACTTTGATTAAGATACTAAGTGGTATCCACAAGGCTGATCAGGGACATATCTACCTTGATGGCAATCAAGTGGAAATTCCCGATCCACTCAGTGCCAACCGCCTAGGCATTGCCGCCATTTACCAGGAGCCAACTGTTTTCTCCGAATTGAGTATTGCTGAGAATGTCTTCATGGGCCACCAAGCATGCAGCAGGCTGACCCGGCGAATTGACTGGGGGAAAATGCATGCCCAAACACAGAGACTGTTAGATTCATTAGGTGTGAAGCTAGATCCGAAAGCCAAGCTAAAGTACTTGAGTGCTGCAGAGCAACAGCTGATAGAAATCGTGAAGGCCCTTTCCCTAAACTCTAAGATCCTGATTATGGATGAGCCTACTTCATCACTTACCCTCAAGGAAATCGAAAAGCTTTTTCAAACGATACGGCGCCTAAAAGAGCAAGGCACCTCGATAGTGTTCATATCTCACCGGCTAGAAGAGGCCTTTGAGATTGCTGATCGGATCACTGTTTTGCGTGATGGGCGCTATATTGGAACTAGGGATATTTCCCGAGACAGTGTCAGTATTGATGAAATCATAAGAATGATGGTTGGGCGAGAGTTGACTGAAATGTTTCCCAAGAAAGAAGCTACGATCGGATCAGAGACCCTAAGAGTAGAGAACCTAACCAAGCAAGGACACCTCTATGACGTCAGTTTCGAGCTGAGAAGAGGAGAGATCTTGGGATTCTCAGGGCTGGTCGGCGCTGGAAGAACAGAGCTGGCGAAGGCCATTTTTGGATTGGGGAAACCTGACAGTGGCAGAATCTACGTAGATGGCAAGGAAGTGAGGATCAATAACCCATGGACAGCCTTGGAATACGGTATAGCTTATGTTCCAGAAGATAGGCAGGCCCAGGGATTGATTCTGCCCATGGACATTACCCATAATATCACGCTGCCAGTGATCGGCAGATTCTCGAAAATGGGCTGGGTAGACCAATATAGCGAAACCAAGAATGCGAAAGAATACGCTGATATCTTGAACATCAAGGCCCGGGGACTATGGGATCCGGTAACAAAGCTCTCCGGTGGCAACCAGCAGAAAGTAGTATTGGCCAAGTGGCTGGCCACCAATCCCAAGATACTCATCTTAGATGAACCCACCAGAGGCATAGACGTGGGAGCAAAAGTTTCCGTGCATGAGTTTGTGAGTGAGTTGGCTACCCAAGGGGTTGGTATCATCATGATATCATCCGAACTGCCTGAAATACTGGGGATGAGCGATCGAGTAATGGTCATGTTCGAAGGGAGAATAGTGGCGGAATTCAGCAGGGAAGAAGTAACCCAGGATAGAGTATTGTCGGCAGCAGTCGGAATGACCATTGATCACAACCAGAGAGTGGGGTGAAACAGTGAAAGCAACAGTGCACATGACGTCGGATACAGTAGGAGTCTGGGAAAAAGTCTTGGCATTTCGCGAACTGACGCTAACTGTATTCATAGCTTTACTCATATCCGTTGTCGGCCTCAGGAGTCCTCATTTCCTAAATCTTAGCAATTTCAAGATCATCTTATTAGATGCATCCATACTGATGGTGGTAGCCATTGCCCAGATGATGGTCATGCTGACTGCCGGCATTGACTTGTCAGTGACATCCACTCTAGCGTTTTCGGGTATGGCAGTAGCGCTAATGGTTAGGGATGGCGTCATCATAGAGCCTTGGCTATGCTTAGTTGTAGGTACACTAATTGGCTTGATCTTGGGCTCTATTAACGGGCTTTTGGTAACTAGGGGAGCCATGCCCCCGATCATTGCCACCATCGCCACTATGACCATCTATCGAGGTGCCACTTACTTGATCAGTGGGGGAGCGTGGGTAAGTGCCCATCAGATGACCGATGGTTTCATATCAATAGCTAGAGGTAGGATATTCGGTATACCCAATCTGGTAATGACCGTCGTTCTTGTCT
>JAAYSL010000164.1 GCA_012518315.1 Bacillota bacterium | reverse complement strand
AACCCATTCGGTTGCAGGATCTAGCTGATATTAACCAGATCAGTATCCCCTATACCAATAAGATATTCAAGGAGATCACAGGCACAACCCCTTTCGAGTACCTGGCAAATATCCGGATTAACAAAGCGAAAGAGCTCTTGCACGATGGCCACTCTGTATCCGACACTGCCACCAGAGTGGGGTTTCCAGATCCTGCCTATTTTAGCAGGCGCTTCAAGCGAAAAGAAGGCATCAGCCCCCTTCACTACCAGATGATGGTAAGAAGAGCATAGAGTGACTGATGCCAGCCACGATATCACGGGCACGCAAAAAGCCGGATGTGCATTTACACACCCGGCGCCGCCGTCTTACTCGTCACTCCTCTGAGTACGGGTCTAGGAATCACCCCGCCCCCGTTGTTCTCAGGATGAATCCATATGTCTATCTTCGTCTATTGTTCGGTGCCCAGGCAGATAGCTGATTTATCTGCTGGGTCAGCCAATCACTCTGAGTCTGAAGATTGGTTAGAACCTTTTCAAGAGCGGTGAACTGCCTAACTAGGTTTTCCTCTTTACGCGCGATCCGATCTTCTAGTCTCTCAATTTGCCGATCAATATCTTTCATCAGGCTGCCGATGGATTCTTGCTTTTCCGCAAGGATCCCGGTTCCATACTCGACATAGCCTTTGATGAAATCCTTCATGTTGTCAGCTTTCTTGTTAAAGAAACCCGCCACATCTTCCGGATTCTCCTCAAGGGCTGCCCGGAGCTTAGTCTCATCGATCTGTAAGGTACCTTCTCTATTGGTGGTAATCCCCAGCACTGCCAGTTGGTTATAGTCCAAGTCAGCATCTATAGGAGAGGTGGTCTGGAATCTTAGTGCCTCACGCAGCCGATTGGCGGTACCGTCACCCTGCAAAGTACCAACGGAACCAATCTCTCCGGCGTCAGTCATGGTAACCTTGGTTTTTTCCGCAATGAAGCTCATCACACTGTTATATTGATCCACAAAAGCTCTGATCTTACCAACCGCTTGGTCGACATCCTGTTTAACAGTAATCTGGGCAGTACCGGTATCTCTTAGGTTAAAGGTTACGCCTTGTACCACATCTTTGATGGTATTAGACTCACTAATTAGGGGAATGCCGTTGATGCTATACGCGGCATCTTGAGCCTCTTGAATCGTCTTCATGCCCATGAGATTACCTTCACTATCCACCCCAGTTCCCAGTTTGAGCTGATCTACCAAAAACTCCTTACTACCGTTTAGCTGGATCTGATTGCTAGTACCGGTCATTTCGCTTTCCAAGACAAGCCTATTGCCAATCACAGTTGCCTTTACTCCGGCACCGGCATCATTGATTTCTTTAACTATGGCTGCTAGCTCAGAGCCTTCCTTAATAGTGATCTCAGTGGTCTTTTGATTATCTCCTTCACCCACTGTGATATTGATAACCTCATCTCCGGCATCATAGGTTAACTCACCCACCTCACCGTCAGATGCTATCCGGTGGGCTAAGGCTCTGTGCTCAATGTTGATCTCATAAGTTCCCTTTATGGCTTGGGAGCCGGCAGTGGCTGTGACTAACTTGTCATCACTGGATGTAGCTATCCTGCCATGAAAGGTCGATGAAAGCCGCAGGTCCGTCAGTTTGGTATCTAGTGCCGATAGCCGTGTGTTTATATCCCGCCAGGCATCCTGCTGTTGCTTGTACACGTTTTTCCGTGCTGTCATGCGGGTAATTGGAATTCGCTCAAGTTCCAGTGCTTTCCCAATGACAATATCGTAATCCATACCAGAGGATAGCCCCATAATCTGTAAGCGTGACATGATCCTTCACCTCTCTGCCAGGGAATTACTCTATATCTTGTTCCCGATCCCTCGTTAGAATGAGCTTTCCCTTATACATATCGGCAATAGCTCGCCATACTTGAGCACATCAATCCTCAATCTCGGGATTAGTCGCCATAATCCCTTCCGCCACTTGCCAAACATGGGGCAAAAGTCCTCTTACCTTCTCCCTACCCTGTTTCAGCTGGGCCAAGGATCTAATGCCAAGGTCAAGAAGCAACCGGCGATAACCACCATCGGCCCATTTATGCATCTCGTCCGACCCATCATGAAAAAACACCTTCTGACAGCGGGAATAGGTCGCCACTATCCAAAAGACAGCCTCTCGATAAAAGCCACTCTCGATCATTT
>JAAYSL010000163.1 GCA_012518315.1 Bacillota bacterium | reverse complement strand
TAGGACTTGATGAGCTCAAGGTGGAGATCAACAGTATTGGTTGTCCGGGGTGTCGTGGTGAGTATAGGGAGTATCTGCTTAATACCCTTAAGCCTAGGAGCCATCAGCTCTGTGGTGATTGTCATAGGCGACTCGAGAGAAACCCAATGCGGATCCTAGACTGCAAAGACGAGAAGTGTAACTTGGCGAAAGCCGGTCTAAAACCCATCTTGGATTTTCTTTGCTCAGAGTGTAGTGAGCATTTCCGGCAAGTACAGGGCTACCTAGAACTTTTACAGATTCCTTATGTGATCAACCATAATTTGGTACGGGGCTTTGATTACTATACCAAGACTGTTTTTGAAATCGTCTATGCCGAGCTAGGAGCTCAGTCTGCTATTGCCGGTGGGGGCCGCTATGATGGTTTAATCGCGGAGTGTGGAGGGCCTTCGGTGCCGGCGGTAGGATTTGCGGCCGGTATGGAGCGGCTCCTGTTAGCACTTCACCATCGAGGCTGGCAGCCGCCGACATCAGAAGCCATCGATGTGTTTGTCGCCGGTATCGGGGAGACTCGGCCCGCCGTGGTGGAACTAGCTTTTCGTTTGCGTAAGGCAAGTCTCACCACCGAAATGGATTACGGGGATCGGAGCCTTAGGGCACAGATGAAAACTGCACATAGACTTAATGCAGCTTGGACAGTTATTGTTGGGGAAGATGAACTAAGAAGCGGGCGGGCAGTTGTTCGTCATATGGTTAGCGGTCACCAGGAAGAAGTGGCCCTAGCTAACATGGAAGATTGGCTACAGCACCAAATGCGGACTGGTCGCGAGGGAACGAAGGAGTGACACCATGAGTTTTGAGCGAACACATTATTGTGGCACATTACGGGCAGAGGATATTGGCAAAGAAGCCACGGTCTGTGGTTGGGTACACCGCAGGCGAGATCATGGCGGAGTCATTTTCATAGATTTGCGGGATCGAACTGGTCTTGTGCAGATAGTGTTTAATCCGGAGGTTGTCTTGCCAGATCAGTTTACTCAGGCAGAGAAACTACGCAATGAATTCGTAATTCGGGTAAGGGGCATGGTCAGGGGCCGGTTGCTTGGTATGGAAAACCCCAATTTGTCTACAGGGGCCATTGAGATCTATGCAACTACACTAGAAGTACTTAATGAGGCTAAAACACCTCCTTTCGCTCTAGATGCCCATACCGGTGTAGATGAAGCCTTACGCCTAAAATACCGCTATTTGGATCTAAGACGACTGGAGATGCAAGAAACCTTAGCTCTGCGGCATCGAGTGGCCAAGCTTGTGCGGGATTTTCTTGATGCCCGAGGTTTCTGGGAGATAGAAACACCCATGCTCACCAAAAGCACTCCTGAGGGAGCCCGGGATTTCCTTGTGCCTAGTCGAGTACAACCCGGAGAGTTCTATGCACTACCCCAATCACCACAGCTGTTTAAACAGCTCCTAATGATGGCTGGTATCGACCGGTACTTTCAGATCGCCCGCTGTTTTCGGGATGAGGATCTCCGGGCAGATCGTCAACCTGAGTTCACGCAGCTGGACATAGAGATGGCCTTTGTGGATCGAGATGACATTATGAACATCATCGAGGAATTGGTGGCATTTCTTTTCCAGGAGGTTGTGGGTGAAGAGGTCAAGCTACCCCTTCGGCGTCTTTCCTATACTGAAGCTATGGAACGCTTTGGTTCAGACAAGCCGGATACCAGATTTGGGCTGGAGATCCAAGATGTGTCAGAGGTAGTGCAAGACACTAATTTTAGAGTGTTTTCTGATACGGTTAGGTCTGGAGGCCACGTGAGGGGTATTAATGTAGAGGGAGCCGGTGATAAGTTTGCTCGGCGAGAAATCGATGAACTGGGAGAGCGGGCTAGTGCCTATGGTTCCAAGGGCTTACTATGGCTAATCGTTACTGAGGAAGGCGGTAGAGGTGGTATCACTAAGTTTTTTACCGCCGAGGAGCTGTCCCGTCTAGTTTTGGCCATGCAAGCAAAGCCCGGGGATCTCTTAATCTTTGTAGCTGACAAGGCCAAGGTTTGCGCCGATGTACTAGGCAGGCTGCGGCTTTTCTTAGGCGAGAAAATGGGGCTAATTGATCATGATACCTGGGGTCTTCTCTGGGTAGTTGACTGGCCCTTGTTTGAATACAGCGAAACCGAGGGTCGCTGGGAGGCTGCCCATCATCCTTTTACTGCGCCATTGCCGGAGGATGTGGAGCTTTTGACCAAGGCTCCCGAGAAAGTACGAGCTCAGGCTTATGATTTGGTACTAAATGGCACAGAAGTTGGTGGTGGGAGTATCCGGATCCACCGCCGAGAGGTACAAGAGAGAATGTTTGCGGCTTTAGGTTTAACAAGTGAAGAGGCACAAAGCAAGTTTGGCTTCTTCCTAGATGCCTTTGATTACGGTACACCACCCCACGGTGGAATTGCCTGGGGATTTGACCGCCTGATTATGCTATTGGCTAAGAAGAATTCACTAAGAGATGTAATTGCGTTCCCCAAGACAGCCAGTGCCCAGGATCTAATGACGGGAGCTCCGTCGGTAGCCATAGATGGCCAGCTTCGGGAGCTGCATATCCGGTTGACCCCGGAGGCAGAGAAAAAGGTGAAGGTGCCATCCACGGCCAAGAAAGACCAATAGGGTTTTCTTCCATAAATCCCATGAGAAGGGGATTACCATGGAGATTTGGCGAAAATCCTACCTTGCGTGAGGCGCTGTTCTATGGTATTATGAGTTTGCAGCAGGAACCGCTTCTAGTATGGTTCTACTGATATGTTGGGGTTAGTGCCCTACCGTGTGCGTGGTCAATCTGACTATGTTATGAGCCAACACCATAACAAAGGGAGCCTGGACTCTGACTGTGGCGTGTATGCCTTTCTAGTAGAGGACACATAAAGCCGTCAGGAGGGCACCCACCTGCCCGAGGCAGGTTCATCAACGGTCAGGAATAGCGGCATGGTGGGGATCTTCGAGGCTAGGGTTTTCATCGGCCAGATATGCTGGCGGGTGGGAAGCCTAGCCTTATCTGTATATGGCATCTGGCGAGAATCTGGTGAAGGGTGCAATGATGACTATGCTACATATGTTTAGCCGCACTGAGCTTTTGATCGGGAAGGCAGGCCTGGCGGTTCTGGCTGGGGCCAAAGTGGCTGTTGTTGGTATCGGAGGGGTAGGTTCTTATGCAGTTGAAGCTTTGGCCCGATCAGGGATCGGCTCACTCACCTTAGTTGATCATGATCGAATCGATATTACCAATCTCAACAGGCAATTACACGCTCTGAAAAGCACGGTGGGTATGTACAAGGTGGATGTGATGCAGGCCCGGATCATGGAGGTCAATCCCGACTGCCATGTAGAGGTTAGCAGGGAGTTCTTCGAGCCAGGCAAAGAGACTATATTCCTGGATCAAGGCTATGATTATGTCATAGACGCCATCGATTCGGTTCACTCAAAGGTGGGGCTCATCTATGGCTGCAAAAAGCAGAGTATTCCCATAGTCTCTGCCATGGGTGCTGCCAACAAACTAGACCCCACTAACTTTCAAATAGTGGACATCTCGGAGACATACAATGACCCCTTGGCTCGGGTTGTGCGGAAAAGGCTGAGGGATATGGGGATCGAAAAAGGTGTAAAGGTGGTCTTCTCCCCGGAGTTGCCCCGCCCTTTGCTTAGTAACCAAAAACGTGGCAATGGGGAAGATAAACCAACAGATAGGAGGCAACCACCGGGCACTATCGCTTTCGTTCCAGCAGTGGCAGGACTAATTCTAGCTAGTGTAGTAGTGAGAGATTTGTTGGATAGGCATGGTGTACCTTAGGGCTGTGGAAGCTAGTGCTGACTGGAAGGGGGATATTCTTTGGATCTATTTGAACACGCCAGCCAGGGGGCGGCAAGGGCCAGGGCTCCTTTGGCGGTACGTATGCGGCCTCGCTCTTTGGATGAGTTTGAAGGGCAGGAGAAGATTCTGGGGCCAGGCAGTATGTTACGCAGAGCCATTATCCACGATCAATTGCAGTCACTGATCCTGTATGGTCCACCCGGTACCGGGAAGACTGCTCTCGCCGCGGTGATTGCCAATATGACCCAATCGTACTTCGTGCGCCTCAATGCGGTAATGGCCACGGTTAAGGATATCCGGACGGTAGTGGAAGAGGCCCAGGAAAGAAGTCGCCTGTATGGGCAGGGCACCAAGTTATTTCTTGACGAAATCCACCGCTTTAACAAAGCTCAACAAGATGCCCTCCTGCCCTTCGTAGAGGAAGGCCTCTTGGTCTTGATTGGTGCCACCACAGAAAACCCGTTTTTCACCATCAACCAAGCTCTCTTATCCAGATCCAGGGTGGTGCAGCTAGAGCCTTTACCAGTGGAAAGCATTATGTGCATTCTGCAAAGGGCCATTACGGATGAGGCCCGAGGACTTGGGCAATATTCCCTGGCAATAGATGAAAAGGATCTGCGATCCCTGGCTGAAGCAGCTGGGGGAGATGCCAGGGTAGCCCTTAATGCTTTGGATTTGGCTGTACAGGTAGCTGAGCCAGACCCCACGGGAGTAAGGGTCATTGACGCAAATCTTCTAGAAGAAGCGCTTCAGACCCGAATGGTGAGTTATGATAGGGCTGGGGATGGGCACTATGATCTAGCCTCATGTCTCATTAAGAGTGTTAGAGGCTCGGATCCCGAGGCAGCCCTATATTGGCTAGCTCGAATGTTGCTTGGCGGTGAGGATCTGCGCTTTATTGCCCGTCGGCTAGTTATTTCTGCGGCAGAAGATGTGGGATTAGCCGATCCCCAGGGTTTGGTTATCGCTAATGCTGCTGCCCAGGCCGCGGAGCGGGTAGGGATGCCTGAGGCCCGCATCATCCTGGCGGAAGCTGTGGTTTATCTAGCCACTGCACCCAAGAGCAATTCCGCCTATCTTGCCATTGACCAAGCCTGGGAGCTGGCCGAGAAAACCGGTACCATTCCACCACCAAGGCTCTTGAGAGATAGTCATTACCCCGGGGCAGCTCAGCTTGGCCACGGAATCAATTATCTCTATCCCCATGATTTTCCCAGTCATTGGGTAAAACAGCAATATCTACCTGATGAGCTTAAGGACGCTGTTTTTTATCATCCTACTAGCCAAGGCTATGAGGCCACCATCACCCAAATGCTGAACGAACGTAAACAGGATAAACCTAGTTCATGATAGACCAATCGCTTTACCAAAAAACCATCGGATACCAGCATTTTCGTCTACTCTTAAGGCCCCTTACACTTTCGTTTGTTTCAAGTAAGCTAAATCCGAAAAAACGTATTGACACTAACCAGGGCTAGTGTTATTATGTGTCTGGAATTCCTAGTGAGTTGGTCGGGATTGACTGGGGGGGGTATTATAACAGTGCGGATTTCTACTAAAGGTGGGTATGGGATCAGGGCGATGTACGAGCTAGCTATGGCCCATGGCCTGGGTCCGGTACCACTGAAGGTTGTGGCTGAAAGGCAGGCCATCTCCGAGAACTACCTCGAGCAGTTAATGGGCACATTGCGTAGATCAGGCCTAGTAGAGGGCATTCGAGGGGCCAAAGGTGGATACAAACTCGCCCTGCCGCCAGAGGAGATTCGGGTGGGGGATGTAATTCGGGCGCTAGAAGGGCCGATATCACCGGTGAGCTGTGTCGATCAGGATGGCAGTAGTGATTGTGATCGCCATGCTATGTGCCCAACTAGAGATCTTTGGGAAAGGCTCAGGGACAGCATGACCGAAGTATTGGATTCTACGACCCTTGCGGATTTGTGTAGACAAGCTCCAGGGGAACAATCCTTGGCCAAGTCCGGTGAGCCAAGTCACATCCAATAGCAAGGGGTGTATGTAGGTGAAACAGATATATCTAGATCACGCGGCGACAACGCCCATGCGGCCAGAAGTCCTGGAAGCGATGCTGCCATTTCTCCAGGAACATTATGGTAATCCCTCTAGTATCTACCAAATAGGTAGAGAAGCTCAAAAGGCCCTTGATGGTGCCCGGGACAAGGTGGCAAGTCTTGTCGGGGCAGGTCCAAGGGAGATTATCTTTACATCTGGAGGCTCAGAGGCAGATAACCTTGCCATCAAAGGCGTGGCCTTTGCCTTGCGTGATCGAGGCAACCATATTATCACATCGGCCATTGAACACCATGCGGTTTACCATGCGTGTGAGTATTTGGAGAAGCATGGGTTTGATATCACTGTGTTGCCGGTGGATTCCCATGGGTTAGTGGATCCGAGAGCAGTAGATAGGGCAATCACACCAAGAACTATCTTGGTGACGATTATGCATGCCAATAACGAGATCGGCACCATTGAGCCAATCGCAGAGATTGGTAAGATCTTGCGGGAACGGTCAGTTTTGTTTCACACCGATGCAGTACAGACCGTGGGACACATTCCGGTGGACGTGGATGATTTGGGGGTTGATCTACTGAGTCTATCTGCCCACAAATTCTACGGGCCAAAGGGGGTCGGCGCTCTGTATGTCCGCCGGGGTACCAAACTCGACCCTTTGATTCATGGAGGTGGACAAGAACGCAACCGTCGGGCAGGTACGGAAAATGTTGCTGGGATTGTCGGTCTTGCTACGG
>JAAYSL010000162.1 GCA_012518315.1 Bacillota bacterium | reverse complement strand
TTCTTGCTCATTTTGCTCATCCTCCTATCAGCTTATCTGGGATGTGGGTTCAGGGTGGTATGGCCGCTAACCTGCTCCCAGTACGACGTATTCTTATTCGTCTACCAATATGCCTCCATGGGCAAGAGCAAAGGCCACAGCAAAGGGCATGTCAATTTTGGCGCCCTGAATATTAAGACCCCGCAAATCTGTGCCTTCCATCAGGGTTCCACGTAAGTCGGCGCCCCGTAGCTTGGTATGGCTAAGGTTGGTCCGGGAGAGATCGGCCCCCCTCAGATCTGCATTCTCTAGGGTACATCCAGTCAAATCCGTTTCCGCAAGTTTCACGTTACGCAAATTCTGTTTACTCAGATTCTGATTACGTAAACTCACAAAAGACCAGTCTCCACCCTTGATAGTACAGCCAAACAATGATGTCTCCACGAAATCGCTTCCTAGTAATCTGCAATTGAGAAAGGCAACATCAAGCATTGACGTGTGGTCGAATTGGCAGTTAACGAAACTAGTCATGTCGTGCTGTGAACCGCCGAAGGCCGTTCCGTTAAAACTGCACTCCTCGAACCAACAGGAGGCTGTGTGGCATTCCAGCATTCTAGCGTCACGAAAAGAACACCGAACGAACCGGCAATTATGTATCTTGGTTTCTTCAAAGGAAATCCCAGCAAAATCGACACCGTCAAAGGTCTCGCCCAATAATGTTTGCCCATCATAAGTGAGCTCAGACACGTGGTTCACTCCTCCGCAATCTTGTCTTCTTCTAGAACATTCTTCGGGAGAAAAGATACGTCTTCCTTGCTGATGTCTGAGTCCACACATTGGAATCTACTTTGTAGGCGAGCGTAGTTCAGCTGTTGATAGGGTCTCTCTTTGACGGGAACACTGCAGATAAGGTCAAGAGCGAAACTTGTGCATGAGACTATTGACTAAACTTGCAGCAACGGATACAATACCCCTGTAGGGTATAAAGGGCATGGAGGTGGGTTGTGTGAACCATCAAGTCGACGAGAAAAGAGATCACGTCAAGGTACAAGACAGTAATGGGAAGCTAAAGCAAGCTTCCCTAAAAATAAGTGGGATGAGCTGTGCTGCCTGTGTCAGCCGAGTCGAGACTCAGCTGAGGAGTGTTCCAGGAGTACATGATGCCGCGGTCAATTTGACGGCGGAGAAAGGGGTAATCACTTACGATAGTTCCCTGGTGGAAGTGGAAGATCTCAAAAAGGTAGTGGAGGAAATAGGCTATCGAGCCAGTGACATGGCTAGTCAAGTCGAGGTGGATACTGAGAAAGCGGAAAGGGAAAAGGAGATTCGCAGGCAAAATGCTATGTTTGTCTTCTCCGCGGTTCTGTCAACGCCCCTACTGCTTACCATGCTAGTTCACCTGCGGGTAACTGACCGTCTACCCGCAGTACTACTCAATCCTTGGTTTCAGTTGGCTTTGGCCACTCCAGTGCAGTTCATTGCCGGGTGGCAGTTCTACCGAGACTCTTATTATGCGCTAAGAAGCGGTAGTGCCAATATGTCTGTTCTGGTTGCCTTGGGGACTAGTGCGGCATATTTCTACAGCCTGGCTGTTGTCTTTTGGGGTAATCGGTTTGGGCTACATGAAGTTTATTTCGAAAGCTCAGCTGTAATTATTACCCTTATCCTACTAGGTAAACTGCTCGAAGCTAAGGCCAAAGGCAGGACATCGGAAGCTATCAAGAAGCTTATCGGACTACAAGCCAAAACGGCGCGGGTAATTCGAGATAACCAAGAGATGGATATCCCCATCGAAGATGTCATTGTAGGCGATCTAGTAGTAGTGCGTCCCGGTGAAAGAGTCCCGGTGGATGGCCTCATCGTGGATGGTTATTCGTCGGTAGATGAATCAATGCTAACTGGAGAAAGCGTGCCTGTGGACAAACAAGTGGGTGATGAGGTTATTGGTTCTACCATCAATAAGCATGGTAGCTTTAGATTCGAAGCGACTAAAGTAGGACGGGATACAGCACTAGCACAGATCATACGCATAGTGGAGGAAGCCCAGGGTTCTAAGGCGCCGATTCAGAGACTAGCTGATACCATCTCCGGCAAGTTTGTACCGGTGGTAGTGGGGATTGCCATTATCACTTTCTTCGGTTGGTACTTCTGGGGTGATCCAGGTAATCTCACCCGGGCCTTAATTAACATGACAGCGGTATTAGTAATAGCTTGTCCCTGTGCCTTGGGTTTGGCTACTCCCACATCAATCATGGTGGGGACTGGAAAGGGTGCAGAGAATGGCATTCTCATCAAAGGGGGAGAACACCTGGAGAAGGCTCATAGGTTGCAGGCAATTATCCTAGATAAGACCGGGACAATCACTAAGGGGGAACCAGAGCTAACCGATGTAGTAACGGTGGGCGGGTTTGCCCAAGATGAACTGCTGCGTTTGGCCGCCAGCGCGGAAAGGGGCTCAGAGCACCCCTTGGGGCAGGCGATTATTCGAGGAGCCAGGGACGTGGGTTTGCCTTTGGATGAACCTAGAGATTTTCAAGCCATACCAGGACATGGTATTCGGGCTAGGGTAGAAGGCCGTGATTTGCTGGTTGGCAACCGTAGGCTTCTACAGGATAAAGGGATTACCCTTGAGGTTATCGAGAATGAGGCTAACCACTTGGAGAGTGAAGGTAAGACCGCCATGCTAGTGGCAGTTGACGAAAACTTGGCCGGAGTAATCGGGGTGGCGGACACAGTAAAACCAGGCTCGATCGGCGCCATTGCGGCCATGAAGCACATGGGGCTTTCGGTGTACATGATTACCGGAGATAATCAGCGCACAGCCGCTGCCATTGCCCAAGAGGTAGGTATTGAACATGTGCTAGCAGAGGTATTGCCGGAGGATAAAGCTAGGGAAGTTCAAAGGTTAAGGGATGCCGGGCTAGTTGTCGGTATGGTGGGAGATGGGATCAATGATGCGCCGGCGTTAGCCACAGCCGATATCGGTTTTGCCATTGGAACTGGTACAGATGTAGCCATGGAGTCAGCTGACATAACCTTGATTAAGGGTGATCTAAAGGGTGTAGTAGCTGCTATACAGCTAAGTCGTAGTACCATGCGGAATGTCAAGGAGAACCTGTTTTGGGCCTTGGTCTATAACACTATTGGCATTCCAGTTGCTGCCTTTGGACTTCTATCACCGGTAGTAGCAGGAGGTGCCATGGCTTTTAGCTCGGTTTCAGTAGTTACTAATGCCCTTCGGCTAAAGCGGTGGAGATACAAGGAAGATATATGAACCACATTTGTCCTGGGAAAGGCCCGGCACCTGGAACAAACAGCAAAGTGCCGGGCCCCGACTGACCGTTAATATTTAGCCTATTGGGGCAGGTTTGGTTGCCCATCGGGTTGCTGCTGCTTGGCCCCGCCAAGAGCTCCGCCTGTTACTTGCGCGGATGAGAGATCAGGAGTCTGAAATGCTGGGGGTTGGGGCTGCCCGACATCGAAATACTTGCCTGGGGTGGAAAGATCGAAGTATAGACGGGCATCTTCATCAACGCCAAAGTCCACATTGGATCCTGTATCTTTCACCTTGTTCAGAGCTTCACGGAAAAGGGTATTGTGTGCTTCTTCCCGATTCAAGAGAAAGTCGATGGTTTCCCTTACATACCTATCATTGATCTGGCGGTAAAGGTACTCGTATACTACCTTTGCTCTTTGCTCTGCAGCAATGTTTGAAAGCAGGTCAGCTACTAGGTCACCAGTAACGTTCACGTAGGCGGCAGACCAGGGGACTCCAGAAGCGTTAGCTAGATAAGGAGCTAGTCCAGTCAAGACATGGGACTCAATGTGTCCGGATTGGACTGCCTGGCTATCTACATTATGTCCATTGAGCAAAGATACTGTGGTGGAGACGATTTCCAGGTGACTTAGCTCTTCTGCGGCTATGTCCAGAAATAAGTCTTTGATGGCGGGATCCTTTATCCGGAAGCTTTGGGCCATATATTGCATGGCCGCTTTCAGCTCTCCATTGGGCCCGCCAACTTGTTCTGTTAGCATCGTCGCGTAAGTCGGATTAGGCTTATCGATTCGTACTTCATGAAGCAATTGCTTTTCATGCTTGAACATCACAATACCTCCCTATTACAATAGAGTTGGTCAACTACACGATATGTTCGGCGGACATGGTATAATTGCTCGTTGATGTTAGTCGCTAATGTTTGGCGAAAACGCTGGAGAACAAGGACTAAGAGAGGGCGGGATCTGTGTAGCGATCCCGCACCATGTGGAGGTCTTAGCTGTTGCGTACTGTAGGTCGGACCATGTCTAAGAGCCCTAGCACCATATGGGCAAGGCCAAAACCCATTATCCCAGAAGACATTTTTCTACTTCTAGGACGCAGGATCCAACCCAAACTCGTAACAATGGCTCCAAGGCCAGTTACGGCCCAACTGGTAGATGCAGGATGCTTGCTCCGAGCCATACGTATCCACCTCCATAGTTATTATCCCCAGTGGTAGGGCGAGTAACCAAAGGTCCTGGGTAGCCGCCATTACCAGCACCCTCATGAAGTGGAGTATGATATCGGTTGTGATCCCGGAGCCGCCGCCATCGTGTTTGGTACAGGAGTCCGGATAACACTCATCACCCTAGATGTTACAGAAAGAGTACGTTTCGACAAAACTCACCTGGAGGCCTTGCGCAAATCCAGTAATCCGTTGGCTAGTCTCCTATGTGAATGAGCAGAATTGTGGCTTGCTCTTCAGGATGCGAACTTCACAGCTTTGCATGAACCCTCCAGTGGGCTGTGGCAATCTTTCCCGTTCAATGCTACTAAAGTAGAATTACACGTGGAGAAACCTAACAATCGGTATGGGCAGACCATATCCATGCCAACCAATAATGGCAATATCTTGGCCTCAACGGAGGTAGATCGAGACCGCTCTATGCATCATCTTTTCATGTCGGTCATATTTCAAGTTGAAGGGAAGCCATAGAATATGCTTGGATAGGTGCGGTACTTGCCCTTTAGTGAGACTGCTCAAGCCCTGAGAGAAATGCAACCGACCCAGTGCTTGAGCAGTTTGTCAACTATGAAGATGTCATTGTCGCATACCTACTAAGCTATCAGGCGAAAAGAGGCAAACGAACTGACGGCTACATCAGTTTTTGAGGCAGATATAATACTATCTGTGGGAAAAATATGATTAGAATCACTATACCCAGCATTCCCAGTATAAAAGGCAGACTAGCCTTGGTTGTTTCAACAATGGGTATTTCCGATATCTCACTAGCGATGAATAGGCAGGCCCCCACAGGGGGAGTCACCAGTCCAATTGCTAATGAGATTACCGTTATGGTACCAAAGACTATAGGATCTATACCCAGAGTCTGAACTATAGGGAATAGAACCGGTACAAGCAAAATGATTCCGGCACCTAAATCAATAAACATACCAGCAATCAAGAAGATCAAAACGAACATTAATAGCACTATGGTAGGATTCGTGGAGACACCGGTTATGATACCAAGTACCCGCTCAGGCAACTTGTCATTAGTGATAATCCATCCATATAAGTAGGCACCACAAATCATGAACATGACAATGGCAGTGGATTTGGCCGCGTCTAGCAATAGTGCTGGCAGCTGTTTCAATGATAGTTCTTTGTAGCAGAGGAAGCCAACAATTAGGGCATAGACGATGGCTAATAACGCGGCCTCACTCGGTGTTACGATTCCCAAGACAATGCCGCCAAGAATCATAACAGGGGTCAGTAGTGCCAAAAGACTCTCTTTGAGGCTTTCCCAGAAGACTTTCAAATCAAACTTCTTAGTAGTTCCATAGCCGTGTTTCTTTGATGCATAGTAGCAGACAACCATTTGGTAGATACCGATTAGAATGCCAGGGATCATCCCGGCGAGAAACAGTTTGCCAATTGAGGCTCCAGTGACAACGCCATAGATGACAAAGGGAATACTTGGTGGAATAATTACACCGATAACTGACGAACAACAAGTAACGGCTGCAGTAAGATCGTTTCGATACCCATCCTTATTCATGGCTGGTATGATAACTGACCCAACTGCAACTGTATCAGCAACGGCAGACCCAGTGATACCCGCAAACAACATGCTGGTGACTACATTAACGTGTGCTAGCCCTCCTGTAATAAATCCCACAATGGAGTTGGCAAAGGAGATCAACCTATTGGATATTCCGCCCGTTGACATTAGGTTTCCGGCTACCATGAAGAAAGGAATTGCCAATAAAATAAAGGAATCGGCGGCATTCACTGCCCTTTGTAGCACAGCTACAATGGGTATTCCGCCATACCATAACGCGATCATTGAAGAAATGAACAAAGCAAATCCTACGGGCATGTTAAAGATTAAAAGCCCGAAAAAGACTGCAAATAAGACTGCACTCATCCTACGTCACCTTCCTTCAAGCATGTAGAACCATGGATCCGATCAACAAACCACAAAGCTAAGCGGAACATTAGCTCTATTAACATCAGACCCAAAGACAAGGGGAATGACAAGTATATCCAGGACATTGGCACCATGAGAGTTGGGGAAGTCTGATACGATGTAATGGTAAGCAGTCTATTGGAGTGGTATAGCGCCATAACAATAAAGATTGCGATGATAACATTGATTACGACGCTGACAATCCTTCGGACTTTGGTGGGGAAAAAAGAAACGAAATAGTCAATCGACAGGTGCCTGTTTTCCCTGAATACTACAGCGCTTCCTGTAAATACTAGCCAAACAAATAGATATCTAGCCAGCTCCTCTGTCCAGGTCTTAGGATCATTCAAAACATATCTGCTGAAAACCTGGATGAAAACCACGATAATCAGTGTCAAGAGAATCAAAGTGACCAAGGTATCGATAGTAGTGTCATATGAACGTTTGAGACGATTCAAGCCCTCGGTTATCCTCACACACATCACCCCGCTAGTCGCCCTCGTCGCATAGAAAGTGAGTCAAACTCTACAGCGCTCGGGTTTATGTAGCCTGTTTGGAAAACACGAGGGGAACAATGAGTACTCCCCTCGTGTTCTAGAAAACCATAGATTATTCGCCACAAGCTCCGATGGCATCAAGCAATTCTTTTCCGAACTGTGCTTCATATTTGTCATACACTGAACGAGTAGCTTCTTGAAAGAGACTACGATCTACTTCATAAACGTCCATCCCTTGTTCACGCAGTAGGTCGATCTGGTGGTTAGTATCTTCCTCCATCAGTTGTCTTTGATAGTTGGCAACTTCAAGAGCTGTCTCCTTGAAAACGTCTTGGATATCCTTTGGCAATTTGTCAAAGGTAGCCTTACTCATCAAGAAGGCATATGGAGTATAAAAATGCCCGGTGAGAGCGTAGTATTTCTGAACTTCCCATAGGGCGTTTGTGTAGACGATTGGTACGGGATTCTCTTGCCCGTCGATGATGCCTTGCTGTAAGCCGGTATATACCTCGCCCCAAACCATTGGTACGGGTGATGCTCCCATGGCCCGGAAAGCATCCATGTGCACCCGATTTTCCATAGTCCGGATTTTTAACCCTTTTAGGTCTTCGGGCTTGGTGACCTTGACATTAGAGACTGTCAGATGCCGCCATCCATTTTCCATAAAGGCTAATCCCACTATCCCTCGGGATTCAAACTGAGACAAGATACTTTGGCCAATCTGGCCATCGAGCACCTTATAGGCGTGCTCAGAGGAGTTGAAGAGGAAGGGTAAATCCACGACGCCTATTTGAGGGACAAATCCACCTAGGGGACCGGTAGAAACAATGGTCAGATCCACTGTCCCGAATTGAAGTCCCTCAACCATTTCCCGTTCCTGACCGAGCTGTGTGTTACCGAAAACATCAATGGTGACTTTCCCGTCAGTACGTTCATTGATAAGTTGTGCAAATCTCTCAGAGGCACGTTGTAGCGGGTGACTTAGTTGGGCACCATGTCCAAAGTTTAAGATTAAACTGACTCGCTTGGCTAGTCCCAGCCAGGCCCACTATCAACACAAGTAAAGATGCTATTAGGATAACTGTCTTTTTGTTCTTCATTTCTGTCCTCCTAATTATTCCTGTATTTTGCTCGATTGATACTGGGTAAGCCGGTTATTCACCCCCTACTCACTTGAACTCTTGCTCCTAGGAGTATCGAACCCAATCATCTATTGACTCCAAAAGGGCAGCTTTAGCCTTCTCCATGTCTTTCTCTTCAAGGGCATCAATAATTTGGGTATGAAGCCTAAAAGCGTTCAACCCATGGCGTTTATTCGTATGGGTAGCAAGAATGGATGGAATAAACAACTCCAGCACGAAACCGTAAATTTTCACAATGAGATCATTTCCGGTGGCATCAGCTAGTGCCTGGTGGAAAGCTAGATCGGCTTGTGTTAGTTGCTGGGGATCTGCACTCCCGCTTTGAATCAGTGCTTGCATTTCACTATGCGCTTGTCTTATTGGTGCGATACTGTCGGTACCTGTGCGCTTCATGATTATGCGGGCGATACCGATTTCCATTAACTCCCGCAGCTCCATGAGACTATGCTTGTCAACACCACTGAGGATGATGTGGAATAGAATGTGATCAAACATTTTGCTGTTCACGGAGTCTGCAATATAGGTGCCATCTCCTCTTTTGATCTCAATTATGCCAAAGGCATCTAAGATCTTAAGAGCTTCTCGGACAGAGCCACGGCTAGCTCCGAGACTCTGACTCAGTTCGAGCTCGTTAGGCAATCGATCACCTGGCTTAATTTGGCCCGTCAGGATTAACTCCTTAATCTTGCTGATTACAGTTTCGACTGCCGTTTTTCGTTGTGGGGCTTTGAAAAGCTCAGAATCAACTGCTGGAACCATCTATCTTGCGCCAACCTTTCCAAGTTATTTAGCAACATTCTTGGTTATTGCATCTACACTATTACGGATACTGGCCAAATTCATGATGTTTTCCTTCCAATCCGGCTTGAAGATAACTTCACCAGCCTGTTGCATGGCAAGTTTTGCCCCATCGGAGAATTCAAAACCTGCATATCCAAATATTACAGCAAATTGGACTCTCAGGTGTCCCATTAGAAAATTGAACGCAGCTTCTTCGGGTACACCCATCCTGATGGTTTCATCTAGTGCTTCTTTCATGGCTGCGACTAATGTGGAAGTAAAGGTCTCAACCAAAGCTGGCTCCAAAATGGCCATTTGCTCTACAGTAATTCTATGGGATTGGATAATGGGTCCAAACATTTTGACAGCAAGGGTTTCTCCTACATTATAGTGTTCCTCTGGCCCCTGGAAGAGAGCACAAACTATATGCTGCTTGGCAGTTCCACCAAACCAATCCACCATGGCTTCAGGGCAAATCTCATCGTTGAACAGTGGTGGGTGACATGGGTGAACAACAAAATAAGTAATATCATCACGTTTTGGTAGGATCCCAGCATATGCAGCTGCCGGATCGAGGCTAACCACTATCGTTCCGCTATTCAATGTTGGTATAATGGCAGCTGCGACCTTCTTGATGACCGCATCTGGGATCGCTAACACCACAATGTCCGCATCTGCTAGTGCTTTCTCTTGAGGTGTAACGCTGACGCCCAGTTCGGATAGTCGGCGTTTCCCTTCATCGCCAATTTCAACATAGGATAGCTGATATTCTGGATTGTCTTTGAGTTTCTTGGTGATACGACAAC
The DNA here is from genome assembly GCA_012518315.1 of Bacillota bacterium. Taxonomy (GTDB): domain Bacteria; phylum Bacillota; class Limnochordia; order DTU087; family DTU087; genus JAAYSL01. The sequence continues at coordinate 28,039 of JAAYSL010000162.1, read as the reverse complement.
CCATTTTGCCACCTGCGCCAAGTAAAGCTACTTTTTGCATCAATAATCCCTCACTTAGTCTGTAATTGAGCCATCAATACTTACCCTTGTTCCTGATCTATGGTGATCTTGGTTCAGCCACATCTGCCCTGTGTACTATGATTGACACCTAATTCCCTCTAGCTTTTTCCACAGGAACCCAATGCTCTGCTCTGCCCATTGGTTCTCCTTGGCAACAGTTTCCTCTACGGTGCCAGCAAATGGTGTCCAAAGCTCTAGAATTAGGTTGGGATCTTTTTTGTATGAAGCGAGTTCGTTCAATAGCCAATCGGCATTAAGCCGACCACTACCTGCCGGCGTCCCATGTATGTTGAATCCCATTTGATGATCCGCTCTGACGACATCGAAGTCTTTGAAATGCAGATTGTTGACATATGGACCCAATTGGTCAAGTACTGTCTGTGGCCCCTCCAGGGCTCCAAAGGAGTTCACTGTGTCTAGACATATACCTACATATGGATTGTCTATGGCTTCGATTAGCCGGGCAAGTTCTCGGGCTGTGTATCTATCATGATTCTCTATCGCAATGGCAATGTTGGAGCTAGCAAACTGTGGAGCAACTTCGGATATCCACTCATAGGCTTGCCCTAGATCGGGGCTAGAGGTAGTGGAGTGCAGCAAGGTTCTGACTATCTTTGCCTTGAAAAACTTGGCCAATTCCAGATATGTAAGCAGTTCCTTGGGCTCGACACCCCTAGTTCCAAGTTCAATTTCTAGCTCATAGTCTTCGGCAATATCTCTGACCCGCTTAAGCTCTCCCTGACTTAACAGGTGAATTGGTAGATTATCTGCGAACTGGACTACTTTGACCCTTAGATGATTTGCTAGCTCTAATAGCCCTAGGGCGGATAGAGGGTTCTTTGGAGGCTGATAATGAGGAACCCCTATTGCCCAGGTGTATGTGTATGTACTAATCCCCAGTTTCATTTATAGACGCCCTTTCCGGGATAATCAGCAAACATCAGATGTTTGATGTTTGATTGCTCTGTTCTTCGTTCTGCAAACAAACCCTCTATGAGGTGCTGTTAAGTTTGTGTAAAAAAAGAGCGTCAAATATCGTTGGGAGTCTCTGACTAGATTGTTATTCTTATCACGAACACTATCACAGACAGCGGGAACGCCGAATGATTGGCTAACTAGGGTAGTGCCTAAGGCAGTCAGATTATGATGAATCGCTTCAGAAAGGACGTGCCGATGGGAAAGGTGGGCAGAAACAGGGAGTGTAGAGCCTGTGAGATTTCAATGTCGTAGCTGCTGTTACTTGAACAATCACGCCCGGAAAAGGTTTCCCAGGTATTTCTTGATCTTGGGCCGATACATGGATAGCAAGCTTTGACTCCTGGCTAGGTGTTCTCGCCCTGCAAATCCTTCACTTGCTGTCACAATTTCGATGCCTAGCGATTGAATGTAGTCAATTAACTGAGCTAGGACAAGGTCCTGCTCGGTGGGCTGGACTGCAGAATGAACCATCCAAACAAGCCATGTACGATGCTTGAAACAGTAATCAACCTTTTTCTTGTAGTATTCTAACGGCGCACCAGCGTACTTGTGATATCCCGGAACCCAAGAACCAAAGGCAATTCTCCTAATCCGATATGGCAAAAAGGCATCGGGTTTATTCTGTCCCATACTGTTAAATGCGCACTTGGCATGCTTTTGCATTATGCTAATTGCTTTCTTGGATTTGCCTTGTTCATAGGGATTTACCAAGATGTCATGGGTGTATCCATTTTCACGTAAGAACTCCTTGGCCCTTCTAATGTCCTCATCCCATACCGCCTTGTCCCTTACCTTCGAGTAGCCCACATGGTTAAAGGTATGGTTTACAATCTCGTGGCCGTGATCCCGTAGTTCCCGCAGCTGACTCTGGGTCAGATATCCGGTTGTGTTCAGCCTATTTGGGCAGACTGCTACAACGAATCTCTCATTTTTGGCTTCAAAAATGGGAAGCAAACGGGTACACGCTTCGGCTTTGCCGTCGTCATCTATGAAAGTAACAATCGGCTCGCAAGTATCCCGAGGCTGTCCTAGACGGGATAAGTTGGTCTCATCCATGAGAAGACTATCTCCCTTTGCAGTCTCTCCAGCGAGATCACCCTAACTACCCCTAAGGCTCTGAATCGGTAGCCCTAGTCCAGAGTTGGGGCCTTCCCGCGAATTTTCTTACACAGACTATATTCGATTATCAAGTGGGGATTCCCCTTCATTTGCGTCTCAATTCGTGAATTCCTGGCTCCATCATAGACAAGATAGGCCACTCTCCCTAGTTAGGCTTCTGGGCAGTGGCCTTGGAACAACGGTTCTTATGCTAATAGACGGTTTCGCACAGCCTGCCATACATCCCCAATAGCTTTGGCTGCACTGTTTTCCGAGGTGGATGGTGCCGCATAGGCTACTGCAGGTATTCCCCTAACCAAGGCTGAGACGACATTTCGATCAAAGGGAATGCGCCCAGCCAGCTCGATTTGCTGCTTCTGGCAGTAGAGCTCGATCTTTCTGGTGTATGCTTCATCTAAATCGTACTTGTTTATACAGACCATTACCGGTACGTCAAAGTGACCAGCTAGTTGCCTGACTCGCTCAAGATCATGTAGGCCCGCAATGGTGGGTTCTGTCACAATAAGGGCTAGATCCACACCGGAGATACTGGAGATCACCGGACAGCCTGTTCCCGGGGGCCCATCAACCAGGATGTATTCCACATCCTTTTCTTGTGCAATGCGCTGGGCCTGTTCTCGCACCTTAGCTACCAATTTCCCTGAGTTCTCTTCTGCTATCCCTAAGCGGGCATGGACTAAGGGGCCATAGCGGGTATCGGAGAGAAACCAATGGCCTGAGACATGATCATGCATGGTTATGGCACCTTTCGGGCAGACGAAACTGCAAACACCACAACCTTCACAGCTTAAGGGGTTGACGGTACAGGCTATTTCAGTACTGGTTATAGCATTGAAGCGGCAAGACTCTTGGCAAAGCCGGCAGTTGCTGCAATGTGTGGGATCGATAGTAGCCTTCCTAGACCCAATGAATTCTTCTGTATGGTAGGTCACAGGTTCCAGCAGCATATGCAGATTTGCCGCATCGACATCACAGTCAGCCAAAACGATATCCCCGGCCAGGGCAGCGAATCCTGCCGTGATGGACGTTTTGCCAGTGCCTCCCTTGCCACTAATCACGAGGAACTCCTTCATGTTTTCGGCTCCTCTCGCTGGTGTCTCTTGGCGTGGTGTTGGATTACATCCCAAAGCTTAAGAAATCTATCGCTAAGGTCGGGGAATTCCTCCACTAGCCGACCACCCCGAGCGTAACAGGCAGCGTATTTGGTATCAAAAGGGATCTCCATCAAGATGGGGATATCGGCCTCATGGCAGTAATCATAGACACTGTGATCACCCAATCCCGCCCGATTGATTACCACTCCGTGGGGCAATCCTAGTTTTTTGGCTAGTTCCACCGCTAAAGTAAGGTCATTAAGCCCGAAAGGGGTAGGCTCAGTGACCAGGAGACAAAAATCAGTATCCTTGGCAGCAGCTACCACTGCACAGCTGGTACCAGGGGATGCATCGATGATCACCGCCTGATCCCCGTGATGTAGTGGCGCGGTATTCCGGACGGCATCTACGACCATGGGTGCCAGGGGGCTGCCGATCTTGAGTGTTCCCTTGGCGGTCTTGATGACAGACCAAGTTCCCTTTTCCACAAGTCCAATCTGTCTAGGAGTCTCAGTAATGGCACCCGTTGGGCAGACAAGAGTACATCCGCGACAACTGTGGCAAAGCTCCGGGAAAGTAATGGGTTTGCCCTTGACGATGGCAATGGCATTAAAGGCGCAAAACTCGCTGCATTTGCCGCACCCATCACACTTATTCCCATCGATCTTCGGCACAGTCGTCATGACCTTTTCCGACTCATTGACAACCGGCTGCAGAAAAAGGTGCACATTGGGTTCTTCTACATCGCAATCTAGTAACACAACTGGCAATAGTTCCTTAAGTGTAAGGGCCAGGTTGACTGCTACTGTAGTCTTTCCAGTCCCACCCTTGCCACTAGCAATAGTTATTAGCATACTATATCCCCGTTTCCGTCTGGGATTTCCATCTGGAGTGTTTCAATGATTTGCTCAAATGTCGTGATCACACAGGCTCTCTCCGGGCTGCAAGCGACCGGCAAGATGAGCGGCTACCACATCATCTACAGGACCCTGTACACCGCCGATTACCCTTATACCCCTTTCGGCAAATAGGGCCTCGGCATTGCCACCAATGCCACCGGTGATGATGCAATCTATCCCAAGATCGGCCAGATACCTAGGCAAGAATCCTGGTTTATGCCCGGGGTTGGGAATGCTTTTTTTGGCTTTGACCTGGTTATCCGAGACAGTAAGGATGGTGAAAGTGGGGCAGTGGCCGAAGTGTGGGGCAACCAGATTAGCATCTGTAGCAATAGCCAATTTCGAATAGGAGCCCGTTGGCTTTATCGCGTTTTGGGGAGAAGAGGTGATGGTAGGCTGGAATTCCTCATCCCCATTGGGGCTGTCCAATTCTTTGATAGCCTCACTAACCGTATTAGCCTTGGTATGATTAATCTCGATGCCCGCTTGAGCTAGTACTTGAGTGGCTTTAGGGCCGACGCTACCAGTAATAACCAGCTCCACACCCTGCTTGGAGATGAACTGTGCAGTCTGGATTCCGGCACCACCTGAGGCAGTGGCGTTGGCATTAGTCAAGGTTTCAATGGTACCAGCTGTTGTATCGACAATCACAAAATAGGGGGAACGGCCAAAACGGGGGTCAAGCACAGCATCTAGCCCTTGACCTTTGGCAGAGATAGCGATCTTCATTAGATCAGTCCTCTCATAACTAGTGTTAGTTACTGCCTTGCTTCGACGTAACAACGGCAAAACATGTGAAATGCCTTTGCTTCTACTACTGCGCCGAAATGCTAGAGAATGGATAATGGGCATATGCCCATTTGTAGTATACCCACTCAGATATGGATTTGTCAATCGGATTTTAAGTTGCCAAGTAGCATGGATCCAAGGTAGTGAATCGTCCATCCCTCGAGCATTGCCTGGATATTTGCAGGTGAAGCAGAAGAGGGTGTCGAACGGTTTTGGCGAATGTATCAAATCTGTATTTAGAAGGGGGAAATGGGAATTGACCATAGAAGCTCGACTTGCTCTGGCGGAAAAGGCAAAGACAGGGAATTATTGGGCAGAACGGATCGTCGCGCAGCTCCAATATGCTTACAGGCTGTCACGGGTTGATGCTGGTCGCCATGATCAGCTGATTGATTCGGTGCTAGAATTCCTCTTGGCCGAGCTAGAGAAGGCCGGCACTATCACAGCTAGTGTCGGCCAGGAGGCTGAGACCAAGCTGAGTGAGCTTTCCAATAGGGCCAAGTCCTACCGAGTTATCTGCGCTGCCCACGCCCATATCGATATGAATTGGATGTGGCGATGGGATGAGACAGTTGCTATCACCCTCGATACATTCCGAACCATGCTGGATCTGATGGAAGAATACCCGGAGTTTAGGTTTTCCCAGTCCCAAGCATCGGTGTATAAGATCGTAGAAGATTATGGGCAGGAGATGCTGGAGGAAATCAAGGCTCGGGTAAAAGAGGGGCGCTGGGAAGTTACTGCTACTACTTGGGTTGAAGCCGATAAGAACATACCTAACGGGGAAAGCATGGCCCGCCATATCCTTTATACAAAGCGATATCTCTCTAAGCTGCTTGACATAAAGCCTGAGTCGCTGGAACTAGACTTTGAACCAGATACTTTCGGACATAGTCTCAACGTTCCCGAAGTCTTGGCTCGGGGTGGTGTCAAGTATTACTACCATTGCCGAGGAGATGAGGGATACTACCTGCAAAGGTGGGTAGCACCATCGGGCCGCTCGGTTATCGTTTATCGGGAGCCTTTCTGGTATCTTGGCTACATTAACTCAGATTTGGCGCTGCATGTACCGGAGTTTTGCCACAAGCATGGAATTAACTGCACCCTCAAGGTCTATGGTGTCGGTGATCATGGAGGTGGCCCTACCCGTCGGGATCTGGAAAAGCTGATCGATATGAATACCTGGCCAGTATTTCCGAGGATAGAATTTGGCACCTTCCGAGAGTTCTTTAGGGAAGTAGAAGAGATTCAGGACACATTACCGGAAGTACATGGTGAGCGCAACTTCGTCTTTACAGGCTGTTATACAAGCCAGACTCGGATCAAGGCGGCAAATCGGATAGGTGAGGCAGCTTTGAATGAAGCGGAAGCCTTTGGGACTTTAGCTACCATTAACACCGATTGGCAGTATTGCCATGATCAGTTCTTCGAAGGCTGGCGCAATGTGCTTTTTAACCAGTTCCATGATATTATCCCAGGCTCTGGTGTAGTTGACACAAGGGAACATGCCCGGGGGCTTTTCCAGGAGACTATGGCTATAGCCGGAGCCAATAAGAAGTTGGCACTGGAGAAGTTAGTGGCGGAGATCGATACTGCTCCCCTCATTCCCTTTGAGGACATTAAGGACACCATCTCCGAAGGTGCCGGAGTGGGCTTTGGGGTGGAACGCTTTAGGATATCCCAAACCTCCCGGGGAGCAGGTAAAGGCCGCATATTTCATGTATTTAACCCCTCCCAAAGGCAAAGGCGGGAATTGGTTGAGGTGGTCGTTTGGGATTGGAATGGCGATCTTGAGCGGCTAATCTGCAAGGATGCCCAAGGCAACTTGGTGAGCCATCAACTGCTAGATCATGGCGTTAACCAGTATTGGGGTCATGCCTATGTACGGTTGTTGATGGAGGTAGCGGTACCCGCCTATGGTTATTCTACTTATGTTCTCGATGAGACAGATGAATTTGAGATACCCATCCGGTACCCTCGGGATCCCAGGATAGAAGAACCAGTTTGTTTCGTCCTTGAAAATGAACTAATCAAAGCGGTACTAGACACCAAGACTTGCGCACTAATTTCCTTACAGGATAAGTCTACCGATGAGGAGCTTGTGTGCTGTCAGCGTCCGGCTGGCATTTTCCGCTTGATTAGTGAAGATCCTCGGATGGGGATGACTTCTTGGCGGGTAGGCAGGCATATGACCACAGAGGATTTGGTCAAGGACGTGAAGATTCTTGATTTTCGGCAGGGAGAATTACGTCAAAGTCTAGCCTACAGGGTCAAATTCGGTGATTCCCAGCTAGATGTTACCATCTCTTTGGATAAGAGCAGTCGACTGCTTAACTATGATGTCAGGTGTGACTGGCAGGAACGGGGTCAGCGGGGCGAAAGCATACCGCAGTTGAATTTCTATGCTCCTGTGGCCTATGAATGTGATGCCTACCAGTACGATGTACCCTTTGGTACTATCAAAAGACAGCCCATGGATATGGATGTACCGGCCAATAGCTGGATGTTCGGGCTAGCAAAAGGGGAGGAAGAGAGCCAGTTGATGCTGGTTACAGATTCAAAGTATGGTTTCCGTGGCTACGACAATTCCCTTGCGGTAAGTCTTATCCGCAGCTCCTATGATCCTGATCCCTATCCAGAGCTGGGTATCCACGAGTTTCGACTAGCTTTATGTGTGACGAGTCCCACAACCAACCAAGAGCTCATACAGTTGGGCTATGACTATAACCATTCCCTAACAGTACTATCCACCAGGCCCAAAGCTGGAACCTGGCCTCTGACCCATGGATTCATCACTTTGGAAGCGGGGACTGTGGCAATCTCTGCTGTTAAGGTACCAGAAGAGGCAGATGGCAAAGAGATGCTCATTCGCTTATACGAGACAGAAGGCCAGGATACAGAGGTTACCCTCGCTTTCTGCCGTGAGATTCGAGAAGCGGTGTTGGTAGACATCAATGAGAATGTGCTTTCAGATGTGTCTAGACCAGAAGCTAAGAAGAACCGAGTCTCCTTTAAGGTGGAGGCAGCCAGTATCGCCAATATCAAGCTGGTATTTGACTAGACTCGCTTATTAGAGCCAGCTGTGGATTAGTAACTTGCCAGTCGCAGCACTGATTTATCGGTACTAGCCTGGCAAGATCAAGACAAGGCCGTGCCCGATTAACAAGATACGGGTGCGGCCTCACTATTTGACCCGGGCTATTTGTCGATTAGTCTCGAACCCGTCTAGCCCTACGTCGCTCTTTACCCTTGTCTCCGGGTTGGGATACTGCCTGCATGCAGCCTGCCACAAACTCCTGTACTGCAGCTCCGATAGCCTGTGGGTCAGGACGGGACTGTCCCATACTCTGCATTTTCGTCATAAACGCCTGTGACAGTAATTGAATATTCCTTGGCATCCATCTGTACCCCCTTTCTCTGACACTGTTTCCACTACAGCATATTACTTGTCATCGAACTGGCTATGGGATATCACTTTCATTTTCGCCCATTAGGGAAGCCAATCTCAAATCACGTCTTAGTCTCGGTTTGGGATAGAAGGCGCATTTCTACTAGACCAGCGGTCACATAGCATGTGATTGAATCTGAAATGTGTCTGCCAATATTGGTAGAAGAGTCAGTACGCACCGGTGAGGGGGGAGAATAGGTGACTTACAATCATAGCAGTACTGAGTTGGCCTTACTGGAAATAAATGAAGACATACCTTTCGATGAAGCATTGGCTAAGGGCATAGAGTTTCACAATCTCGCAGTTCGGGGGGAAAAGACCGCTACAAAGCTGGCTATAGGTTGGCTGGAAAGGGCACGGCAACTTCGCCCAGAAAGCCCTGAAGCCGAGGCTTACTATGGCAGCTCACTTGCACTTGTCGGTCGGGATAGTATCGATCCCCAGGAGCGGTTTGCCAGAGTGCTACAGGGAATCAAGCTCCTTGACGAGGTCGTCGATGCCCATCAGGAAGAGGTCACTGTCCGCATCGTCAGAGCCTATGTGAATTACCGGCTGCCGGAGGTGTATTTCCATCGGACACAAGTGGCCATAAACGATTTTAGTTTTCTCATTGCTCAGTATGAAAAAGACAATAGTGTGTTCGCCCAGGAGCTTTACTGGCGACTACTTTTCGACCTCGGTAAAGCCCATATGAATATTGGCAATGAAGGAGCAGCTTTAGCTACATGGCATCGATTGGCTGCCTTAGGGCCGAATAGGACTGTGCAAAGAGCCTTGAGGGCAGAGGGGATTGAAATCGAGGGTTTCGAAGAGGAGCCGGTGGAGGTTGCCCGGCGGGATGCTGTGCTTAAAGAAGGCAAGCGGTTATTGCATCTAGGTGAAGCGGGTGATGTGGCCGCGGCCCAAAAAGCCCACGAAATCTTCAGTGAAGCCCATAGTACTTGGTCGGAGGATCCCACCATTACAGGTTTGTATAGTAGCAGTCTTTCCCTAATGGGTCGCTATGCCCCTGAGGGGGGAACCATGTTCTCCCAGGCCATACAGGCTATTGCCATGATGGAAGAGGCGATTCGTAAGGATCCGACAAGCATTGAGCTTCGCCGCATCAGGGCCGCCCATAGTTACCGGCTGCCGGAACAGTTCTTTTTTCGCACAACTACGGCTATCACCGATCTCACCTACCTAGCTTCCCAATATGAGTCTGGTAGCACAGAGATCGATGCCGGGGAGTATCGAAAGATCCTTTATTGTCTAGGCGATTCGTATCTACGGCTAGGGATGTTGCTAGAGGCTAAGGATACCTGGGAACGGCTTTTGACCCTGGATTCGAATTCTCCCTATGCCCAAACAATCAGGACTCAGTTGGATAAGGCTTTGCCCAAAGAGCCTATAGCTTTGCCCCAGGTTGAGGCTCTACCTGATTTGCTCCAATTGGGTATTCGTCTACACAATCAGGCCATAGATGATGATCCACAAGCTGCCGAAGCAGCCCGGGCATGCCTGGAAAAAGCACATCAGCTTAACCCTAAAGATCCATTGATCGAGGCCTACTATGGTAGTGCTGTGGCTCTAACTGGTCGCTGCTCCCGGAACTCATCCACTATGTTCGGTAATGCAGTTCAAGGGTTAATGCTAATCAACAATGCGCTCAGGCGGCGACCGAAAAACCCGACAATCAGACTCTTGAGAGGATATCTATGCTATAGCTTGCCTGAACCCCTCTTTCACCTGACCACTATAGCTGTGGAAGACTTTGAGTTTGTCAAGCAATGGTATCAAGGTGCCAGAACGAACAAGAAGAAAGCGGAAGTTCTAACTCCTGCTGAATTTGCTACCATGCTGCTTGATCTCGAGACGGCTTATCGGCGAATTGGAGAAGCCACAAAGGCAGATGCTGTAGCCCAGGAGATTAATCCTTGATCAATGTCGATAGAGTGTGCCACAAGACAATTTGATTTGGGATGGTGAGAAGATATGTCTAGCTTTTTCGATCAGCTGCGAAGAATGGAAAAACCACCACTGTTAGAGAAATACTTTGAGCCTGATGCTACCGTTGAGAACATGTCCCTAGAGAAACTAAGAGCCTTTCAGCTGGAAGCATTAGGTATGGTAGTCACTAGAGCCTTTCGGCGCTCAGAATTCTATCGGGCGAAGCTGATGGCTGCTCAAGTTGTCCCCGAGGATATTGAGGAACTCGAGGATGTAAGCAGACTCCCTTTCACAACTAAAGATGAGCTGCGACAGGATCCATGGATCACCCTCGCCTGTTTTAAAGACGATATTGCTTTGGTGCATGTGGCTACCGGGACTACCAGTGGAAAGGAGATCTATGTCCCTTGGACTTGGCAGGATTTCTACCTAAATGAGCTGACCCCGGCTCTACCTTACCTGGTAGATGTCCGGCCGGGGGATATCTGTCTAAATGCCTTACCCTATGAGATGAGCTCTTCGGGCCTTGCTTTTCATAAGGTTTTCATGTCTGGGTGTCGGGCAACGGTAATTCCAGCAGGTAAGGCTGGGGCTTATTCCACTCCGGAGAAAACGGTGCGGGTGATGCAAGATCTAAAACCGACCATTATCATAACCACACCTTCCTACTCCATGGCCTTGGCAGAAGCGGCTGTATCCATCGGTTTTGACCTTGGGACTTTACCCCTGAGGCGTGTCTGGCTCACAGGAGAGGGCTGTTCCTTTGCCTTTAGAGAGCGAGTTGAGCGCATCTGGGGCACGAAGGCCAATTTCTACTATGGCTCCCTAGAAGGTGGGGGCATGGGTGTCGAGTGTGATCACCACCGGGGCTACCATATCCCCATGTCCCATGTCCTGGTGGAGATAGTTGATCCCAGTACAGATCGGGTACTGGAGCCAGGTGAGATTGGCGAGATCGTTGTTACTTGCCTTTTGCGTTGGGATACACCCTTAATCCGCTACCGGACACAGGATCTAGGGTATACCGATCCAGATATCTGTACTTGTGGTGTGGCCCTTCCCCGCCTATTCTTGCGGGGCCGACAAGTTGACCAGGTCAAGATCGGTCAAGTAGAGTTCTCTCCCTTTTACCTTGAGGAATTCCTGATGAGGTTGCCAGAGGTAGGTAATTGGTACGAATTTGTGGTTCCACCGGGGGCCAGTACCCTTAAGGTGCGAGTGGAAATAGCTCCTGGGGTGGAAAAGAGCCCAGGATTAGCTGAACGGCTAGCCAGTCAAATGGAATTCTCAGTAGGAGTCCCTTGCGCGTTTGAGCTAGTGGAAAGTATTCGGCGCCCCAAAAGCAAGACTATTCGAGTGGTGAAGGAATAGGAGGCACCCACATGATCATTGATGGCCATGCTCACATCTCCAAGTCTGAGGTGGGTAGTGTGGATGAATATCTGGAAGTGCTACAGGAGGTTGGGATTGAGGTTGGTGTTGCTGTCCCGGGCGGGACTCTCGATGTGCGCCGCATGACAGATTATATCATTGGGCGGGCACAACCGAGTACTGAGCCGCCGGACAATGCCTATGTAAAAAAGGCCACAGAAAGGGCCAAAGGTAGTCTCATCGGCTTCTGCTGTCTAAACCCCCATGCAAGTGGTGTGGGCCAGAGTCTGGTGGAGGCCTTTGATGCAGGGTTCCGGGGATTGAAACTTTCTCCCATGAGTCATCAGTTCTCCTTTGCCAGCAAAGCTGTGGCGGAGCTGTCCCGAATTTGTGGAGATTATGGACTGCCGGTATATAGCCATGTTCTCTATAACCCCGGTGCTTCTACCGAGCGGTATGTATCACTGGCCCGACAGTTTCCCAAGACCAATTTCATCTTAGGTCACATGGGTTTTGGGCCTGCCGATCAGGATGCATTGCAGGCAGCAGTAGAGCTAGACAATTTCTTCTTAGAGACGTCAACTGGTAGCTATCTTCATATCCAGCAGGCTGTAGAGAAAGCCGGGGCCAGCAAACTCATCTTTGGTTCGGAATTCCCACTTTCTCATCCCAGGGTGGAGTTAGCCAAAATCCTCTTGTTAGAACTCTCTGAGGGTGGGCTGGAGCGGATCCTTGGCGAGAACATCCAAGAACTGGTGGGGCTCTGAGTATCTGGAAGGGCGTAGTGTAGATGATCATTGGCGGAGATGTGAATTTGGCAAATCAGATGTTAAGCCGGGCTCGCAGGGCTAGCTTCTATAGTGGCAGGCTTCCGGATAAGCCTTTGCGTTCCTTGTCGGAACTTGCCCAGATCCCTTTGACAACCAAGGCAGACCTTAGAGAACACTCACCGTATGGCTTTTTGGCAGTGCCCAAGCATGAAGTGGCTGCCTATCATGAGTCTTTCGGGACAACAGGAAAACCTGTGTCCATTTGGCTTGCTGAGGACGATCTACTGGATACTGCGGACGAGATTAACACTTGTGGAGTTAATCTATCGGTGGCGGATACGGTGTTGATTCGCTATCCCTATGCCATATCACAGGTGGCCCATACCTTTCATTTGGCAGCTAGGTTGCGGGGCGCTTGTGTCATACCGGCCAGCTCTCGTTCCACCATCAGTCCCTTTCCTCGGATAGTAAATATGATGAGGTATCTGGATGTGACTGTGTTAGCGGCTTTACCCCTGCAGGCCATCCTGTTAGCTAGATGTGCTGAGCTTATGGGGCTGTCCCCGGCTCGGGATTTTCCTGGCTTGCGGGCCATTTGTTCGGCGGGAGAGCCACTTAGTCCCCAGCGCCGAAAACTGATTCAGGAGATCTGGAATGCACCAGTCTTTGACAATTATGGCATGACCGAAATCGGTGCAGCTGCCCTGGACTGTCTCTACGGAAGGCTCCATCCGGTTTTGAGTGATTTCGTTTTTGAGCTCCTGGAAGAGGATCGGGAAACACCAGTGAGGCCAGGTAATATTGGCTACCTTGTAGTGTCGACTCTAAAGCGGCGGGCCACGCCTTTGGTGCGCTATTGGACCGGGGACAGAGCACGGTTGGTTCCGGAACTCTGCCCCTGTGGTGCCCAGTATAGATTGGAAGTGCGGGGAAGGCAGGAAGACTGTTTGCAGGTAGCGGGACATCTCTTTGATCTTTGGGATCTGGAAGCAATGATTCAGCACGTTCCCGGTAAAGGTCTATGGGTAGTAGGGCCGCTAGAGCCTTTTGGGCTGCATTTCGTCGTTGAAAGCAGAGAATTTGGGCAGGACACAAAGTCCCAAGAGGCACTGACGATTCTTGGGGGGCAAGATAGAGTACCGATCCAGATCAGCCTTGTTCCACCAGGCACCTTTTTTGATCCCCAAGCTCTCCTGGACATCGGTGAGGTGGGTAAACCCCGTTACATCTATTCTACAGAAGAACTTGACGCCAAAGCATATACGAAGAGTCTGCGTTTGTGAAAACGGGTTTTGCTAACTAAAGAAAACTGCCGTAGAGGTGAGAAGAAGCATGCAAGCAGTTGATTATCAAGGAAGAAGCCAATATGTCTGGCTTGATGGAAGGAATGTCAGTCTGGAACATCAGGGGTTCTGGGGTGCTTTTGCTAGCTCGGCTCTTAACACAGTGTTGGTGACTCGACAGCAAAGAGACATCCTGAATCTACCTTTGCGAACTCAATGGGTAGTTGACATAGAACGGGAGGCAGAATTGGAGGGTCTCGATCCTGAAGACATTGTCATGTCTACCCAGCCAGAGCTCTTAGCTAAAGCTCAGACTCTGGGGCACCCTACCTGCATTTTCCTGGCCATCGATAGCCGCCAGGCCCTAGAAGCGGCCTGGCAGACAGTGAGGCACTTCGACTATGCGGTTGTGGAGTTTGATCTTCCCACCAATATACCGCTGGAATTGATTCTTGCTCGCCTCCAGGGGAGTGATACCATTTTGCTCAAAAGAGAATCTACCCTGGAAGGAATGCAGGTGGCATTAGGTGTCATGGAACGAGGTAGTGATGGGGTGTTGCTTTCCACTGATGAGATTCCCGAGATCATAAGTGTCAGCAGGCACTTGCTAGAGGCTGGGCATCGGAGGATCAAGCTCTTGCCGTTGGTAGTAGAGGAAGTCCGGCACATCGGCATGGGGTTTAGGGGTTGTATTGATACGGCCAGTCTCTTAAGTCAAGATGAAGGTATACTGGTGGGGTCGACCTCCTCTGGTGGGATCTTAGTTTGCTCTGAGACGCATTTTCTGCCGTATATGAATCTACGGCCCTTTCGGGTCAATGCCGGTGCGGTTCACTCTTATGTCTGGATGTTTGATGACAGAGTTGAGTATATTACTGACCTTGCGGTAGGAAGCCGGGTCATGGCGGTCAGTGCCAAGGGGGAGGTTCGGGAAGTAGTAGTGGGCCGGGTAAAGATTGAAGTTCGCCCATTGCTCCTAATTCAGGGTCTGGTGGAAGACGAACCACTAAATGTAGTCTTGCAGGATGACTGGCATATTCGGGTGATGGGTGTAGATGGGAAGCCGCGTAATGCTACGCTAGTTCGTCCCGGCGATGAGCTCCTGGCATATTTAGATAGTCCTGGTCGGCACGTGGGAATCAAGGTTGAGGAGACCATTCTGGAAAGGTGAGGGAAGAGGGATATGACAGGGAAACAGTTACGTATGCAAAGACTATTCCGACACTCCCATAGATTGCTGATCGTGCCTTTGGATCATGGGGTGTCATTGGGACCGGTGTTGGGACTAGAAGATATTTGCGATACAGTAAAACAGGTTGTGGCCGGTGGAGCTGATGCTATCTTGGTGCATAAAGGTCAGGCCCGGCACCTGATTGCCACAGGAGTGGTCAATTATGAGTTGATCGTGCATCTATCGGCGTCAACAGATCTAGCCCCAGATCCAAACCGCAAGGAACTAGTCAGCACAGCTGAATATGCTGTTAAGCTGGGAGCCACTGCCATTTCAGTGCATGTCAATCTAGGTAGTCCCAAGGAGGCGTCTATGTTAAAGGATCTAGGCCAAGTGGCAGAGGCTTGTGATGCCTGGGGGATGCCGCTCCTGGCCATGATGTATGTAAGAGATGGTTCAAAAGAAGGTGAATATAATCCCCTGAAGATTGCCCACGCAGCTCGAGTAGCGGAAGAGCTAGGAGCAGATATGGTGAAGGTCAACTATACAGGCGACCCCGAGAGTTTCAGTGGTGTGGTCGCAGGGGTGAGGATCCCAGTGGTTATCGCTGGTGGACCCAAGTTGAATACTGCCGATGATATATTATGTTCTATCAAAGGAGCAGTCAAGGCAGGGGCTAGGGGAGTGGCTATTGGCCGCAACCTGTTCCAAAATGAACATCCGGTGTGCTTGACCCGGCAGATACGTCACATCTTGGATAGTTATGAGCCCAAGTCACATCTGGCCTAGTTCACTCTAAACCTGGTATGGAGGCCGAGAGATGAGTAATGGTAGATGGGTAATGAGGTTTCGGAGAGGAGCCAATGCCTGCACAGCAAGAGGCGGTGAACGGGAGCCAAGCGGAAGTGTGAAGGAGTGAGATGAGTGGAGACCATGGAAAGGCCACCTAAAGCACTATTTTGCTGGAGTCCATCCTTAGATACCCTGGTAGCTCTTGGATCCGGTTTCACGATTCTAGTCCTCTCGGCACTAATGGGGAGGTTGGCGGCCAGTGGGACCTTAGCGAGCATGCTGCTACGTGATGTAGGTATGCTAATTTTTGTAGGCACACTTTTTCCCCTCTGGTTTATTCAGCATCGCCACTGGCGGTTGGCGGACTTTGGCTTGCACATAAAGCGGTGGCAAATGTATGTGTTGCTAAATCTAGGATTGGGAGGCATGCTCTTCGGTAGTCTGCGACTGGGCCGGGGACCTTGGGAGCTAAGCATTGACAGCCATACTTTGGGATGTGCTTTGTATGTCATGTTGGCAGGCATTTTCGAGGTGGTGTTTTTCTATGGTTTTCAGCTTACCCTTTTTGAGAGGGCCTTTGGTACGGTTTTGGCTGTGTTGCTTACAGCAGTTTTTTACTCCTTTCATCATATGGGTTTCCAGTCAGAATTCCTGAAGCTATTTATAGTAGGTATCATGTATGGGAGTGTCTGTCGGTTGGCCAAAAGTGTTCTCATTATCTACCCGTTTTTCTGGGGGGTTGGTGCTCTTTTTGATGTCTTGATTGGAGCTCAGGCTATCGTGCCCATCACTTCGCCGTGGCCTCGCAGTATAGGCCTTTTGGGATTCATGGCTGTGGCTATATACTGGGGAAAGCGCCAGAGGTTTGAGACTTTCTCAGCAGGTGGCGGCTAAGCTGGTACGTAGTGAATCGAGATCCTGAATTCGGTCGTAAAACACTTCATATACGCCTTTGTAAAGCCGGTCATGAAATGCATAGAGGGCCTCTACAGGAGTAAAGCTTTTGTAAGGAGCGCCCATGGTCACTACAGCTAACTCAGGAGTGGGAAAGCTTCCAATCCCCCAGGCTGCGCACATTGCGGCTCCTAAGGCTGAGGCCTCGATATCTGTAGAGGCCTTCACCCTGCGACCGGTGATATTGGCTAGGGTTTGGCACCACAAGCGGTTTTGCGCTGCCCCACCGTAGAGCAGGATTTCCCGGATATTGGTGCCAGTGCCGAATTCTAAAAACTCAATCTGTCGGCGAGATTCATAGGCAAGGCCCTCCAGTATTGCCCTAGCTACGTGATGTCTGGTGTGGGTAGTGGTTAGACCAATAAGCAATCCCCTGGCATCATTGGACCAGTAGGGGGCCTGTACTCCTTGAAAGAAGGGAAATAGCATTAATCCCTCACAACCCGGGTCAACAGAGGCTGCTTCATCCACGATGATCTCCCAGATAGACTTACCGGTAAGCTCTGCCTGCCTCTCTTCGGCCTTGGCAAAGCCCCGGCGATACCACTGGAGTAAATCCGATACTCCGCTAAAGACCACTGTCTCTGGGGCATAATAACCAAGTGGGCTAATCTCCAAGATATAGTGACAGTCTGGATCAAAGGCTGGTTCGGTTGATAAGGTCTGGAAGGTCAATGAAGTGCCGCTATTGATACCTACCTGATGTGGATGGGTTAGCCCCACCGCCAGGGAGCCACATACCTGGTCTGTGGCAGTGGCGATCACCGGTGTGCCAGGGCTAAGCCCCGTCATCTTGGCCGCGGCCGGGGTGACGGTTCCAAGCATCTTGCCAGCTGGTTGAATGGAAGGTACGAATTTCTCAACAGGAATCTTCAGAGTGGTGAGAATGGATGCTGCCCATCTTCTTCGGTGGAGTATATCAAGACACCCCATGGCAGAGGCCGAGCTCTCCGTAGTAGTAAGCTCGCCTGTGAGCTGGTATACGAGGTAATCGTGGACCGAAAGGAATTTGTGTACTTGGGCAAAAAGGCCTGGCTGGTGATGTTGCAGCCAGAGGATCTTTGCCAAGGGCCATGGCCCAGGTGGCATACCAGTGGCTTGGTAAAGGGTTTCTTTACCAATATGGGTTGCCAAGAGATTGATTTCCGCCTGGAAGGGCACATCATTCCGCAATATCGTTGATCCCAGGGGATTATAGTCTTGATCCGCTGGGACGAGAGTATGTCTTTGGTGAGTGATGCCAATAGCTGACACTTGATGAGGCCGAATCGTTGTTTGAGTAAATAGCCGATGGATGGCTTGAATTAGTGCATCATACCAGGTGGGATTCTGCTCTGACCAGCCAGGGTAGGGACGATGAATTGAATGTGGCGATGTGCCAGTGGCGATGAGAGTCCCACCTAGATCCCAAAGACAGGCCTTGGTTCCACTGGTGCTGCAGTCAACACCTAGGATGTACTCTGTAGAGGGATTGCCCATATGCATACCTCCACTCTATGGCATACTCAAAACGATTTTCGGGGCGTAACCTGGCAAATCCTGCCTCGGCAAACAGGAACAAGCAACTGATTTTTTACACAACCGCAACATTAGACCCTTGACATGGGCTTGGCCTGGTTCCTATAATTAGATACATAAAATCAAATATGTAAGGCTGGATGAGCGTTACAGAAAAAGGAGCTTTATCCTACCGAAGGGGCAAGGGCTAGTCAGGCCTCAAACTCTCAGGTGTGTGTTGACACAGAAACTGTAACGGGACAGACCTCTGGAGAGACCTGGTCATCAGGCGCCGAAGGAGCAAGCCCCTTGGGGTTAATCTCTCAGGCAAAAGGACAGGGGAGGATATCGTCAAATATTCTCTTTTGTCATTTAACCAGGTCAAGCAGTGATAGCTTGGCCTTTTCTACTTTAAGGGGGATGCATTGTATGCTAGATAAGAATTATCTTTACACACCGGGGCCAACTCCCGTACCACCACAGGTAGTAGCGGCTATGGGCCGACCGATGATGGGGCACCGCAGTGAAGAGTTCGCCAAGCTTCACGGGGAAATTGTGGCGAAAGCTAAGCTCGTTTTTCAAACCGCAAACGATCTATTTGTGCTTACCACTTCGGGAACTGGTGGGATGGAGACTGCCATCGCCAATACAGTAGCCCCGGGTGATCGAGTGCTTGCCCTTGTCACCGGTAACTTTGGTGAGCGTTTTGCCAAGATTGCCAGCGCCTATGGTGGGGTGGTGACGAAAATAGAGACCCCTTGGGGGACCACGTTCGACATGGATCAGGTGATCCAGGTCTTTGAAAAAGAAGGGCCATTCAAGGTAGTACTAGCTACCCACAATGAGACATCGACAGGCGTCACCAATGATATAGCCGCCCTGGGCAACTATCTGGCTAATACCGAGGCTTTGCTTCTGGTAGATGCCGTTAGCAGTATGGGGGCCATGGATATTCGTACTGATGAGTGGCATGTGGATATTATAGTGACCGGTTCCCAGAAAGCCTTGATGCTGCCCCCAGGCCTTGCTCTAGTTAGTGTCAGTCCCAAGGCATGGCCTGTGATTGAGGCTAACCACGGAGTCAGGTTCTATTTCAGTTTACTTGAAGCTCGGAAAAGTTTCGAAAAGAAAAATACCCCTTGGACCCCGGCTGTATCTCTATTCTACGGTCTTGATGCAGCCCTTGATATGATTTTAACCGAAGGGCTGACCAATGTCTTCCAGAGGCATGCTCGGATGACAAAGGCCGCTCGGGCAGGGGCTCGGGCTTTGGGGCTTAAGCTCTTGGCGGATAATTCCGTGGCTTCCCATACGGTGACAGCTATACTGCCCGGGACGGAGGTCGGGGCTAGTGATTTGTCTAAGATCCTGCAAAAAGAACTGGGTGTTACCTTTGCCGGTGGTCAGGGACAGCTAAAGGGCAAGCTTCTACGCATCGGGCATATGGGTTACTGTAGTGAATTGGATGTAATCACGGCCATGGCCGCGTTAGAGATGGCTTTGCATAAAGCTGGTGTTGCCGTTGGGTTAGGGATAGGAGTGAAGGCCGCGGAAGAGGCTCTTTTGTAGTTCTTGGGAAATTTGGAGAGGCCCACATGTATAAAAAACAATAGGGCCCTACTGGAATTTGCCTGGGTTTGGTAATGGGAGGGTTCTTGTAATGAAGATTCTGGTTTTGGATGGAGTTAAAGAAGCGGGAGTCGCAGCACTGCGGCGCCCCGGTTGGCAGGTAGAAGTCATTTCCGAGCGCTGGAGCGAGGCTGAACTCATTTCCCGAATAGGGGATTATGATGCCTTGATCGTCCGCAGCGCAACTAAGGTGACCGCTCCCGTGATTGAGGCTGCCCGTTCTTTGAAAGTGATTGGTCGAGCTGGGGTTGGAGTAGATAACATAGATCTGGAAGCAGCAACTCGCCGGGGGATTGTGGTGGTAAATGCGCCGGATGGTAATACCATCGCAGCGGCAGAACATTCTTTGGCATTGATGTTAGCTCTAGCCCGGAACATCCCACAGGGGGATGCTGGTTTGAAGCAAGGCCGTTGGGAACGTAAGCACCTAGTAGGAGTAGAGCTTAAACAGAAGACCTTAGGGATTCTTGGCTTAGGTCGAATTGGTTCGGCAGTTGCCCGTCGGGCACAAGCCTTTGACATGATCTGCTTAGGCTATGATCCTTATATATCGGCAGAACAGGCAGATCGGCTCGGGGTAGAATTAGTCCCCTTAAAGACTCTTCTCGAACGGTCGGATTTCCTTACCATCCATATGCCTCTAACCAATGATACCCGCCATCTTCTGGATGCCAAGGCTCTGGCTTTAATGAAGCCTGGAGTGCGGATCATCAATGTGGCTAGGGGTGGTCTCATCGATGAAGCTGCTTTGGCAGAGGCGCTTAAGACAGGTAGGATCGCTGGGGCTGCCGTGGATGTGTTTGAAGAAGAGCCAGCAATCTCAAGTCCCCTTTTGGATTGCCCCAATGTGGTGCTCACTCCCCATCTTGGTGCTTCAACAGAAGAGGCCCAGCTCCACGTAGCGGTGGATGTGGCTGAGGCGATTGCCAATTTCCTAGCCGGGGGATTACCCAACAATGCTGTCAATATGGCAACTATAGCACCTGAGATTATGGAGAAGTTGGCACCTTATGTCGAGCTAGCCGAAAAGCTGGGGTCTTTCCTGGCTCAGATGGCCGGTGGCATCGGTCGGCTACGAGTGACTTATAGTGGAGCTCTGGTGGACTTGCAGACGGGGCCCATCACTACATCCGTTTTGAAAGGCCTACTAGAACGCATTGTGGATGACCATGTCAATTTGGTCAATGCAGATTACCTAGCTAAGCGCCGAGGTATCAAGGTGGAGACTGTCCACCGAGGTAATGGTGATGATTATCATAACCGGATAGGTGTAGAAGCGGAAACCGCAGAGGGCTTGGTTACAGTGGCAGGCAGCGTTTTCCAGCCAGACTCCCCCAGGATAGTGGAGATCAACGGCTACCGGGTGGATGCCGTGCCGACAGGCCATATGTTAGTGGCACCCCATCAAGATCGTCCCGGTATCATCGGTAAAGTGGGTACACTGATGGGGCAGGCAGGGATTAACATCGCAACAATGCAGGTAGGGCGTAAGACTCAAGGTGGCCAAGCGGTAATGGTTTTAGGTACAGATGCGCCGCTGTCACCGGATCTTTTGGATGCTATCTGTCAGATTGAGGGGATCCAGGGAGCGAAACAGGTGGTGCTAGCCAGGTGAGGCATTGATCCAATTGGATTAATCTGAATCTAGTGGAAGCAGTTCCAAGAAGGGATGTTCAACTCTCTGGCGAATATAAAGAACATTTGCCATTTGGGCTTGACAGCCCGGCCTTGTTGGCGGAGAAAAGGAGAACAGGTGGGATACTATGCGTATGGTCATGTTAGGGGCGCCCGGCGCCGGAAAAGGAACCCAAGCGAGGCTTGTCAGTACTAAGTATGGCGCAGTTCATTTGTCCATGGGGAGTACTTTGAGGCGGGAAGTTGCAGAGCAGAGTGAGATAGGCCGCTCCATCAGAGGCACTCTTAGCAAGGGAGATATGGTAGAAGACGGGATCGTGAACATGATCATCGAAAATCAATTGCAGCGATATGAGAGTGTTATCCTCGATGGCTATCCCAGAACTCTGCTGCAAGCTGAGCATCTAGATGGCTATCTGAAAGAGCATCCACCGGTACTAGATGTAGTCTTTCTACTAGAGCTACCGGTAGAGTCAATTATCAGCCGTTTGTCTGGTAGGCGGGTTTGTGATCGGTGTAGTAAGACATATCACATTCAATTCTATCGCCTAGAGCGCTGCCCTTGTGGTGGTCGACTGATTCAGCGTGAAGATGATAACCCCGACACCATTCGCCACCGGATGGAAGTCTACGAGGCAGAGATACAGCCATTGAGGGATTTTTATACAAGATGTGGTTTGCTTTATCCGATTGATGCGGATCAAGGTGTAGAAGATATCTTTGCGGACATCAGTGAGGTTTTGGATGATACTATCCTTCCTCAGATATAGGAGCTAGAGTCCCAATACAATAAGAAGTAGAACTCCACCCCGGAAAGTTTAGATTTTCCGGGGTGTTTTCTGTTAACCACCCTTGGCTCCAGGCCTTGCGGAGAAGAATAGGAGAATATGCAGGAATCCCTTCGGTCTATACAGTACATTTAATGGGGAGTCTACCATAAAAAAGCATATGAGGGGGTTTCGTGATGAGGAAGTGTAGAGTTAAGCAATTTCAAGTAATGCTAGTCATAACCTTGCTCTTGGCATCATTTGGGGCGGCCCAGGCTGCAGATACCCTGGTAATCTTGCACACCAATGATACCCATGCTCGCCTAGAACCATTCGCACCAGCCAGTGATGCCGCACCAATTGGTGGCATGATCCGCGTGGCAACCTTAGTAGATGAGCTGCGAGAAGATAACGGAAAGCATGTGCTTTTGCTAGATGCTGGAGATGCTTGGCATGGAACAAATATCGCAAGTATATTTGAGGGACAGTCTGTTGTAGAAGTCATGAACCTGGTGGCCTATGATGCCATGACCTTAGGTAACCATGATTTCAACTATGGCCAGACTGCTTTGGCAAATAGGCAAGAGGAAGCGGTTTTCCCGGTCTTGGCAGCCAATGTGATCAAGGAAGCTACCGGTGAGCCCATCGGCATCTCGGCATTGGTCAAACCAGTTGGCAACCTTACTGTAGGAATCATTGGGCTAACGACACCGGACACGCCTTTTGTCACCCATCCTAAAAACGTCGTGGGGCTCACACTAACTGATCCCATCGAAAGGGCCAAAAGCCTAGCTAGTTACTTGCGCCCTCAGGTGGATGTAGTTATCGCTTTGACCCATCTTGGTATCGACGCAGATCGGGAGCTAGCGGCTGCGGTACCGGAGATAGACGTGATTGTTGGTGGGCACTCCCATACTCAGCTTGAGGAACCGGTGGTAGTTGGCAACACATATATCGTTCAGACCGGGGAACATGCTAAGAATCTGGGCTACCTTAAGCTCACTTTGGAGGATGGCCGTGTCACTGATGTCTCTGGAGAGCTTGTGCCGGTAACCGCGGAAGTAGCGGATCATCCCATGGCCGCTGAGGTAGTGGGGAAATGGGGCAACCAGCTCAAGGAGAAGCTTGGCCAAGAAGTTGGTGCAACAACTGTCCTTCTAGATGGTGAAAGGGCAAATGTAAGAACCAAAGAGACCAATTTAGGTGATTTGATCACCGATATCATGCGAGAGGCTGTAGGAGCTGATCTTGCCGTTAACAATGGTGGCGGCATCCGGGCTTCCATTAATGCCGGGCCCATCACTATTGGCGATATCTATACAGTTCTACCTTTTGACAACACCCTTGTGAAGGTAGAGATGACAGGGCGGGATCTGCTGGCTGCCTTGGAGCATAGTGTAAGGCTCTATCCCGAACAAAATGGCGGTTTCCTCCAGGTATCTGGACTTGAGCTTATGTTCGATCCCTCCCGAGAGCCCGGTACCAGGGTGATGGATGTCATGATCGGAGGGCAAGCCCTAGATCTGGATAAGGCCTATACGGTGGCCACTAATGACTTTATTGCTGCCGGTGGCGATGGCTATACCATGTTTGAATCAGCTGAGGTACTGGTGGAAACCGGTGAGATGTTGAGGGATGCTGTAGCCAGCCATTTCATCGAAGAGGGTGCAATCGCTCCCGAGGTGGAAGGGCGCATAGTCGTTATCGAATAGCCCTTACCAATATCAGTACCTACGAAGTAGCCTCCACGATTCCATAGGTTGGCCTTTCTGGGGTGGCTCTTGATGGTGACTTAAATGGTGACCTGGTGGAGGTATGGAACGGAGTAGCTAGTCACACAATGTCGACACAATTAGTCAGGGAGTGTGTTCTCGTTATATCAAGAACGCACTCCCTTTTTTGCCTTGCTGTAGCTGTCCTTTTCCTTAGGGTTTTCATCTGGTAGTCATTTAGTCGCCTTTGACATCACTAGTCTTTGACAAAGCAAGCTTCTATCGATGGGAGGCTGGGGGGTGATGGACAGGATCAACCACCCTTACCATCGATGGATCTTGGTGTCATATCGTAGATACACATGCCTGCCACTAGTGTACTGTTCCTGCCATGCTCGGTAGGGGATAAAGAGATCATCTACATGTTGATCCCTTTCTCGGGGAGAATAACCATGATCCCATACCTCTATCCGGATATCCGGTGGGTATCGATACTTACTGGGGTTGAAGCGTATCGAATGACTAAGCACTCTAGCTTCTCCCACTGGGATCTCCAAATACGCGCCCTCCCTTGGTATGGATCCAATATAGTTGTCTCTAACATAGACCCGAAAAGAAAGATTGTTAAAGTAGGGATCTGCTCCATACCAGCGGCGGTAGATCTCTGCATCCCGAAAGGTTAGCTCTACTACATCCTGGGGCTTGAAGGTTAGGTGTACTGTTCCAGACACTGTACATCCCGCCAGGGTAACTGTCAGTGCCAAAAGGGCTACTAGGCCGATAATCCGTCGATTCTTCATGACATTGGGCGTTGCGATTCCGCCATCCTACATAGCGGTCTTTCTATGCCCTTCCCCCCCTTCGATCGATTGGCTTTGGTATGACCAATTGCTTGTCAAGCACTAGTATAGGACTCAGGACTAACCTAAAAACTGTCCCAGTGGATAACTTCCTTCAGTTCTCGTTTGGACTTCGTGGGCTGCTCTGCCGGGTACCCCAGGGCAATCAGGGAGACTAGCTTGGTATTAGCTGGGGCTTTCACTATGTCTCCGATGGCCTTGGCATAGTGTTTCTTGTCTCCGGCTATCCAGCAACTCCCAACTCCCAGGGCCCAAGCAGCCACCAGGATATTTTGAGTTGCTGCTGCTCCATCTTCTAGATAATATGTTGTGTCACGGCAAAATACCGCTATACAGGCCGGTGCCTGTGCGATAAATTTCCCATAATCTGTAGCTTCGGCAATCTTCTTCTTCATCGCAGGATCAGTGACTACTACAAACTCCCACGGCTGCTCATTGCGGCCGCTAGCTGCCAGCCGACCACAGTCGACAATAGCCTCTAGCGTCTGTTTAGGGATTGGCTTATCCTCGTATTTTCTTATACTTCTTCGGGTTCTAAGTGCCTGCAGGGCATCCATTCTATCTCCTCCTTGCTCTTTGCTGGCACGCACATATGCCCCTACATATGATATTTTCCCTTTACTTCCTCAATATCCTGTTTGTCTGGTTGGTCTGGTGTAAAAAGCATAGAAAAGCCGCCTGACGGGCAGGCGGCCAATGACTGTAATGTGTTGCCTTGATGTGTTATCTCAATGTCTGTTAGCTTGCCGCCGATGTCACCTTTGGCGCCCCATCCTCTATGATAATCGCCTTGGTTGGACACTTGGCTGCACAGGCTCCACAGTTAGTGCATTTCGTATAGTCGATCTCAGCCAAGAAATCGGTAACATGAATTGCATCATCTTCACAGACTCGTTCACAGGCTTTACAGCCAATGCAACCCACCTGGCAGTTGTCTCGCACTTCTTTTCCGCGGTCATATGATCGACAAAGCACGTGAACATACATATTACATGGTACAAGAGCAATGAGATCCCGGGGGCAGGCGACAACACAGCGCCCACACGCGGTACAGGCGGCCTTATCGACTACAGGTAAGCCGTTAGGGCCCATGGCAATAGCATCAAAGGGGCAGGCCTTAACACAGCTAGCTAGCCCTAGGCAGCCATATTCACAGCCTTTAGATCCGCCAGCCACCACCTCAGCTGCCCGGCAGTCATCTATGCCGACATATTCAGCTCTTTCTTTGGCCTCAGCACGGCCCCCCGCGCAGCGAACCAGTGCTACTAGACGCTCACATCCACCTTCTAGCTCTACACCCATGATCTTGGCCACTTCGGCGGCTACACCACTCCCACCGACGGGGCAACCGTCAACTGAGGCTTTGCCAGTGACAACAGCTTCAGCAAAGCCTCGGCAACCGGGGTAGCCACAGCCACCACAGTTTGCTCCGGGAAGAACTGCTTCAATATCATCTATGCGGCTATCTGACTCTACCGCAAATTTACGGGAGGCCCACGCTAATCCGGCCCCAAATAACGCTCCCATGGCGCCCATGCTAACCAGGGAGACTATAACTGTATTAGCCATCCAGTTTCCCTCCTACCAGTTGCTACATTCCGATCCTTCATACTCACATGGCAATCAAGCCCGAAAAGCCCATAAATGCCATGGACATTAGGCCGGCAGTGATTAGTGCTATGCCTGCTCCTTGTAATGCTTTTGGAATATCGGCAAACTGTAGCTGTTCCCGGATTCCTGCCATCATAGCCAAGGCTAAGGTGAAGCCTACTCCGGTGCCCAAAGCAAAAACAATGGTCTGAATGAGTGTATAGCCTTTTTGTGAAACCAAGATGGCTAGGCCCAACACCGCACAGTTGGTGGTAATCAGAGGAAGAAAGATACCTAAAGCACGGTATAGACCTGGACTCGTCTTCTGCAGAAACATCTCCACCAATTGCACCAAGGAGGCGATGATCAAGATAAAGGCTACATTCTGCAGGAAGGGCATCCCAAAAGGCGTGAGAATATAAGTCTGTACTAGCCAGGTGGCTGCCCCGGAAAGTACTAAGACGAAAGTTGTGGCCATGCCCATTCCTAGGGCCGTATCAAGCTCTTTGGAAACCCCGAGGAACGGACAGATACCTAAGAATCTCACCAGTACGAAGTTATTGACCAATACAGAGCCAATAAAGATAAGTGCTAGCTCACCCATATCCTATACCTTCCTTTCCTAGCCCTGAACAGCCTGATGGGCGGTGATTGAACCAGTCGCTCGCTCCCGCTTACGGCGTGCCAAAGCATAGTTAATCTGGTTCATGGCTCCTACCACAATTCCCAGGGTGAAGAAAGCACCTGGTGGTAGGATGAAGATCACCCAAGAGGTAGCTGTAGCCGGCAGGATCTGTGCGCCGAACACGGTGCCCATACCCAAAAACTCTCTAACAACACCGAGGAATGTCAAGCCCCAGGTAATACCTAGTCCCATGCCTAAGGCATCAATAAAGGAGTAGAAAACTGGCATCTTGGAAGCATAGGCTTCTGCCCGGCCCAAGATGATACAGTTGACTACAATCAGTGGGATAAACAATCCCAATACCTTATGCAGTTCTGGGAAATTGGCAGCCAACACCATATCAGCAATGGTGACAAAGGTGGCAACAATGATAATGTAACAAGGGATGCGCACCTTCTTTGGGATCAGGTTCTTCATTAATGAAATCATGACAGATGAACAAACCAGCACGAAGGTTGTGGCTAGTCCCATTGCTAGGCCATTGGCAGCTGCAGTAGTAACTGCCAGTGTAGGACACATGCCGATGAGCAATCGAAACGTTGGGTGTTCATCCCATAGGCCTTTAAGAAATTCCCGTCGCACGCTGTTCATTACCAGATACCCCCTACCCGCAAGTTTGCTTCGACCTCTGATAGTGCATTCCTAATAGTGGCAGCCACGGCTTGGGAAGAGACAGTGGCTCCGGTGATGGCATCCACATCCTGTTTGGCGGTAAAGGTATCATCAAGAGACTTAGCCTCAAATTGTCTCAAGAAAGCTTGTTCAGTAATTCTCGCCCCTAACCCAGGGGTCTCCAGATGGTCTAGCACCTTAACTCGGTTAAGTTTCCGGCTGGTGGGATCAAAGCCTACCATTAGCCTAATCGTGCCACCAAAACCATTGCCATCAACAGCAAAGGCTATACCGGTGGTATTGCCATTGGCATCCATCCCCCGGTAAGTGGTAACTATGTTAACAACAACTGAGCTACCACTGGTGCCGTCAACGGAACTGCCACTGGTTCCATC
>JAAYSL010000161.1 GCA_012518315.1 Bacillota bacterium | reverse complement strand
CTAATTGAAGCACTGGAGGCAGAGTCATCGGTGGAGACGATTGCCGGATTAGATCCAGCTATCTCGCCGAATGAGATGGGTGAGCCAACCCAATGGTCAAAGGTTAAGAAGCTTCGGGATGTAGCGGAGAAAGCCGGGGATTCCGAGTTTGCCCAAAGGCTAGAGGATGAAGCTAGCCGGTTTGCGAAAAACGTGGAAGATGCAGCTGATAAGCTCTCCCGTGTCATTGAGGAACGGATTGAAAAAGAGGTCAAACCAGCACTAGCCAACCTGCCAACTTTTCTGGCCAGTATTCCCGTCATCGGGGAATGGGTGGGCAATTTCTCCACAATCACAGAAGAGAAGCAAGGATACTTCGCCGGTGATACTGTGAAGCTGGATCTAGCTACTGAAAATGGGTCTATCGAAGTAGATGGCTGGTCGGAGGAGCATTACCGTCTCATCCTTAAAATGAAGGTACGGGGCAATGATGAAGCCTCCGCCCGGGAGAGGGCCTCAGAGATTGCTGAAGTAGAAGAAACCAGTGATGGACTGCGGGTTTTCAGTAAGGCCGGTCCCAATGAAGCCTTGCATATTAAGCTCCAAGTACCCCAAGATAAACTCTATGAACTGGCCTTTTCTACATCCAATGGTGAGGTTGAGCTAGATTCACTCAAGGTCTTTGGTAGCATTTCCACCTCTAATGGCAAAGTAGATCTTGAGGATCTAAAGGGTGAAAGGTTAACAGCTCGTACATCCAATGGCTCTATCGAATGTGATAATCTAGGCATGCGGGAGCTAATCTTATCGACATCCAATGGGCGAATTAAAGCCAATGGTTCCATCCAGCGTCTAGAGGCCCGTACGTCTAATGGCAGCATTGAGATAAAACCTCGACTAGGTGATTTGCTTGAGGAGCAATCATTGGATCTACATACATCCAATGGCGGCATCAAGGTAGCATTACCCTTGGCCCTGCAAAATGCCTGTTGGCTAGATGCCAGCAATAGCTTTAGTTCCATTAAGCTCGGTCTAGATGACCTATTGTACCATATTCGGGAGCATTCCTTCGGCTATAACCGTATCCAGGCGGAGACTAAGGGCTATGCCGCGGCTAATGCTAAGATCAGCGTCTATGCCCGCACCAGTAATGGTGGGATCAGCATTGAGAAAGCTTAGGGGAGCGGATAAGTAGAGCGTAAGGAGGCGAGTCAATGCGGGTAGAGCGCTTACAGGTACTGCAGATGCTCAAGGATGACAAGATTACTGTGGCTGAGGCCAATTCTCTCCTAGAGGCCCTTGAGACTCCCAGCCCACCCACCAAGGCCGGTGTCGGGGGTGGCCGTACTCTCCGGGTGCGGGTTGTCGAAGAGGGAAAACAGCGGGTGAATGTCAGTCTGCCGCTGGGACTAGTGCGGGTAGCATCCCGCTGGATTCCCCAGGATCTCTTGAAGGATTCCATTGATTGGGATAATCTAATCAAAGCGGTGGAAGAGGGTGCCCGAGGTAAGCTGGTGGAATTGAGTGATGAGGATGGTAGCTTGGTGGAAGTGTATGTTCAGTAAATACGGGGGGAGGGGGTAAATTGAGAAAGCTAACCCGGTCGTCAAATAACCGTATGCTAGCAGGAGTGTGTGGTGGCCTAGCTGAATACTTCGGCATTGATGCAACCGTCGTTCGGCTACTGTGGACCATTTTCTCTATTTGCACGGTCTGGCCTGGTTTTGTTGCATATTTTCTAGCCTGGATTATCGTCCCACCGGATCCAGGTTTCTGAAGGACAAACTGGTTGTGCTCACCCGATGGGTGGGCTACATAGAAAACAGAAGGGAGATGGGGGTGCATAGTGTACCGTGAGTATTATTCGGCTGCCTATCGCCGCCGTAGTTGGGTGATTCGTTGGTTAATCAATACCATTGCGCTTTTGGTCACTGCTGCCATCCTACCTGGTGTGGAAGTAAGAAACGTATTCACGGCGCTACTGGCTGCAGCAGCCATGGGAGTTGTCAATGCATTTGTGCGACCTATATTCTTGATTCTGACACTGCCACTGAATCTACTTACCTTAGGTCTGTTTACCTTTGTGCTCAATGGTCTAATGCTACTTCTAGCAGCGCTTTTCGTACCTGGTTTTACTGTATCAGGCCTGATGTCAGCTATCGGTGGTGCTTTGATTCTAAGCCTTGTCAGTAGCCTGATCAGTAGGGTAGCACGGGCCTAGGCCTTACGGTTTCTATCTTGGAAGGATTTGCCGGGTACCGAGATCATAGTCACCCGGCATCTTTCTTGTGCAGGATCTTGCAATCTATCAGGTGCTGGGATATTATAGCCATGGTATTTCCAAAGAAAGACACCAGGAGGGCCAATATGCCAATCAAACTTGTTGCTATTGACATAGATGATACCTTAATTACTGATGAGCTAATCATACCTCAAGGCTGCAAAGAGGCTATCAACAAAGCTAGAAGACGGGGTGTAAAGGTGGTCCTGGCTACGGGTCGTATGCCTGCATCCACTATTCCTTTTGCTGAGGAATTGGGACTCTCGGAACCCGTGATCTGCTACAATGGTGCCTTGATCCAAGCAGCCAATGATGGGCCCCCACTTATCCATCACCCGGTACCTCTCGAATTGGCCAGAGAGATCGTGGCTTTAGGTAAGGCAGAAGGCCTGCATGTCAACATATACCTGGATGGCTTAATGTATGTGGCGGAGCTCAATGAATATACGGAGTTCTACTCATCCTTCACCAAGACTAAGGCCCATCCTGTCGGTGATTTACTGGCCTTCATAGATCGGCCACCTACGAAGATCCTTTATGTCTGTGAGGGTAGCATCGCGGAGAAATGGCAAAGGATCTTGGCAGAACGGTACCAGGGCCAGTTAGAAGTGTTTCGCTCCAAGCCACAGTATCTTGAGTTTACTAATATTGGTGTCTCCAAAGGCGCGGCACTTAAGGAGCTGGCGGGGTTGTATGGTCTAGTCCCAGACGAAGTGATGGCCATTGGTGACAGTTTCAATGATATCTCCATGCTGGAGTACGCCGGTATCGGTGTGGCGGTGGCCAATGCACCTGCGGCAGTCCGTTCCAAGGCCGATTATGTGACGAGGTCCAATGAAGAATGTGGAGTGGCAGAAGCCATCCAACGTTTTGTCTTGAATAGTGAAGGCTAGAGTAAGCCCGAAAACCTATAAGGGTGTCGAAGCGGTAGCGCGAGTTGTGGCTACCGTTTTCTGTTTTCTAAGCCAAAAAGTGATGGTCCGCCGACGGCAGGATCGGTATAGCCAAGGTCGAATATGATTAACTAACCGAATGACAAATGTAAGTCAGAACTGTCTTGGCCAGGATTAGCAGAGTTGATAGTAAGTGTAGTCCAGCAAGATATAGCAGTATTGGCAAGACTTACAGTCTTTAACCTGGCAGGAAAGACAGATGCGAAATCGAAATCAGCTAGAGTAAGGTGATGGATACAGACACCCATCGCCAAGAAAGCGGACTTACGTTAGTCAGAAGTGGTTATCAACTAGTCATCAAGTTTTATCATCTGGCCTAAATGGTTAGCCGGGAATCGGAAAGGAGGTGAAACAACCCTAAGTGCCCTGCAAAGCCAAGGCTTGATGGTAAAAGATACAGCATAAGATGCAGCCTGGTGGGATCCGGTGAGGAAACATGGATACTCAAAGGAGACCCCCAAACGTACCAAGAGATGCAGCCCATATAGTAAGTCCAAGTAGATATAGTCTATTCACAGCAAAGAACAGAAAAAGCTAAGTAACTTAGGGGGATTAACAGATGAAGAAACTAGCTATAGCTCTTGTTGCAGCATTAGTGCTCGCAATGGCGGCTCCGGCCCTAGCAGCCGACATTAACCTCGGCGGCTCGCTGGAAACCCGCTTCAACTTCGAACCAAAGGATAACGCAGAACCCTGGAAGGACTGGGGCGTCAAGGCTAACAATGGTATGTCCATGAAGCTAGACGTCAATTCCGGTGACAAGATCCGGATAGGTCTGGAGTTTGGTGAGGCAGAACGTGGTTTGGATGAAGATGGTGAACTGGATTGGAATGAAGAAGCAACTGATGAGAATCCCAATCAGATTCCCAACGATCCAACCAATGAGGAAGATCCTCTACAACTGAATATTGGACTCAAGAAGGCCTATCTGGAGACCACCGGTGCTTTTTGGAACGGCGGCCCAGAGCTCGTCACCACCATTGGTGATGTCGATGTGGATTTCAACGACTATGTAGCTAACTTCGACTCCGGTCTTGGTGCTAAAGTTGATGGTATCGAAGTTGGTCCTGTCAATGCCAGAGCCTTCTATCACTACGAAGAGGGGCAAGTAGGTGCGGCAGTTGACACAGCCTATGCAGGCATCGACCTAGGTGCAGCCATTGTTACCGATGGTGAAGAAATTGAGGCTGCTGGTAGTGCCGGTACCGAGATCTCCGGTGTCAAGGTGAAGGCAGAGGCCGCTGTAGATGCAAGCAAGAACTTTGCCTATAAACTAACTGGTGAAACCGAGCTCATGCCTAACGTAACAGTTAAGGGCGGCTACCGTGATTCCTCTGAGGAATTCGGAACCTGGCACCCCAAGAGAGATGACGATGATGAAACAGTTGCTTATGACAATCACAAGGGTTTCAACGTTGGTCTAGCCACAACCCAGTACGGGATTGCTATGGAAGCCAACTATGATCAGCCCACAGAAGAAGTCACTTTCTCAGCTGACAAGGACATGGAGCTCGCTGGTCTGAACATCAAGGGCGAATATGATGCCAAGTATGTGAAGGATCAAGCCATTGAGCACAAAGTCAAGGTGACCTCACCCATGGAGCTGGTTCCCCAGCTGCAGGGTCTAGAACTCAGTGCTGGCGCAACCATCAACAAGGATAACGCCGAAGGCGAGAATAGCTGGAATGTTGGTGCCGACTTTGAAGCTCCCAATGGCATCAACCTAGGTGCTAAGTATCACTCCACTGATGGCCCCGCCGCATACGCTGGCCTCAAAGTCGAGTTCTAATCGACACTCAACCTCAAGCCCCTGGCATATGCCGGGGGCTTTCTAGATCTTTGGAACTATGTTCTTGTCTTTGACGAAAAGGATCCCACACCCAAAGGAACAATGTATAGCCAAACAGAATAAAGAATATAAAGGAGTAGAGGGAGCCATGGGCAGTTGCCCCTTTTCCAGGCGGCCTCTACCGAAAATGTCATTTTGCAGAAATATTTCCAGCCAATAAGAAGGAGTTTGGTGGGCAAGAAAGAATACAACACCAGAACCCTTGATTTAATGTTCCTATGTAAAATTAGATGTCTATGATCCCGGAAGGGCTTGGTATGAAAGGAGGTGCACCCAACCAGTTTGGCCAAGACCTCAAGCGGGAGAACATAGAGGTGCGGGCAGTGAACCCGAGGAGAAAAAGGAAACAAGGATACTTTTTCGCCCCTCTGGTCACATATCGCATCAGCAATGGATTGCAAAGACAAACTGAGGGGGATATCAAATGAAAAAGGCACTAGTATTGACCCTGATCATGGTTCTAGCCGTGGCAGGGATCGCATCTGCTGAGGCTAAGCTCGGCGGAGAGTTGAAGGTCGAGTATGTGGTCAACACGGACAACCAGAGGGACGATGAGGCTGGTACTGGGAAAGCCAAAGTGCCTCTCAAGCTTACTGTAAAGGCTGAAGAGGAAGGCGTTTGGGATCTCAAAGCCGATCTTAATGTCGATGTTCACGATGAGAATACCGTTGGGGTTGGCGACTGGGCCATGAACTTCGTTGACAAGTACTTTGCAGTGGAGCTTTGGGGTGGAGACATCGAAAAGGACTATCTGCACACTCCGTTGGAGTTTGCAGGTACCGACGATCCGGCTGAAGCTGATGTAGCTCGCATGCGTCTTTCCAGTGATGTGCTAGGTTTGGTCGATCTGACTCTGGATTACCAGCCAGATGAGATGTTCGTGTTTGCCAGTAAGGCTCTCGATGATGTGACTGTCGGGGGAGCTGTTCAGAAGGATCTTACTAACGAAGATGTAAAGGGCGCTGCCCATGTGAAGTATGTGTATGGCCCTGCTACTTTGACTGGTGAAGTTGGAATTGACCGCACCGAAGGCAAAGACAAGGACAATACGCTTTTAGGTGGCAAGGTGTCCTATGCGCTCAATGAT
>JAAYSL010000023.1 GCA_012518315.1 Bacillota bacterium | reverse complement strand
TCAGATTTGCCCACTCTTCATCTAGCATGCCACGAAACAACTCTTCGGCTTTGCTTTGGCCAAACACCCCATCTTCCCGTGAAACGGTACGCTGCATGGCAGAGATGAGCTGCTGAACGAATAGGGCTTCCAGGTCTAGGGCTGCATCCCAAAGCTGCTCTTTCTGCTTTTCAAGGCTTACTTCCCGCTGCTCTTCTAGAGAAACATCCCTGGCCATAACTGCCTTCTGTTCAATATTCTCTATCCGCTGATCCAGCCTTTCCACCGCTACTGCATCCATGGCACCCTCTAGGCATTGGGCAAAGGAGTCTATCATAGCTTTGTCCTGGACTCCTTTCCCTTCTGGGGAAGTTGGGGGCTTGCTGATTCTTGACGTAGTAGGCACTCTTAGATCATCTATCTTCAATGCTCTGTGCTAGGTCTTTATATCGAAGACCTAGCGTCCCCCCTCCATATTCTTCATCTATCTCTTTCCAAATCATTCATAGCAGCATTTCAGGTTAGTATTCAAGCAAGAAGCGAGGACCCGTGTCAGTTGCTAGTTACTGTGTGATCCTCTGCCTAGATAATCTCCAACTCGCCATACAACGCACCGGATTCCTTGATGGCCTGGAGTATGGCGATGATATCCCGAGGTGTCGCTCCAATGACATTAAGCACATTAACTAGATCTCCAATAGTGGCAGCCCCCGGCAAAAGCAGCAATTGTCCCTGGTCTTCCTGAACCTTCACTGTCCGAGTCTCTGTGGTAACGGTCTCACCTTGAGAAAATGACGGTGGTTGTACTACCTCTTTCTGGCTACTAATAGTTACACTAAGATTGCCATGGGCTACAGCAACCGGCGCGATCCTTACTGCCTGACCGATAACAATAGTGCCTGTCCGCTCATTGAAAACCACCCGACCTGCTGCATCCGGTGCCACCTGGATCTCCTCTACCCGAGCCATAAACCCAATGACATCTCTTTGATAGGCAGGGGGTATACTAAGTAAAATCGAGCTGCTGTCTTGGGCGTGGGCTATATCGGAACCAAAATGGCTGTTGATCTCCTGTGCGGTGCGAGAGGCTGTTGTAAAGTCGGCTGTACTTAGAACCAGAGTCAGCCTACCATCTTCGATCGGCAACCCATTTCCCGGAACCTCCCGTTCCACTATGGCAATCCCAGGGCCTCTGGCAATGGTGGGGTGGTTTTTTTGAGCTTCGTTTCGCCCACTTCGCACATTGAATCCGCCAATCGAGATAGGTCCCTGGGCCACTGCATAGACTTGATTATCTGCCCCTTGTAAAGGGGTTTGCAGCAAGAAGCCACCCTGCAAGCTTTTAGCATCACCGATGGATGATATAGTTACATCCAGCCGATCACCGGCCCGAGCAAAGGGTGGTAGATTGGCAGTGACCATTACAGCCGCGATATTCCGGGAACGCAGTTCTTGGGGATCGACAGTGACACCGAAGCGGGTAAGCATATTTGCCACCATCCGCACCCCGGCTCCTTTGCCGTCACCGGTTCCATCGAGGCCAACGACTAAACCCAATCCGGTTAGCTGATTTTCCCTGATCCCATCAAAGCGGGCGATATCCTTTAACCGAACACTGGGCTGTATCAAGGATTGGGCCACTGGCTCCACTCGAGGTATCGCAGCCAGATCCCCTTGCTGTTCATTCGGTTCTGTGGCAGCTTCTTCACCAGCCTCCGCGGCCTCTCTATCCACCAGCTCAAATTGGGCCTCGGCTAGATCGCCCTGGGCTAGTACTCCTACTTGTGAGACTGCCATCAGACCAGCCAAGATTACAAGAAAAACAACCGTCAGCGTAGGAATTCGACGAGCCACCATAATATCCACCTTTCCCCTCATCCGATGGCAAGCTAATCAAAAGATCCAGTTCAGGATCTGAGTCAATATACCTGGTTTCTGCTGAGTTCCCAAAGAACCTGACCCTTGATAAGAAATGCTAGCGTCGGAGATGTAAGTAGAAAGCACAGTATTATCCGATGCAATATCCTGGGGCCTGACAACACCAGTAACTATGATCTCCTGGGTTTCCCGATTGACCACCAGGTTCTGATGTCCCTCAATGACAAGATTGCCATTAGGCAGTATTTCCACCACCTGGCTAGTCATTCTGGCGGAGAGGCTGCCACCTTGCACGTTCCTACCACCGACCTTGCGACCGTCCTTAGCCCCCGCCTTAGCCAGGGGAATGAAATCTAACAGGCCAAGACCTGGCCCAAATTCCATAGAAGTATCTTTACCAGTGGATGTCTCTGCCGATTGACTTGCTTGGGTACGCTCTACAATGATAATAGTAACTAGATCACCCACATTACGGGCCTTACTATCTGTAAAAAGGGAACCCTGATTATCCTGCCAGAGAGAGGCCGCCAAGGAAGTATCGGCCCAAACAAGTGTTAAGCTAAGCAGCATTAACACTAGCCCTAAGCAAGAAAGGCGAGGATAACTGTTCCACTTACTCCTAATAGCCCCCATATCTATGTCGGCCCTCCTTATCCGTACTGCAAAAACGGCACGTATGTTCGCCAACTCCAATGAAAAAGCATTCGAAAACGCACTTACTCACCAAAGAGCTCTAACCGCACAACACCTTGGGTAACGATCCGAGCCATGATTTCTTTGCGTGATTCGATATTTTCCACCCGAATCACGTCCCCTAGTTTACCGTTCTGCAACGCAACCCCCAGGGTCTTAACTGTGATCGCCCCTGATAGGGCTTCAATCACAACTATGTCTCCCGCTTGAACCAAAAGTGGTACTGAGACATCCTTTGAAGTGATGGGCTCTCCTTGCTTGATGGTTCTTTGTGTCTCTAGACCAATCACCGCTGCTGATTCTAAGAACGCTTCCTTGGGAGGTGAAACGTCCGGGATAGCCTGAACCACAGCTTCCGGAAGGATGATGGCCCCCGCAGGGATGTCTCTGGCCGCAACTACCACCGGCTGCCTTGACTCTAATTGAACTCTCACCTGGATAGTCCGATACCGCTGACCATCAACATGAACACCTACATTAGCTCTGTAATTGCCAGGTCCCGGGGGCAAAGCCTCCATCCGCAAGTCAAGTCGTCCTAAAGGAACAATCAGTGGCAGGGCATCACCTGCCTCTACACTCACGTAGAAGTCTGCCCCTGCCCGCTCTTGGAGTCGGCTAAGCACAACTGTCGTTACCATAGCTTTGGTAACCTCTTGAGTGGCAGTTGTGACTTTGACAGAACCACCAGGTGGAGGAATTAACTTCACAGAGCTAGGGTGGATTCCAGCCTGACGCAAACGCACCTCAATTTGGCCTATGGCGATTTGACGGGAGTTGCCAGGCAACGGGGCTCGTCCAATGTGTATGTCTAGAAGACCTTGCCTAGCCTCGTCGTTCTCATCGGGTAGGTGATAGTCAATCTCGGCTATCTCGCCTAGGATGATGGCTGTCCCTGTGACCTCTGCTTCAGTAAACAGACTAATAGTTGCCACTGGCGAGGTAGTTGCCGATAGAGGGCAGGCGAAAATCAGCCCTACAGCCAATAGTGTGCCAATCACTATGGCTAGGCCCAAAACCGAATCCCGTATGGGTCTATTCGGATACTGCCCCTGTCTTTTACCCACCGTGCCTGGCCTCCTAGCTTTCCAGATAGCTATCCTAGACTTTGCATGTATGGCGTTTAACGTCTTAGGTTATTGGCTGTCTGGAGCATATCATCAGAGGCCTGAATCGCCTTAGAGTTGGTCTCATAGGCTCTTTGAGCAACGATCATGTTCACCATTTCTTCAACTACCTGTACATTGGACATTTCCACATAACCTTGAGCTAAGGCACCAAATCCGTCTAGGCCCGGAGTCCCTTCAATGGGATCACCTGAAGCCGCTGTCTGACCCAATAGGTTTCGACCCATGCTTTTTAAACCGGCTGGATTGATGAAACGTGCCAGCTGAATCTGGGCCAAGGATGTAGGCTCATTCTCTCCCGCGTTAAGCACAGAGACAGTACCATCAGTACCAATACTTATGCTAACTGCATTTTCGGGAATCACGATTTCAGGCTCTAGGGGAAACCCATCTGAGGTGACCAAACGTCCTTCGCCATCCTGCTTAAAAGAGCCATCCCGCGTATAGGCAATGGTGCCATCGGGCATCAGTACCCTAAAAAAGCCTTCTCCCTCTACAACGAGATCCAAGGGATTGTCTGTCTGGCGAAACCCTACTTGTGTGAAGATCTTCTGGGTGGCAACCGGTCGTACCCCATGACCTAGTTCAATACCGGTTGGGATCTGGGCACCGGCATTGACAGGGGTACCGGCATAGCGCACCGTCTGATAAAGCAAATCCTGAAAATCTACTCGGCTTTTCTTAAACCCGGCGGTATTAACATTGGCCAGGTTGTTGGCGATGGTGTCAATATTGAACTGCTGACCCACCATGCCAGAGGCAGCGGTCCACAAAGAACGCATCATAGGTTTGTCCTCCTCTAGGCGCCACACACTCTAGGGGGTCTCTACCTTGAGCTGCTTCCATCGCTCGACAGCTCTGGGCCTCTGCCTTGCAGTCCTGCCCACCAGATTCCCCAATTGTGCGGCACTATTATGGCATTCTATACATTCAATTCATTTACCAGCTTAGCCAGTGTGTCATCCGCGGCTCTTACCGCCTTCTGACTGGCTTCATATGCCCGCTGGACATTAATCATCTTAACTAGTTCCTGGACTACATTGACATTCGACTGTTCTAATTGGCCCTGTAGAACCGTAAACTCGTCGGGAGTGTAGGCACCGGCTTCCGGTAAGGCGGCAAAATACTGCCCAGCTTCCCGTGTCAATAGCTCCGGTGCAGCAAAGGTGGTAATAAGTAGCCTGTCCACCAAGACATCATCCACATAGACAAAACCATCCTGGTCGATAATCACCTTAGTCCCGTCCATTCGTATAGGCCCTCTCGAACCTAAAACCTGATGCCCACTGGCATTTGTCAATTCACCGTTGGTATTTAACTGAAATGTCCCGTTGCGTGTGTAGCGCTGGCCCCCTGCTACGGCAATGGTAAAAAATACATCTGGCTCCAATAATGCTACATCTAGGGGATTGTCAGTGTGCCGTAATGCACCAGCGGCGAAATTAGTGTAGGTACCGTCTATGGTAGCCCCTATCCCTAACTCTCCCAGCGTGGCTCTGTGTGCAGCCACCTGCCCAGTAGATTGCCCAATCTTCTCGACTCGTTCAATCAACAAAGTCGGGAAAGCCCGCTGGAGGGTATCCGCTGAGCGGAAACCAGCTGTTGAAGCATTGGCTAGATTATTGGCCACTACATCCATCCGATGTAATCCGATTAGCATACCCGTTGCTCCGGTATAAAGTCCTCTTAACAGACCTCCACCTCCTCTCTTTGTGATCTTAAGCTCTGTCCCGTAACTTCAATATCTATCTAACTCCGATGAACTACCCCTTCTTGGACAACCTATCTAACTGTCGATCCGCCTTAAGGGAGCTAACGGGGCTTGTCTTGACAGGACTTATGATTTGTTTCTACACTGATATGGGAAGTCCTTCCTGCCCGATAACGAAAGGAGGACCGGTAGGTGGACTCTTTCCCTTTTACCTTAAGAACTACGTCTTTGCTTCCTATACTTCTTTTTGGTGGCCTCCCCACCTCGTATATGCCGCTCTGCCTTGTTTTGCTCAAGGACTTTCTTCACGTGTACAGCCAGATCTTCACTGATGCGTGGAAGACGTTCCGTCATATCTTTATGTACCGTACTTTTGCTAACCCCAAACACCCGGGCCGCTTGTCGCACAGTTGCTTGGGTATTGACCAAATAAGTGCCGATATCCAGCACCCGCTTACGAATATAGTCCCTCATCCCCCGGTCCCCCCCACGGGTTTTTAATTCATGTATATGCGTGGAGACCTTGGATATAACCGAGGGATGATCCTAACACCCAGGCTAGGCACGAAAAAAGCGAGACTGCCAAGGCCAGAAAACCTAAGCAGGACCTCGCTTTTCGCGACTAATAAGTCAGTTGTAAGTCCTATCCAAGCCCGGAGAGCTTGGTAGCGAGAATCATTGGGTAGCCAAAAGCCTAAAATCCTATCAAGGTAAATACATCCGGGGCTCTAGGGGTGTGTCCCCTTGTCGGATTTCAAAAAGCAAGCGGCCATGTTGGCTGTCTTCACCTAATCCTACGATACCAATGATCTGACCTCGCTTGACGATTTCCCCTTCCCGCACCCTTAGTTGAGCTAACCCTCGATAGACTGTCTGCCAATCATCACCATGGGTTAGGGTTACCGTCAACCCTTGGGTTCTTTCACTTTGGATGTGCTCTATCCGTCCATCCATGACCGCTAAGGCCGGCGCATTCGTGGGGGTAGAGAGCTCGATACCAGGATGAAACCGCCAATCCCGATATACAGGATGCCTTACCCAACCGTAGCCTACCTTGACTTGCCCTTGAGTCGGCCAAATCATGTTGGCAGGATTCACCTGGATGCGGGAGGTAGTCACATCAACCCCGGTGGATAACCCCTCTCGAGAACCAGTGGATGCAGCCATCGCCTCTATACCCGGATCGACTGCTTCACTGCCGATGGGGAAAAGCTCCGCTACTTCTGGCCCCAAGGTCAGATGACTGACAGATTTGTCTGTAACTGGTGACGGCTCTTCTTGGCCCCCTTGGTCTACCATGTCTTTGCCGGGCAACACTGACTCTAGATCAAGGCTGATCCCTTGCTCTAGCTGCGGCTCAAGGAAAGGTTGCCGGAAAGAGTACATTTTGTAGGTGTAGTTGACTACCCCAAATGCCATCACACCGAGGAGGATCAAGGCGGCTAGTCGAGCTAGCCCCCTGGCAACCATCTTCAATCCAGTTTTCTGCCACCAGCCCCCGAACCGCTGCCTGAGGCCCCCTGTTGCGTAACCGACTAGATGACTAATGGTGCTTCCCCACCCCACCAGCCTCACCCACGCTCGCCGCAATAATTGACCAACAACAATGCCCCGCTTTTTTGGCTGCTCATTCATACCTACCACCTCGGATTTAGCATTTCCCAGAAAATCTTTCCATATGCACACAACCCGAGCACCATTAGCTATTTGTCCATTGTCCTAGAGAAAATCCCGAACCC
>JAAYSL010000160.1 GCA_012518315.1 Bacillota bacterium | reverse complement strand
TACCGCAAAACAAGAACCGTGGCAGATCGCACCTCCCATCCTAGAGGATGTGTATACTTTTGAAGATGCTCTGGTTGTGGGCTGCATGCTGATCTCCCTACTAAAGCGGGCAGACCGGGTGAAAATTGCATGTATTGCCCAATTGGTCAATGTCATTGCACCGATCATGACCCGTACCGGTGGTGGGGTCTGGCGACAGACCATTTACTATCCATATCTGCATGCATCTCTCTATGGTCGGGGTTATGCCCTCACTCCGGTCATTGATAGTCCTGTCTATGACTCTAAGGACTTTTCCGACGTGCCATATCTAGAAGCTATTGCGACAGCTAATGATGAGAAAGAGGAGCTAACTATCTTTGCGGTTAACCGTGATCTAGAGAACCCCCTAAGCCTAGAGTGCAGACTAGGCAACTTCCAGGGATACCAGGTTATAGAGCATATTACTCTTACTCACCAAGACATAAAAGCTACCAACACTGAAGAGACTCCTAATAATGTCGTACCGAAAAACGATGGCGACGCCAAACTAGATGGAGAAGTGCTGACCGCGGCATTGGCCCCACTTTCTTGGAATGTGATTCGTCTCGGTAAGGCTGGGAAGTAAGGGGTAATGAACGTTCGGCAACACTGTAGGTTTTCGACATCGTCAGATCTAGAAAAAGGATAATGGATAGTGTGTGATTGAGAGCATTAAGAGCTAGCCCGAGGGCTGGCTCTTGGCTTCTTGGCGTGTATCCGGCATGTCTGCTAAGCCAATGGCTAAAGCTTGATCTATATATGTCTTCAAGTGTGGTAGAATATAGCGTAGGAGATGCCTGGTAGGGGGGCTTGCGGCCAGATGGACAGAGAGGTGCTTCAGCGCATTGACAAGAAGAAAGAACAGCTTGACAGCTTACGGCCACTGAGCGTCGGTGAAGTTGAGCGCCTAAGGCAGGAATTCCTGGTAGAGTTTGCCTATAACTCGAACGCCATTGAGGGCAGTACTCTAACCCTGCGAGAGACAGCTATGATCCTAGAAGGGATCACCATCGATAGAAAGCCTCTCAGGGAGCATCTGGAAGTAGTCGGCCAGAAGGATGCCTTTGCATACGTACTGGAGCTGGTAGAAAACGAGACACCGCTAAGCGAGAGAGTCATTAGGGAAATCCACAGCCTCGTATTAATAGACAAGCCTCCACAAGACAGGGGAGTCTATCGGCGAGTCCCAGTACGAATCTTAGGATCCCGGCATACACCGCCACAGCCTTATTTGGTACCCAT
Source organism: Bacillota bacterium (assembly GCA_012518315.1). Taxonomy (GTDB): domain Bacteria; phylum Bacillota; class Limnochordia; order DTU087; family DTU087; genus JAAYSL01. The sequence continues at coordinate 1,419 of JAAYSL010000160.1, read as the reverse complement.
CCAGATGGAAGAGCTTATGGGGAAATACGAGAATTGGAGAACCGTTCTGCATGTCGTGGAACGCGTGGCAGCCTTTCATCTTTCCTTTGAAGTGATCCATCCCTTCATTGATGGCAATGGGCGGACAGGTCGACTGCTCATGAATCTCGAATTGCTGCAGGCTGGCTTTCCCGCCATCAATGTGAAATTTGCTGATCGGGAACGTTATTATGGGTGCTTTGGCAGCTACTTTGAGACCGGTAGCACAGTGGAGATGGTTAAGCTGGTAGCTGAGTATGTTGAGGAAATGGTGGATCGCTATTTGGACATACTGCAGCAGTATTAGCAATTGCGCAAAAACCCTGTTTACATCATTCTGGCTAAGCACCGGTAAGATCCTGCCAATAAACCCTCCGCCAACTGGACACTGGGCATGCATATCATCCCTAACATGGCTCTACCACAAAAACATACTGAATAGTTCCATGAAGATCCAACCTCGAACTGCTACATACCCAGGTACGCCTTGCGTACCATTTCGCTATCTATTAGCTCAGAACCTAATCCCTCAGCGACAATACGACCGTTCTGAATTACGTAGCCGCGGTCGCATAGCTCAAGAGCTTCGAGCACCCTCTGCTCGATAAGGAGCATCGTCACCCCTGTGCGGCTAATGGTATGAATAGCCGCAAACAGTTCTTCAACTAGTTTTGGCATCAGACCTAGTGACGGCTCATCCAGAATGAGTAGTTTGGGGTTAGCCATTAGGCCTCGCCCAAGCGCGAGCATCTGCTGTTGACCTCCGCTGAGACTGCCTGCCCGCTGATTGCGTCGCTCCTTGAGTATGGGGAACATGTCACAGACGAATCCTAAACGCTCTCGCGCCTCAGCTTCTGACGCCAGTGTATAAGCACCGAGCATGAGGTTTTCTATGACTGTAAGTTTCCCAAAAACATGTCGCCCCTCCGGTACGTGAATGAGCCCTAGCGCGACGATATCGTGAGGCGGTAAGTGTTCGATGGGTTGACCATGGAAGGTAATTGAGCCGGCAGTGGGCTTGACAAGCCCCGTTATCGTCCGGGCAATTGTTGATTTACCGGCACCATTGGAGCCCACGATTGTGACTATCTCACCTTTTTTCACGTGCAATGAGACTTCGTGTAAAGCGGGAACACCGCTATAGCCAGCACTAATGTGCGATACGTTTAGCATATTTATCACCTAGGTAAGCTGATATCGCCCTAGGATTCCTCACAACGTCCCGGGGTGATCCCTCAGCGATTTTCATTCCTGAGTCCAGGACTATGACCCTATCAGCGATAGGCATGATGGCTTCCATTACGTGCTCAACCACAATCAAAGCCAAGCCTTCATCTCTAAGTAAACGAATCATCCTTGATGATTCGGCGATTTCCGTAGGATTGAGGCCAGCCATGGACT
>JAAYSL010000159.1 GCA_012518315.1 Bacillota bacterium | reverse complement strand
TGAAAACCCATATCAGCATTAAAGGGGAATTGTTTTACATCAATGGGCAACCGGTTTACTCAGAGGTCTCTCCAGGTAATCCCGATGCTCACGGGCTCTTGATGAATGCCCGGTTTGTCCAAGGAATCTTTGATGACAAGGCTGACCCGCAAAGATTTGCCCGCTTTGGGTGGGAAAAGTGGGATCCGGAAAGAAACACTAAAGGCCTAATTGAGGCGCTACCTGAATGGTATTCCTACGGATTAAGGGCCATTACAGTGGGGCTTCAAGGTGGAATGCCCGTATTTACAGTTCGCAATGAGACCATCAATAATAATCCTTTCTCCGAGGATGGCACAGAGATAGACCCAGCCTATTTGTCTCGCTTGGATTCACTGATTAAGGCGGCAGACGATATTGGTATGGTGATTATCGTGTCGATTCTCTACGAAGGACAGAGTCCTAGATTAAGAGATGGAAGAACCATTCGCAATGCAGTCACTTCGGCCTGTCGGTTCCTTAGAGAAATGAACTATACCAATGTGATCATCGAGGTAGCCAATGAATGTAATGTAGGTCAGTTTAAGCGGCACCCTCTGGTATACTACTCAGAAGGGGCGGCGGCCCTAGTAGATCTAGCTAGGGAAGAATCCGGTGGCATGCTGGTTGGCTGCAGTCTTGGTGGGGGAGATGTGGACAGAGAGATCGCCGAGGCAAGTGACGTGATCCTAATTCATGGAAACGGAACCACCAGGCAGCATTACTATAACCAGGTTCAGAAAGTGAGAGAGTTTAATCTAGACAAGCCCATTGTCTGTAATGAAGACTCCCCCTGTATCGGGCAACTACAAGTAGCCTTTGACACCAAGACTTCGTGGGGTTATTATAACAACCTAACTAAGCAAGAACCACCGGCAGATTGGTCGGTTACCAAAGGGGAAGATCTATTCTTTGCTCGAAGGATAGCCAGGGGTGTGGGGATACCGCTTGAGGAACTATCCTTGCAAGACCAGTACTATTTTCAAGGTTTCGAAGAACACATCTCAAGTGGAGACCAAAGATGGCTGCGGGTGGCCAGTGAGTTCCCCGAGACCATCGATAAAGTGTGCTTCTATAGGAACGATGAACTGGTATACATCGCCTATGATGAACCGTTCTTTCTTAAGTATCAGACCTCTTGGATTCAGGAGTCTGTCCAGGTTCTGCCAGGAGACGAGTGGAGAGCGGAAATCCATTTGAGCACAGGTAAGACTATGGACTTGGTTAAAAAAGTGGAGTGACACTGGAAAGAATCTTTACCCACATGCCAGTCTTGCATTGGGCCAGTCCTGGATTGATGTAGTTATGATACCGGTGGTGGTTTGAAAATCCTGCCACCGGTTTCGTGCGTATTGGCCTGGGCAGGGACATATTAACATGTTAAGATGGATGGGGTGACAAAACAACATACATAGAAGCAACATATATGAACGAGAGGAACCAATACTATGCTGAAATCTCATCCCCTAGTCAATACGTTACTTAGTCTGGAGGGAAATCCGCGGGCCTGTGTGTGGACAGAGCCGCTCTGGGGGATCCCTTTCCAGCTATATGCCCCCTATGCTTCACTTTATATGATGGCACTGGGAGTCACCGAGCGCCAGATCGGACTGATTACGAGTATTGGCATGCTGTTGCAGGTGTTTAGCGCTCTTTTGGGTGGAGCCATCACCGATAAGCTGGGGCGCAAACGGACAACATTAGTCTTCGATGTTATCTCCTGGAGCATCCCTTGCCTAATTTGGGCCTTTTCCCAGAATTTTACTCACTTCCTCGTGGCAGCCGTCATCAATAGCCTCTGGCGGATTACCGCTAACTCGTGGAATTGCCTACTAGTGGAAGACAGCGACCCAGACCAGCTAGTCGATATCTTCTCCTGGGTATACATAGCTGGGCTGCTAGCGGCCTTTGTCGCTCCTTTGACAGGAGTGTTTATTGCCAGACACGGTCTTGTTCCCACAGTTCGCGTTCTATACTTGCTGGCATTTGTGATGATGACCACCAAGTTCTTTGTGCTTGATGCTCTAGCTACAGAGACTCGGCAAGGCCAGATACGCATGAAGGAGACTGCTGGCATTGGGATTTGGTCCTTACTCAAAGAGTATGGTGGGGTGATGCAGCAGATCCTAAGAACACCTAAGACCGTGTTAGCCCTCGGCGTCATGCTGGTGATGAATATTTGCCTAATGATTAATGGCACTTTCTGGGGGATTCTAGTTACGGGGAGGCTTGAGATCCCAGAGCAATATATCGCTATCTTCCCATTTGCTAAATCCATGATTATGCTGCTGTTCTATTTCTTCATCATGCCCAAGATCGCTCAGGTGCATTTCAAGAAGCCTATGCTCACCGGTTTCGCACTCATTATGTGTAGCCAACTAGTATTGGTCTTATCTCCTGTACTGGGATACGGGTCTCTCATGATTAGCATAACCCTAGAGGCCTGCAGCTTAGCCTTGCTGCAGCCCTTCTTGGACGCACTGGTAGTCCGCTCCATTGATCGCCAGGAGAGAGCCCGGATTGTTTCCATCATGAATGTGATCATGCTTAC
>JAAYSL010000158.1 GCA_012518315.1 Bacillota bacterium | reverse complement strand
GATTCTCTATCGTGAACAACCGATCATAAAGGCGTACCTCGGCCTTGATGGCATGGGCTGCAGATACCCAGTGGATGATCCCCCGTACCTTGCGACCATCAGGGGTAGAGCCACCAAGAGTCTCGGGATCATACGTACAGCGAAGCTCCACCACCTGACCATTTTCATCCTTGATGACCTCTTCACACTTAATCACGTACCCATAGCGCAGACGTACTTCCCGTCCCGGGGCTAACCGCCGATAGCCCTTCGGTGGCTCTTCCATGAAGTCTTCCTGCTCAATATAGATCACCCGGGATAAGGGCACCTTTCGCGTTCCCATATTGGGGTCTTCGGGATTATTGATTGCTTCTAACTCCTCTACGTGTCCCTCGGGGAAATTCTCGATTACCACCCGCAGAGGACGGAGTACAGCCATGGCCCGGGGTGCCCTTCGGTTGAGATCCTCCCGGACACAGTGTTCTAGCATGGCCATATCTACCAGGCTATTGTTTTTTGCTACTCCAACACGCTCACATAGATCCCGAATGGCCTCGGGAGTGAATCCCCGTCGGCGTACTCCTGCTATCGTTGGCACCCTGGGATCATCCCATCCTGTTACATACCCCAACTCCACCAGCCTAAGCAACCTTCTTTTGCTGGTAATCGTGTAAGACAAATTCAACCGGGCAAACTCAATCTGCTGAGGCTTGCAAGGAACACTGACATTTTCCAAGACCCAATCATACAAGGGTCTGTGGTCTTCAAATTCCAATGTACAAATGGAATGGGTGATGTACTCTAATGCATCAGAGATGGGGTGAGTAAAATCATACATGGGGTAGATACACCATTTATCCCCGGTCCGATAATGGCTAGCTCTCTTAATCCGGTACAAAACCGGATCCCGCATGTTCATGTTGGGAGAAGCCATATCGATTTTGGCCCTGAGTACCCGGGACCCATCGGGGAATTCCCCGGCCCGCATTCGCCGGAAAAGATCGAGATTCTCCTCTACAGAACGGTTCCGATAGGGGCTTTCGCGGCCAGGCTCTGTTAAGGTGCCACGGTACTCCCGGATCTCTTCAGCTGATAGATCGTCAACATAGGCATTGCCCTTCTCGATTAGCTCTATGGCAAATTCGTACAGTTGCTCGAAATAATCTGCCGCGTGATAGAGGTTTTCACCCCAGTCAAATCCTAGCCATTTGACATCCCTCTTGATGGCTTCTACATATTCTATCTCTTCTTTTTCGGGATCAGTATCATCAAACCGCAGGTGGCAAGTCCCATTGAACTTCTCAGCTAGTCCAAAATTCAAACAGATAGATTTGGCATGGCCTATGTGCAAGTAACCATTAGGCTCAGGTGGAAACCTAGTCACTATCCGCTTATGCTTACCTGTCTCTAGATCCTCCATAATGATAGACTCAATAAAATTACCTGGCTGTACAGGTACAGTCACGACCGACGACTCCCTTCCCATAGCAAACTAAGACTATATTCGAGTTTAGGCCTATGATTCCTCTACAAAGCTCCGATCATGCAATCCTTTGATTCTCCCACTGTATCGCACTAGACATGCTCTTCGGATCCAACATATCGTAGTCATATTCTATCATATTGTCTACTTAGTGGGTATGATGAGCAAAATCCTTGGAAACAGGATATGTCTGGCTCTAGCTAGAAATGGAAGAAAGGATATGCCCCGGCAGTTCATATTTGCCACTCATTATCGGCATACCAATACTGGCGGAAAGGGGAGAGCACTATGTGTAAAAAGGGCTCTATCATTGAAGCGACTGTCGTAGATACTGTGTTCCCCAATAAAGGCCTTGTTTATGCCAATGGCAAGGAAATCCTAGTCCACGGGGCGCTTAAGGGGCAAAGGCTTAGGATTCAGATCGTCAAGCACCGCCGGGGCAGGATCGAAGCTAAGATCCTGGAGGTGCTCGAAAGGTCACCTCTGGAGCAAGAGCCTACTTGCCAGCAATTTGGTCTTTGCGGTGGTTGCACCTACCTCAATGTGCCCTATAAGCACCAGCTAGAGATCAAAGAGAGCCAAGTGCTAAGACTACTTGATAATGCCGGGATTACTGGCTTCGACTTTCTAGGCATAGAACCAAGCCCCAGGGAGTCTGCCTACCGTAATAAGATGGAATATACCTTCGGCGATAGTGATGATGGGCTAGCCCTCGGGCTTCACCGGAGGAGAATGCGCTATGAGGTCTCTCCGGTAACAGGCTGCCAGTTAGTCGATGAGGATTTTCTCTTGATACTAGACTTGGTTCTAGACCATTTCCGGGAGATAGATATCCCGTTCTACCATAAGAAAAGCCATCAAGGAGTCCTTAGGAACCTGGTGGTTCGCAAGGCAGGTACAACCGGCGAGATTCTAGTCAACCTGGTTACCACTTCCCAAAGGGAATTGACCAACCTGACAGAGCTTGGCGAGGATCTTGGCGAACTGAGTCTGTCTGGTCGGCTAAAGGGTTTCTTGCATACCATCAATGATGGCAAGGCAGATACCATCCGGGCAGATAGCATGCGCGTTATCTGGGGTGATGATCATATTACCGAGGTGATCTTAGGGCTAACCTTCCGCATTTCAGCATTTTCCTTCTTCCAGACCAATTCCTATGGGGCAGAGAAGCTATTTGGTACCGTGCGGAACTTTGCTGAATCAAGACCCGGTACAGTCTTTGACCTATACTGCGGCACAGGCACCATTGCCCAGATTATCAGTCCATTGGCGGATGAGGTTTTTGGTATCGAGATTGTCCCCGAAGCGATAGAGGCAGCTAGGGAGAATGCGAAGATCAATGGTCTAGATAACTGCAGATTTATCGCGGGTGATGTGCTGATAGAGCTTGATGCTCTAGATAAACAACCGGATCTAGTCATCCTCGATCCACCCCGGGGCGGTATCCACCCCAAAGCCCTAGAGAAAATCATTGGCATCGGTGCACCTCATCTAGTCTATGTATCTTGTCAACCGGTGTCTCTAGCTAAGGATCTTGCAGTGCTAGCCTCTAGCGGTTACTCGGCCACCATGGTGAAGTGTGTGGATATGTTCCCCCATACACCCCACATCGAGACAGTGGTTAAGCTAGAATAGATGCCGACTCCACTATTCAAGATAACAGATTCTATACCTCTTCATTGGTCAGCTGCTCTCTTAGTTTATCAAAAACCTCCGCGTGACCATATCTTGCATCGCTAGCTCTAGCTTCAAACTCCGCTTCTTTTAGCTTGACATAGATCTCCGCATCTGCTCTCATCCTATCATATTGCTCAATGCTCATCACAACCATATCCCCACGACCATTCTTGGTGAGAAATACTGGCTCGCGATCCTCATGAACGATCTTTGATATCTCAGCAAATCTGTTACGTAGATCCGAAATGGGCCTGATGTTTGGCATGAACCCACCTCCTCTGGTTGCATTCATTCTATCATGATTATGATACGCTCATCAAGACAAGATTGATTGCCTGGTGCGCAGTTATATGCTACAATCCAGTTGCAGGCGTTGATATTCTGGGGGGTGCTTTTATGCCAACTATTCGTCCGATCTCTGATCTACGCAACCACGCTAACGAGATCTCTGAGTTTTGCCGCAGAGAGCGAGAGCCCGTCTTCATAACTAAGAACGGCGTTGGAGACCTGGCAGTCATGAGTATAGAGACATATGAACAGCAGCAAGCGCTTATCCAGCTTTACGGCAAACTATCCGAAGCCGAGGCTGAGATCGCTAACGGCGCCACTGGCGAGGATTTCTTTAAGGTAGCTACAAGACTAAGGACGAAGCTCCATGGATGAATATCAAGTACTGATCTTCCGTATCTTTACATGGATTGATGTTCTATCATTATCTTGATAAAGTATGTCCCGATTGTTGAATGGAGGTGCCACCTATGCCCAGTATCCGGCCTAGCTCCGACCTGCGGAATAACTACAATGATATTTCCAAGTTCTGTCATGAGCATTCCGAACCGGTTTTCATTACAAAGAACGGTCGTGGCGATTTGGTGATCATGAGCATCGAGACTTACGAGATGCTCGTGGGCAAGCTTGAACTGTACAGGCTCATAGATGCAGGCCTTGACGACATAAAGAACCATCGAGTTATGCCTATTAAGGAAGTGTTTGAGGAAATCGAACGCAGATTACCTGAGTGAGGCAATATGAAATCTTGATTACAGAATCAGCAGCTAATGATCTGCGACAGATAACCGATCATGTCGCTGTACAGTTACAGGATCCTGTTTCGGCTCGAATGCTATCTGACAGACTTAAACATTCTATGATGAGCCTTGCTACAATGCCTTACCGCCATGTACTTGTGGTGGACCATCGGCTGGCAGCACTAGGAATTCGCAAACTGCCTATAGACGGTTATCTTGTGTTCTATGCCATCTCCGAAGGAGATGAGACCGTCAACGTGCTTCGAGTCCTGCACGGTAGAAGAGATTGGACACGGCTATTGTGACCTTGGGATTGGGGGTCGACTGCTAACTAGGGTAACCAGGCCTTGCTTGAGCCGGGGGGGCTTTCTAATTTTGATGCCTCCCCCGGTAACCTCGTGCCTTACTATTTCAACTCCGGATAGTCATTCACTAATAGATACAAGGGTGGTTCATCCTCTTCGATCTCGGGAAACCGTCCGGTAGGCTCTAGCTAGAAACCTTAGCCCTGCAGCCGGCTGCATCTCACAAGGCAGCCTACCCCTTTAGACCGGTCAGGGCAATCCCCTCGATAAAGTACTTCTGGGCAACGAAGAACAAGATGACAACTGGCAATAGTACTACTGTAGATGCCGCCATCAAGAGATGCCATTGGGCAGAGTACATGCCTCTAAACTGAGCAAGACCCACTGCCACGGTGAATCTATCCGGATTGGTCAGATAGATTACTGGCCCCAATAGGTCATTCCATACGCCCAGGAATGAGAAAATGCCAACTACGATCAATGGAGGTTTCGCCAAGGGCAGGATAACACTCCAGTAAACATAGAGTGGTGAAGCCCCATCCACATAAGCTGCCTCATCTAGTT
>JAAYSL010000157.1 GCA_012518315.1 Bacillota bacterium | reverse complement strand
TCATTCTTGTCTTCGGTAAACCGCTCAATCATCTGGTTATTGCTTAAGTCCAGATTGATCATACCCTTAGTTCCCGTAATATTGAACTTGATGTCATTGACACACGGGTGTGTGTTGGGGGTAATCCACCCATTCTCTATAGAGGCAATCCCACCACTTCTAAACTGAAGAATTGTCTGGTACACATCTACCGTGTCTACACCTAGACCCTTAAGTACTCCGGAGCTGGATACTGAGTAGACCTGGTCAACTTCATCACTAAAGAACCAACGTAATGTATCAACTGTATGGCTGCCTAGAAACCAAAGAATCGAGGACTTGGCGGCCCAGGGCAGCATGTCCGTGGCGACCCACTTAATATCATTTAGTCTAAAATAGGCACTTACGGGATTACCCAACTCGCCACTGTCCACCGATTGCTTGGCAACTGCAAAAGGCGGACTCCACCGATTGTGCAAGTCAACCATGACCCTTACATTGTTTCTCTCTGCAGCCTCACAGATAGCTTCCACATCTGCCCTAGTAGTGGCTAGAGGTTTTTCTACCAGAAGGTGTTTACCGGCATTGGCGCAATCCACTGCTATCTCACCATGGGCGAAATCTGGAGTAACGATAGCAACCGCATCGATTGGCGCCTGCTTGAGCATCTCTCTGTGATCCGCGAAAACATTCGGTACATCAAACTTAGTCGCAAGCTCCCTAGCCCTTGCTATGTTCAAATCACATACGGCAGTTAGCTCTACACCAGGGTGTTCCTTATACAAGTAAGCATGAGTCTCTCCCCAAACTCCTGCACCAATAATGGCAAATCTTATTTTCGACACACTCTTTTCCTCCCCGCCGTCCAATTATCGTTAGATGGTTAGATAGAAGAACGTCATCAATCTAGTACAAAAGCACGCTAGAGAAATCCTAGATGAAGCCTAATGTCAGTAAGGATCAGAAGCCCTCTCAGAGGCCAACTGTAGAAATGGCATTGTGCTCATAGAAAGACCTCGTGGCATAAGCAATTGCACCAAGTATTACTGCATCCTTGCCTAGCAATGAAGGAAGCACCTCATACTTGCCCTCGGCAAAGGGCAATGCCTCTTGGGCCGTTGTCCTGGTTAAGACTGACCAAAATGTCTTGGATTCACACAGGGCACTCTCGATTACTACAGTATCCGGTCCGAGTATGTTCAGCACATTGACAATAGCTGTAGCAGTGCTCGTTGCAATGTCAGTCAGCACGTTTTGGGCCACAGAGTTCCCCAACTCATCTTCTTCGGTCAGATACTCGAAAACATTCCCCGGATTCAACGAAAAGCTATCGTCCCCTGGGCTTTGCTCTCGCAGAAGTCCTAAGGCCGCTCTCCGGGAAACTTTGGTCTCAAAGCATCCCCTTCGCCCACATTTACAGTACTTCCCACTGGTATCAAGTACCATATGTCCGACTTCGGCCGCACTACCTCGCAACCCGTGATGAAGCTGGTTATTGGTGATCACCCCAGACCCCACCACAGTGCCAATCCTAAGATAGACCAGATTATGAACATCCGATTCCCTTGCCGACATTTCCCCATAGGCAGCAAGCCCGGTGGCATTCTCAGCTTTGACTGGTATGCCGAGCTTCTGCTTTAGCGGAACTGCAACAGGCAAATTGTTCCAGCCTAGATTCACCGCGGACAATATGCCACCATCGGCAGAGATGATACCCGGCAGAGCAAGAGCTACTGAGGCCAATCGATGCATATCCCCATCAGTAATATCATGCAACAAGCGACAGATTACAGAGATTAACTCCTGTGGTTCATGTACCTCGGCAATACCTGTCTGGAACTTATTCCCCGCCAGATCTTCCGTGCGACCATGTAAAGACCCGTCATCATCTACATGAATGGCACCAATTAACCTGCCCTTTGCCCGGATCTTGAGCAGAATAGGGCGACGTCCCCCTCTGGAATCACCGATTCCCGCCTCTTCGATGATGCCTTGCCGCAACATGAAGCCTGTTAGTTCGCTGACAGTCGACCGACTGAGCCCTGTCTGTCGACTGAGCTCTGCCCGGGAAATCTCTCCCTGGCTCCTGATCAGGTTAAGGATCACTTTCAGATTTTGGTCTCTCACTGATGCATTGTTGGCTGTTAATAGTCTCATAGTCTCCTCCGGTACAAAACCGAACCCTTCGCTTACGCCTGTTCATCTCCCGTAAGATACGCACTCTACTCGCTCGGTTCCTGAATCTAGCAAATCTCATGTAACTCTAACTACAATTTACGCACTTACCCAACTGAAACACACGCGCCATTCTCAGCCAGCCTTTCGCGGAGCACCTTACCACCAACATTCCTGGGGTGCTCTCCGCTCTGTACAGCCAAAGCCGCCGCTATTCCCGCGGCCTCTCCCATAGCCATACACTGTGCCATCACTCGGAATGAAGCAAATGGTATTGGTTCACTACAAATACTTCTGCCAGCAACTATGAGTCCATCGACATTCAGAGGAATCATTGTCCCATAAGGAATCCCATATCCTTTTTTGTTTACAGGAGAAAGCATAATGCCCTCTCCTTCGGGGTCATGAAGATCGATTGCGTATCCGCCTATGGCAATTGTGTCATCAAACATGCGGCCCTCGATGACATCTTCTTTGGTCAGACAGTATTCACCCTGTATATGATAGGTATCACGAACTCCTAGCAGGGAAGAAACCTGGGTAACCCAAGCGTTAGCAAATGATCTCATATGCCTTCGCATGAAATCCATGATCCGGAGTATATGGAACCTCCCATCAATCTGACCCTTTGTCCTGCCCCTTATATCGAGGGGATCAAGGCCAATCAACCTTGTACAGTTAATATCGACAATGCCCCGCCTCACAGAAGTAAACCAGATGGCATGTCTGCTATCTGGGAAAAGGTTCTCTTCAAATACCTCTTCATCCCAATTGCCAAAGTTCCCCTGAATACATACAATACTTTCCTCATCTTCCCCAAGCTTCCTGCCAATAATCAATTCCTCGTTCATTTCCTTGGCAACTTCATCCAAATCCACACCGCCTACTTGGAACATCAAGGTTGCGGGTTGATGGCCTTTATAAAGTGAATTAACACTTGGCACGCCGGCTTTTCTAGCAATATCGGCATCACCAGTAGCATCAATGAAAACCTTACCGCTAAGCTCGTAGATCTCACTCTCTGAGTACAGACAAACTCCCACGATCTTGTCATTGCGAGTCACAACACCAAATGCTGACGCGTGCAGATAAAGCTCGACACCAGCCTCTACGATCATGTTCATCATCTCAAACTTGACCATTTCACCATCTACTGGTGTGATGGTTTTTCCAAAATGCTCCCTTGGTCTTTCTAGATGCCCAACCGAACCGGAAGACTCAACTAGGCGCTGAACCAGCTCATCAGCAAGCCCCTTGATAATCTGATCCCCATAGGCATTGTGGTAGGTCAAGAGCGGTAACCCCGTCGCGGCCATCCCTCCAACAAAGCCTGCCTCCTCAACTAGAGCGACACTGACACCGCTGCGAGCAGCCGCTACGGCTGCCATGACTCCAGTTGGTCCACCTCCAAGGACTACTACGTCAAAGCATCCTAGATTTTTCATCATGTCACCTACTCCTCCTGTGTTACTCGGTTTTTGGTCACTGTTTGACTGCTCCGGCCGATAGACCCGTGACTAGATATCGCTCCAAGAACGCAGCACTAAGTATTATCGGTATTGTGGCGATAATCGCCCCTGCCATCACCTGATTCCACGTTGTAACATACTCGCCAATGAATGATGCAAGGCCCACTGGGAACGTGTAAAGCGCTTCATCGGTTACCAATACCATCGCAAAAAGGTAATGGTTCCAACTGAGAAGCAGGCTAAACAATACGGTCACACCAAGCCCAGGAAGAGCTAGGGGCGCAATCACCCGAAAAAGTAGTTGCAGCCGAGAGCAACCATCAATTAGTGCCGCCTCATCTAGCTCTCTCGGAAGGCTATCAATAAAGCCCTTGAGCATCCATGTGCAAAATGGCAAGGCAAAAGATGAATAAGCGAGCATTAGTGCGAATCTGGTATTGACCAGGCCCAATCTGGCCATCACAATAAAGTAGGGCGTTATAAGTAGCACCTCTGGCAGCATCTGCGTTGCAATAATAAATCCTAAAAAGCCTTTCTTGCCTCGAAAGCTCCATCTGGAAAAACCATACGCAGCCAAGAAGGCCAAAGACACCGCGACGACCGTAACACAGAATGCAACCACTGCCGAGTTGAAGAAGAATGTACCCATAGGTCTGGTTTGCCATACTTCACTAAAAGCCTTAAAGGTTAGTTTCGAAGAGAGTAGCTCAGGCGGCCTTTTGAAGACCTCTTCTGTGGGTTTTGTGGCAGTTGAAAACATCCAAAAAAACGGGAAAACAAAGACTAACGCCAGGACCATTGTCAACACCAAGACTATCCAGTCGATAGCCGTTCTTTTGATTCGGGCACTCATATCATGACCCCCTACCTGTAGCCGCATCTGTCACCATTCGCAGGTAGCATGCAACGATAAAAACAATACCAATAAACATCATGACGGCAACGCTAGCGGCTTCACCGAAATTGCCATTCTCAAATGCCGTTCGGTAGATCAAAGTCGGTAATATCTCTGTTGTTCCCGCCGGACCCCCGCCGGTCATGACGTAGATAATATCAAACAGCTTGAAATTCCAAATCGTATTCAGCACAACCAAAACTGATAGTACCGTCCTTAGATTTGGTAGTGTGACGTAGTAAAACAACTCCAAGCTATTGGCTCCATCGACACGAGCCGCTTCATACTGCTCCTGGGGAATCGCCTGCAATCCAGCCAGTAATCCTAGCATAACAAAGGGCGTACCCCGCCAGGTGTTGGTCGCAATAGCTGCTGCCATGGCTTTCCCTGGCAAGCCCAACCAGGGAACATACTGCTTGATAAGGCCAAATCTCACAAGAATCTCATTAATAATTCCGTGTTGGGGATTATACATCCAGACCCAGATGGTGGCTACAATAACCGGGGTCACGGTCCAGGGAATTACAAAGATCACCCGAAACAGCTTCTTACACGGCAATGACTTATGATTAAGAAGTAAAGCTATGCAGAAACCCAATAATGTCTGACACAGTACACTAACACCGGTAAAGACCAGGCTGTTTCTGGCCGACACCCAGAACTGTGCCCTCGCTAGCACTCTACGGAAGTTGTCCAACCCAACAAAATGAAAATCCAAACGGCTACCAAACCTGCCAAAGCTAAGCAATACTGCATACAGCATCGGATAGACAATCACAAGAGTAAGTAAAACTATCACGGGTAGTACGTAGATATATGGAAGCCTGCCAGAGGCTGCCTTTTGAGACTTCATCCCACACCCCTCCCTCATTGAAGGAGCGGGAGGAGGTGACCCCCTCCCACAATTCCAGACTACGTCCTTCTTAGTTGCCCCGCAGAATTCCGTTAACCTCTAGCTCGGCATCCTTGAGTGCCTGCTCCGGGGTTTTGATACCAAGCAAGGCAGCCTGCAAGGCATCAGCTAATGCTAAGTTGATCTCTTGAATACGTGCATGCCTGGGCCTCATGTTTGCTATAGGGAAGAGATCGATAAACCCTTTGATAAAAGGATCTCCAACAACCCGCGGGCTGGCCGCTGCTGCCTTCCGAGCAGGCAGAAAGCCCATGACCTCGTTTCTCCTGATCAGGTTTTCGTCATTCGTATAGTAATTCAAGAACTTCCAGGCAGCTTCTGGTTGCTTGCACTGGGTCGTAATGGCATTAGCAACAGATACGTAGACAGCCGCCGATGATTCGGCATTGTCTGGCCTTGGTATAGGAGCTACCAAGAACTTGCCTTCAATATTGGGGTTGTCGTGGTGTGCCTTGCTCCGACCCCACTGAGCATTTTGATACATTGCCACCTGCTCATTGGCAAACATTAATGATACCTCATTGTATCCTGCCGTAGTAACACCAGGAGGAACCACGTTGTGCTTAGTGGCGAGCTCAACAAAAAACGTAAAGGCCTCAATACCCTTTTCATCCGCAAATGTAGCTTTTGTCATGTCATCATTGAACAGCTGAGTTCCGTTACTCACAAGCCATGGCAGTAGCTCCCTGATGGAGACTTCGTTTCTGTATCCATACATTCCATAGCCATATTGATCGCCGGTGGTCAATATCTTGGCGGCTTCGAGAAATTCACTCCAAGTCTCTGGTGGATTATTGGGATCTAGCCCTGCCTGTTCAAATAAGTCTATGTTGTAATACAGGGCATGGATGCCTCCCCAGGTGGGCAGAGCATACCAGTCATTGTCTACTGAGACTGCTTTCTGGGCCACTTCAGTAAACTGGGCTTTATATCCGTCGCCTCCGGTGGCCGCAATCAATGGTTCTAGATTGAGAAGATAGCCACTGGTGTAATAGTTATCCAAGGAGCCCGGAGGCACAGCCACGATATCTGGGCCTTGGTTGGCCATCATCAACGAGCGAAACTTGGTCTCCCGGTCTGAATGAGGAACAGCGATAACTTCAATCTGTATATCGGGGTTTTCGCCATTCCATGTAGCAACCAGTTCCCGCAGTAGAGTACCTGTTGGTTCTTCAGTAAAATACGGTGAAAACAGACGCAAGGTTACCGGCTTCGCAGCCATAGCAGTAGTACTTAGCAACATGATTAGAATGCAAACTAGAGCTGTTTTCTTCAAAGTCTTATCCTCCTCTAAATTATTGACCTCGTTACTGGGGCTTTTGGTTTCTTAGAACACCCCCTCAAGTTCATATTGTGCAATAGTCCTAGCAGGTAAGTAGTGCCTTGAGCGCGATTTGACTCAGATA
The DNA here is from genome assembly GCA_012518315.1 of Bacillota bacterium. GTDB lineage: Bacteria > Bacillota > Limnochordia > DTU087 > DTU087 > JAAYSL01. The sequence continues at coordinate 1,569 of JAAYSL010000157.1, read as the reverse complement.
GCAGCGTGCCTGATGTTCCCTTGGTATTAGCCCCAATGATCTGATCTTTGTTTGTTCCTCCACCGAACAATGTCACAGTATCTATTCTCCCTTGCCCTGCAAACTCCTTCTCCCTAAGTGACATAATCTGCAAATCTCCACTGTACCAATGATCACCCCACTCTTCAGCCCCTTGCTGTTACCCGGTTCCTTCAGTAAAACGCTGTGCAGGATCTCGGAAGCGAGGGGTAATCATTAGGGTCAGGGTTCACCATGCCAGGCAAAGGAATCTTCTTAACTCAAGGGGAATCACTTACCTTGAGAGAAATCTCAAGGATGCTTGTCTAGGGTAGTGGCTCACAGTAGACAAAAGGAGGTTTTCCCGTGCAGTTCTCACCAACCCGATATGATGACATGCAATATCGCCGTTGTGGCCGGTCAGGATTGATGTTGCCAGCGATTTCATTGGGTGCATACGAGACCTATGGAAGCTATATAGGAGAAGATGTGGCTGGGGCCTGTCTTTACCGAGCCTTTGATCTAGGCATCACCCACTTTGACTTAGCCAACAACTATGGTGTCCCACCGGGCAATGCCGAGACCATGGTGGGCAAAATTCTAAAGACCATGCCCAGGGATGAGCTCATCATCTCCACCAAAGCCGGATGGCGTATGTGGCCGGGACCCTATGGTGAGTGGCTATCCAAGAAATACCTGGTAGCTAGTCTAGATCAGTCACTCCACAGATTAGGCTTGGACTATGTAGATATCTACTATGCCCATAGGCCTGATCCTGAAACACCCTTAGAAGAGACCATGGAGGCATTAGATCTCATTGTCCGGCAAGGCAAAGCTCTTTACATCGGTGTCAGCAGCTTTTCTGGCGCCCATTTTGAGGAAGCCTGTAAGGTGGTGGAGCGGCACGGACTTTCACATATCTTGATCCACCAGCCCCGGTATAGTATGCTGAACCGCAGGATCGAATGGGATCTCCTAGATCACACCAAACGCAATGGTACTGGAGTCATCACCTTCGGCTCCCTTGGGGCCGGGGTCCTGACAAGCAAATACTTAAGTGGCGATATACCGGAGGATTCTAGGGCCGGAGCACTGTGGGGCGAAAGGGCCAAATCCCGAATTACCCCCGAGACCCTATCCAAAGTAAGAGCCCTTAATGAAATCGCTGCTAATCGAGGCCAGACACTGGCCCAGATGGCCATCGCCTGGGTACTGCGGCTACCAGAGATCACCAGTGTCTTGGTGGGAGCATCCCGAGTATCCCAACTTGAAGAGAATGTTGCTGCTCTAAAGAACTTGGACTTTTCACCTGAAGAGCTAGCAAGAATCAATGAGATCACAGCTGAGCAAGGCCGAGATGCGTTGAGGTAAGACCGAAGCCTGCGAATCTGACTCATCTTAGGCCTATGAGTCTTGGGAGAGACGAACCCAGCCTACGGGAGTAGGTGGCCGAGGTACTTGACACCTGTATGCCAAGAGGGCCATTTGCATTGGGCTCCGGCAATACAGTCACTAATTATGTCAATGTAGAAAACTACCTTGCGATGCTAGATGAAGGGCTTGCTTGGTGCG
>JAAYSL010000156.1 GCA_012518315.1 Bacillota bacterium | reverse complement strand
GCCTGCATTATCTGCCCCTCTGGATCGACCATCCAATAGTGTGGGACACCAAACCGATTGTATATTCTCGTTTTGTTAATTCGGTCTGTACCTACTGTTGCCGGTGAAAGGATCTCAACGATCAGTTCTGGGACTCCATTAATACTTTGATCTTCGATAATATCAATCTCTCCCGGTATATATACTAGATCCGGCTGGATGACATTGGTGTCTGAAAGGATCAAAGTCAATGGAGCGGCTAGTACCTCCCCTAGCGGATCCATATCCCAGAAATGGTTCTGCAAAACATGTAGGAGTTTAGCTAAAACCCTTTGATGGACCGTATTGGGAATGTGGCTTCTTTGTAGTCTGCCATCCAGGATCTCATACTGGCAGCTTCCCTCATGGAGTAGTCTAAGATAGTCACTATAGGTATAAACCCGATCAGTACTGTATGGAGGGGCTTCATCTTCACAAACCACCATACCTGAGTCTCTACCCTTACTGCTAAGGCTGGTAAGCACTTCGTCTAGAACATATCGATACTGCCGATTCCCTAGTTCCACATAGGGGATCTTGTCTTCTCTGGTATACCTCCAGATTGTCTCCACTGATAGTTCTAGGTTATTTGCCAGCTCCCGGGCAGTAATCAACTGGGGTTGTCGTGGCATTCTTTTGGTTCTCCTTTCGACGGTTACTGGAAAAGGCGGGGTGTACATGCTTGGGCTTTTGCCTAGAGCTTTCCTCTTCTCCACAAGGCCCCAAGCTCAATGGCTAAGCCTGGATAGCTAGGATGAGTGAACACCCCACTCCCCGTAGCAAAACTCGTCATAGTATATCGACCCGATACATCTCGGATAAAAGCCTCGAAACTCTGGGCCTTGGGATCAACTATCCAATAGTGTGGAACACCGAGTCGAGAGTAAACTTCTAGTTTCCTTATGCGGTCTTTTTTTGCTGTTGAGGGCGATATGATCTCGACTATCAGCTCCGGGATAACATTAATCCTTTGCCCTTCAAGATCGCTATCATGGGGCGCGTACACCAAGTCTGGTTGAACGACATTGATATCCGAAAGTGTTAGGTCAATGGGGGCACCGAATATTTCAGCCTCAGGATCCTGCTCCCAGAAATACTGCTGTAGCAAATAGTGTAGCCTATATAACACCCGTTGGTGCAACTTAGTCGGGGCAGGTTCACGAATCAGTATACCATCGAGAATCTCATAGTGAAAACTTTCCTCGTCCGGCAACAAGAGATAATCGCTGTAGGTGTAGATCTTATCCGTGCTATAGCTATATGCGGCCTCTTCACACACTACCATATGCTTATCATCAAGGCTCTCCATTACATCCTGCAACACGTACCGGTATTGTTGGTTGCCAAGATCAATGTGGGGTATCTTGTTGTCTCTAGTATGCTGCTGGATAGTCTCTACTGTGAGGTTAAGGTGCTCAGCTAGTTCTTTGGCAGTGAGCATCTTGCGTCCGGTTGACATCGTCCACCCTCCTTACAGGGTGATCTTACAGCAAAACACAACTATTGTCAACTTAAGCCAACAAGTCGAGGCCGTCCACTGGTGTTGTTTCTGCAAAGCAACTGGAATTGGAAGGGCAGTGCTTGCTGTAGCGCTGCCCTGCCCTTTTCAGTTCATAGGTTTTGATTGGGTTGTGAAAACCCCTCGCTCTATGCGCTCAAGGATAGCAGGTGCATATTCGGCGTGAAAAAGTAGACTACAGACCTCTTATCCCCCACGTAGCAGATCACTTTAGGAACTTGTCTACTCGATAGCCAGCACCACCACCGACATAGGTGGCAAGGTAGTTACAAGGATCCCCTCTTCAATCTTGGCTGCATCAAAGGAGCTAGGGGCGACAACGTCTGGATGCTCGAAATCGTTATGGTCATTCATCTTGCCCGAGGTGAGTATTTCACCCCGCACTTTAGCTTGACCCGTCCCCCTGATCTCACAACGAATATCCTGACTTTCGGTCGGGTCTAAGTTACACAAAGAGATATGGATCTTCCCATCCTTATCTACAGATGCAGAAGCACTTACCGCTGGTATGGTTCGGGATTCGTATGTATAATCGGCAGATTTCAGTTCTAAATGCAAGAGCTCAGCATCTTGGTGCACATTAAACATCCGCATTACATGATAAGTCGGTGTCAACACCATTTTCTCTTTGTCGGTCAAGATAACCGCCTGCAGCACATTGACCATTTGGGCGAGATTGGCCATCTGTACCCGCTCACAGTGCCTATGAAAAATGTTTAGGTGGATGCCAGCCACTAGCGCATCCCTCAGCGTATTTTGCTGATACAAAAACCGCGGGTTGGTACCTGGCAACACATCATACCAGGTGCCCCATTCATCCACGATTAGCCCTACGCGCTTTTGGGGGTCATAGCGATCTATGATGGTAGAATGCTTGGTGATCAACTCATCCATTAAGAGAGCTTTTTCCAGCGTATCAAACCAACCGTCCTCGTTGAATTCAAGGGATGAACCTTTCTCAAACCAACTGCCAGGAACAGTATAATAGTGAAGACTAAGGCCATCCATCAAATGTCCGGCCTGCTTCATTAACACCTCAGTCCAATTGTAGTCCCAGGTATTGGCCCCACAGGCAATCTTGTAGATCTTGTTTTCCCCATAGTGACGAACATAAGTCTGATACCGACGGTATAAATCAGCGTAGTACTCGGGCCGCATGTGTCCGCCACAACCCCAGTTCTCATTGCCTACACCGAAGTACGGTAGCTTCCAAGGACACTCCCTGCCATTTTCCTTCCGCCAATTGGCCATCGGAGATTCGCCATCAAAGGTAATATACTCAACCCACTCGGACATTTCCTGAACGGTACCACTACCAACATTGCCACAGACATATGGTTCGGCTCCGATCATCTCACAGAAGTCCAGAAACTCATGTGTCCCAAAATGGTTATTCTCTATTACACCACCCCAATGGGTGTTAATCATTTTGGCACGCTTTTCCCTAGGGCCAACACCGTCCTTCCAGTGATACTCATCGGCAAAACACCCCCCGGGCCAACGTAAGACAGGTACTTTAAGGGCTCTCAAGGCCTCTACCACATCGTTGCGAATACCATTAGTGTTAGGAATACTAGAATCCGTACCAACCCAAATCCCTTCGTAGATACACCGGCCTAGATGCTCAGAGAAGTGACCATAGATGTTCTTGTTGATCTTCCCTACTTTCTGATCAGCATTAATGGTAATCCGTGTCATGAAAAGCACACCTCTCTCCCACGTAATTCTTCGTAGATGACGCCATGAGCAGCTAATTGTTCCGCCTAGATCGGCTTACTGGGAGGCCGCGATACGTCAGATCCCTTGTTAGCCAAATACACCCTAATAACCCAATATTGTCCATACATTGGAACTTTCCTTTGAAACCGTAGGAAAAAGAAACAAGGCATGGTCTGCGCGGCGACTCATCCGAATGGCAACATCACTGGCACCTTCCTGACTGCCGCCAAACCAAGCAGCTAGGATCTCGCCATTGGGTAGCGCAACCAAGGTTGACGCGTGACAACTAGCGAAGGGGCGTTGATCCTGGAAGATGAACTCACGAG
>JAAYSL010000155.1 GCA_012518315.1 Bacillota bacterium | reverse complement strand
GAACCGCTTGCCAAGGTTTGCAGGACAGAAGCAGCAAAGATCATGACTAAGATCGATGAGCTGGATGTGTACTAGGGGAAACATGCTGGGACAGCCCCGCAAATCGGGGATGCTCTTTGCCGTCAAAGAGCAAACTCGCCTACTAGAGACAGATGGGCGTTTAACCACCTGGTAACCTTCACTGGGTTCCTGCTTTAGGCATCATCGCTTGTGAGCATCAACGAACGGGCCGGGAGGATGTCAACGCTGTACTGATCCAGGTTGTGCGACGGAGGAGAATCGGTTTCCATTCAAGTGGAAGGCTGATAGGAGAGATAAGCCTAGACTAGAGAGGGTGCTGAAAGGTGAAGAAGTTTGTCAACGATCCAAAGGCATTTGTCAAAGAATTTGTACAAGGGATTGCCGTTGCTCATTCAGATCAGCTTCGGTTACTAGATGAAGCTATGTGCTTTGTGAGACAAGACAGCCCTAAAGATAACAAAGTAGCTATTATCACCGGTGGGGGCTCTGGGCATCTGCCGGTTTTCCTAGGATATGTGGGGTATGGTCTGTGTGATGGTGTTGCCATTGGTGAGGTTTTTCAATCTCCCAGTGCGGATCAGATCATTGCCGCTGCTGATGCCACTTACTCGGGTGCCGGTGTATTGTTCCTATTTGGCAACTACAGTGGTGATGTCATGAACTTTGATATGGCCTCGGAAGTATTGGAGATGCAGGATATTACCTGTAAGACAGTACTGGTCAGTGATGATGTAGCTTCCGCGCCAAGAGACAGTTGGCAAAAACGGCGGGGGGTTGCTGGGCTATTCTTTGCATACAAGATTGCCGGGGCTAAGGCTGAGACTTTAGCCAATCTTGATGAAGTTACTCGAGTTGCCGAAAAGGTAGTGGCTTCGACTCGGAGTATGGGGGTAGCATTGACTCCCTGTATCATTCCGGAAGTGGGGAAGCCGACCTTTGAGATTGGGGAAAACGAAATGGAGATTGGCATGGGTATCCATGGTGAACGGGGAATCCACCGGGGAGAATTGCGCCCTGCCGATGAAGTCACAAAGCAACTAATGGACAGTATAATTGCAGATTTTCCATTAGGATCAGGAGCAGAAGTAGCCGTCTTAGTTAATGGCTTAGGAGCTACTCCCTTAGAGGAACTGTATATTGTCTACCGCAAGGCCTATGAGATTTTACAGGCCGCAGGGATCAAGGTGTATCGCAACTACATTGGCGAGTTTGCCACATCTATGGAGATGGGTGGACTTTCCATCACATTGCTGAAGTTGGATGATGAGCTAAAAGAGCTACTTGATGCATCTGCCCAATCACCCTTTTTCCTGCAGCCCGGACCGGGAGGGATATGCTGTGGCAACTGATTTTCCACAGATAGCTGCCATTTTGATACAGTTAGCCGAAGAAGTAGCCAACAAGAAAGAATGGTTGGTAGAGCTAGACTCAAGGATCGGTGATGGCGATCTGGGCCTTACTATGGAGCGAGGGTTTAGCGCTCTGGCTGAGGAGAGTGCCAAATATGAGGATAAAGACATCGGCAAGTTTTTCGTCAAAGCGGGGTTAGTACTCAATAAGGTTGCTCCATCCACCATGGGAACTCTGGTGTCAACAGCGATTATGCGGATGGGCAAAACGTGGAATGGTAAGACTGAATTGACTCCTGAGGACATTTTCACCGGATTTGAAGCTGCGGTGGTGGGAATCAAAGAGAGAGGTAAGAGCCAATTAGGGGACAAAACGGTACTAGATGCACTAATTCCAGCGGTTGATGCCCTAAAAGAGGGATTATTGGAGGGCAAAGACTTACCAAATGCCTTAAGAGACGCCTACCAGGCAGCTCTTCAGGGCTTTGAGCACACAAAAGAGATGCAATCAAAGGTCGGCCGTGCCAGTTGGTTTCAAGAAGGAAGCATTGGTAACCCTGATCCAGGTGCCGGATTAGTCACCGTTGTCTTCTCGGTGCTTGCCGGGGAG
>JAAYSL010000154.1 GCA_012518315.1 Bacillota bacterium | reverse complement strand
TGGATGTCTCTTTCCAGGTAGCGGTCATCAAAGGCTGGAGTAACTACCTGTGCTTAAACCGGTTCCTTGCCATCAGCCAAGGGGGCCAGCTAGCTTTTTGGGAAAGTGATGAAGAGGAGCTGCGAGCACTGGCTGAATGGATTGGTAGATGTAAGACAGGTTCCCGTAGTGAAGTTGATTTTCCCCTTAGTGAAGAAGCATGGTGGGAAGTCTGTGCTGAAAGTGATACTTGTCTTAGAGCTGATTGCCCCCATTTGGAGAGGTGTTTTTATTTCGCGGAGCGGAGACAGGCTTTTGAAGCGGATATTATTGTCGTTAACCACCACTTGCTTTTTGCCGATCTGGCCCTACGTCAGGTCCTGGGTTTTGAAACCAAATGGTCAGTTCTACCACCCTACCGATACGTTATTTGGGATGAAGCTCACCATGTGGAGGATGTAGCTACAGATTATTTTGGCTACAGCATAAGTCGTCTGGGAACCAGTCGGCTGCTTGGTCGCCTGCAGCGGATTCGGCAAGGAAGAACCTTTGGTGTTTTACCCAGGGTTCGCTCCCTTTTGGCCAGTGACCAGGGGTTTCCCGCCGAGCGGAGTAAGGCCGCCCTGTGGCAGATAGAGCAAGAAGTAGTTCCGGCCTTGCAGAGTGTGGAGGTAGCTAGTAATCGGTTTTTCGGGGGCGTAATGGAACTCTTCGCCCAAAAAAACTCCACCGAGCGAGTCCTGGCTTTGCCTTCTACTCCAGGTGCAGTGGAACTTTGGCAGATCTTGGCCCGGGAGCGTGCCGACTTTTTAGCTACCCTTGGCGGGCTTGAGTTAGCGGTGGCCAGCCTCAAAGATTGTCTTTCCCTGGGGGAAGGAGAAGCTTGGGACGCGGTGCGGGTGGAGCTAGGTGCTATAGGTAACCGGCTTGGTGAAAGCCGCAAAGTATTTGAGTTTGTGTCAAATGATCCCGATCCTGGTTTTGTCTACTGGGCGGCCCAGAGTGGCAGACAAAGGGAGCCTAGTCTTTATGCGGCCCCAATTGAAGTGGCGGAGCCGCTTAGGCATTCGGTTTATCAGAATTTGAAAGGTGCTATCTTTACATCGGCCACACTAGCTATTGATCGGCGGTTTGATCATATTCGGCATCGCCTTGGTCTAGATTTGGAAGGCGACATGACCGAGAAGCACTGCTTGTCGGAGCCGCCACTGGAAGAACTAATCGGATCCCCCTTTGCTTATCGGCAGCAGGTGCTTCTCTGTGTGCCCAATGATATAGAAGCCCCCAGGCGAGGCGCATACGGGGAGGATTTGGCAAAATATATCGAAGCTGTACTTCTGGTCACCCGGGGGCGGGCTTTTGTTTTGTTCACTTCGTATCGCCTACTCAATCAGGTTTACGAATACTGCCAAGAATCCCTGGCCAGGGCCGGGATCTTAGCCCTTTGTCAAGGGAAAGCAGCTAGAAGTCTGCTCCTTGACCGGTTTCGCCGAGATACCAGATCCGTTCTTTTCGGTACTAGTAGCTTTTGGGAGGGTGTCGATGTACCGGGAGAGACTCTCTCCTGTGTGATTTTGACGAAACTGCCATTCCAGGTTCCCAGTCACCCGGTTGTATCTGCCCGGGTAAGGCGGTTGGAAGAGTCAGGTCACAACTCCTTTACGGAGTATATGTTGCCCCAAGCGGTGATCCGATTTAAACAAGGTTTTGGGCGGCTGATCAGACGCACAACTGATCATGGAGTTGTGGTTGTTTGTGACACGAGACTGTTATCTAAGTCCTATGGAGCGACTTTTCTTCATTCCATTCCGGAGTGCCAGCTTGTGGCAAGAACTGGTGAGGAGACTTTAGAAGCCATAGGTGCCTGGCTGGCTTAGGCTCGATATGGGACTTGGGAACGATGGGGGAAAAGGCGCGAAAACAGCGAATTAATGCCAAGTGTATGTAACACCCTTGATAGCTCTTAGCCGGCAAAGCTCAGACTGCATTCGCCAGGATGAAAAGCGAGCTCCTGGGAATACTATCTAACGGCCAGAAGCTAGAGGAGGTGAGCATATGGGCCTTGTACCGTGGCGCCCGTTAAGAGAATTAAGTCGAGAGATGTTAGATCTATTTGAACGTAGTCCACTCCCATATTGGAGTGAGTGGAAATCTCCCCGTGTGGATGTCTACCAGACAGAGTCTGATGTGATCATTGAAGCCGAGATCCCGGGAGTAGATAAGGAAGACCTAGAGCTCTATGTAGATGAGAATACCGTCAGATTGGTAGGTCAGTTCAGGCAGAATGAAGAGTTCAAAGATGAGAATATCTACCGTACCGAACGCCACTATGGTAGCTTTGCCCGCACCATCCCCTTGCCGGTGGAGGTAAAACCCGATAAAGCCAAAGCAGAGTACAAAAATGGAGTCTTGTCAGTTAGCATCGTCAGAAAGGAACCCGGCAGACCAAATGGTAGGCGCATCGATATCCATTAGGGCGATGCCATCATAAGAGGCTTTGACGTGACAGCTTCCCCTTGCGGGGGGGCTGTTTTGCTTTGGCCAGATCAAAGGAGCTTCTATCCCTTCATTTGGGTGCATAGAATGCCACAGTAGAGGAAGCTGTGCCTAGGGATGGGACTTAAGGGGGATTACTATGCGGGTTGTTTACCTGAGGGGCAAGTTAGGCAAGCTGCTCTTGGCGCTCCTGGCTTTTGTTGCCTTTACCGCAGTTCACTGGCTCTCGGAACAAGCGATTAGAACAGTCTCTACTGTGCTTACTACACGGCTCGTGCCGATTTACCGGGTGGAGACCCCAAGACAGCAGATGTCCATCTCCTTTGATGCCATGTGGGGGGTCGATCACACCGATGAATTACTACGGATCCTTAAAGAAAACGATGTGAGAACCACCTTTTTCCTAGGAGGCTACTGGGTAGAGAAATACCCGGAATATGTCAGGAAAATCGTTGAGGCTGGTCACGAGATCGGGAATCATACATACTCACACCCACATCTAAATAGCCTCAGTCCTGCCGCCATTCGTCAAGAACTGGAGCGCAATCACAGTAATATCAAGGCTATCACCGGTACTGATTCCTTTTTGTTCCGCCCCCCCTTTGGTGAGTATAGCAATAAGGTAATCGAAGTTGCCAAAGAACTGGGGTATTACACCATTCAATGGAGCATAGATTCTCTTGATTGGAAAGATGTGAGTGCGGGGTTTATTGTTGATCGCATTCTTAGCAAGGCAGGCCCAGGAGAGATTGTTTTGATGCACAATAATGGCAAGCATACCGCGGAGGCGGTGGCCCGCTTTCTACCGGAGCTAAAGCGGATGGGTCTGGAGGTTGTTCCAATCTCTAAGCTGATCTATCGGGACAACTACTACATCGAGGGACATTCAGGTACTCAGCGCCCTGTAAAACTCCCTGGTACCCGCCAGGAGCCGCCAGTGGGCAAGGAGGGGAACCGGCGGTGAAACAACGGAAAAAGCCTGGTGGATTTTGGTTTGTCTGTGTTAGCTTGAGAGGACTAGGACAAAGGCTGGGAGTTGCTATGCTGGTTTTGGTTTGGCTAGTTTCCCTGGCCTTTGCGGTGACTTTACCCTATTGGCGAAGCAGTGTAGATGTCATGGGGCTAAGCGAGATTAGCATGGATCCTATCTATCGGGGGAATGCCGATAGGCCATTGATGAGTCTTACTGTCAATGTCGACTGGGGACAGGAAGTATTGCCTGATATGTTGGCAACCCTTAAGGAACATGATGTGAAGGTTACTTTCTTTGTTACTGGACGATGGGCTAAGCAATTCCCTGACCTTCTAAAGCAGATGGCGGAGGCAGGGCACGAGATAGCTAACCATGGGATGAAACATGCTCATCCCAAACAGTTATCTGATTGGGATTTGGCTATGCTGATTCTGGAAAATGATAAGCTGCTTAAAGGTATTGTCGGGGAGCCTTCACCCTTATTTGCGCCTCCCTATGGTGAGGTGGATCGTAGAATTGCAGCAACTGCACGAACCCTGGGCTATCGCACAATCATGTGGACCATCGATACCATCGATTGGCAGGAGCCTAGTGTGGAGACCACCATTGAACGAGTAATCAGTAGGGCGCAAAACGGTGGTATTGTTCTGATGCATCCAAAGCCAAATACAGTCAAAGCCCTTCCCCAAATCATAGAAGGGCTTCGTCAAAAAGGCTATCAGTTGTTGCCAGTAGGGGAGCTCATCGAAGAAATGGAGGCTCCCATCTCCTCATCTTGAATAGATAGCTCTTAGATAGATAATTTGTTGCCGACTACTTGCCACATCTGGGGATCCTCCTGTCCTAGGCGCCATAGTGCAATCCCTTTGATGTTATATTTGTTGACCAGATCGAGCTTATGGCTGATACTGGCAGCATTTTCAAACCACATCTCTTGCCCTTTGTAGATGGCATAAGGAGCCTTGTGGGTTGAATCCCAGTTTATACCACTGCCCTGGGTGGCTAGCTCAATGGCTCTTTGGTAAGTCACAGAGACAGCCTTTCCGGGGGCCTGCCAATTATATCCATAGCCTGCGATACCTAAGATCAGCTTCTCCCTTGGAATCTCGGAAACAGCAAATTGTAGGACACGTTCCACCCAACCTATGGAAGCGATGGGTCCAGGTACCCCACCGGCATAGTGTTGGTCATAGGCCATTAACATGACTCTATCCACTGCTTGACCGATAGCTTGGTAATCAAAGGCCCCAGACCAACTAGATGATGGGTCATCATGAGTCTTAGCCGGTATAGCCACAGTTAGCATTATTCCGGCCGGTCTTAAGCGGGCACCAAGCTCCCTAAGGAATTGTGAGTAGTATTCACGATCAGAGGGGTATACATGTTCGAAATCGAGGTTGATGCCACTTATCCCCCAATTGACTGCTGTCTTGTAGATATTCTCTACTGCCTGGCGCCGATTGGTGCTGCTTCTGAGCAGATCATGGGCCAGTGCTCCACTAAAGCTTTCAGTGCGCTTATCATAGTTGCTAATTAGGGCTAGGGTCTTGAGATGACGCTGTCCAGCAAACCCCAGTGCATTGGCTAGGGCAGTTGGTTCCATCTGATTAATTACATTTCCCTGGCTATCTAGACTAAAAGCCCATGGTGTGACCCCAGTCATCTGCTGGAAATTGGCAGCCAAAGATGGATAGGAAGGAAGATTGGTGTTTTGGACGAAGTAACCATAGCCCTCTTTGGCCAGAATACCTGTATTGCCAGAGGTGGAAACTAGAATCTTGAGGACCCAGCCGGCAGTGCCGTCAGGTAGTTGGATCTTGTACCAATCACCACTTTCCGCTAAAAGAGAAATAGATGTATTGGGCTGCCCTGTCGCGATCTTCTTGCTCTCGGTACTAGGGCTGTCATATAAGGTAACAGGCGCATTGCGGATGCGGCCAGGGACAGTATATGTCTGTTCCTGGGTGGGCACTTGCCCTTGAGGCAAGCTCCCTGGGGAACCCCCAAACAGATTGGAGATAAATAGCATTAGGCTCAGTAAGACTACGATCAAAGTCTGTGACATGGTGGCTCCTTTCCAGGATGTGAAACAATAAGGTCACCTGCCGCTACATTGGCCATTATACCGGACTTTCCCGGTATCATCCAGGAGAGGTTATACCCACATTTGACAGTAATTGCCCATGGGGATATAGTGACGGCGAGGGGGAATAGTGATTGCAGAAAACGATGCTCACCAATGGGGTTAGGATAGTAACTGAATCCATCCCCTATGTACGATCGGTCACCGCCGGGTTTTGGCTTAAGGTTGGCTCTCGCAATGAGGAAGCCCATCAGTTAGGGATGTCCCATATGATCGAGCACATGATGTTTAAGGGCACCAGCCGTCGTACAGCCCGACAGATTGCAGAGACCATCGATGCCACCGGAGGGCAACTAAACGCCTTTACTGATAAGGAGCACACATGCTATTACGGCAAAGTTCCGGATGAACACCTTGCTCTCTTGATTGACACTTTAGCAGATATGCTGCAGAACTCCGTCTTTGATCCCCAGGAGATTGACAAAGAAAAGGGAGTCATTTTAGAGGAGATTCGGATGTATGAAGACTCTCCTGACGAGCTTGCCCATGAAGCCTTGGCCGAAAATGTGCTCCGGCCTCATCCGCTAGGCAGGTGCGTTTTGGGTACGCCAGCAAGTGTTCAATCTTTTCGGCAAGAAGACTTACTTGACTATATCGCTAAGCACTATGTGCCATCGAACTTGGTTATCTCAGTGGTGGGCAATATCCAACATGATGAGGTAGTAGCACTGATTTCCCGGCACTTTATGTCCTTTACCGGTTCACCGCCAGCCAAACAGCCTGTCCCTTGGCCCCAGGGACGTGGCGAAAGCATAAGGACAAAGGATACTGAGCAGACCCATATCTGTTTAGGGGTGCCGGGTCTTTCCCGCAGAGACGAGGACAGGTATGTCCTTAACGTTCTCGATGCCGCCCTGGGAGGTGGGATGAGCTCCCGGCTATTTCAGAGCTTGCGGGAGGAGAAGGGGCTCGTGTATTCTACGTACTCTTATCACTCTTGCTACGAGGATGTAGGCATGGTAGCGGTATATGCCGGGACGAGTCCAGGTAATGCCGTCCAGGTAATCGAACTTGTTAAAGCAGAATGTGAAGAAGTTGCTGCCAAGGGGTTATCATGGGAAGAGCTGGACAGAACAAAGCAACAGCTGAAAGGGAGCTTGCTTTTGGGTCTAGAAAACATGGCCACAAGAATGAGTCGCCTGGCTAAGGCCGAATTATATAACGAGAAGTTGCTGACACCAGAGGAATTAGTAGCCAAGATCGATGCTGTCGGCCCCCAGGACATTAGGCGAGTGGGTGAGCGGCTGTTTGCCCACACACCCTTTTCCTTGGCAATCGTAGGTCCACCCCGGGGGCCGAAAGCGACGGAGCTTGGGATGATAGAGACCGCAGGATGATAGGGGGATGGCGATGGCACAAAATCGGGACAAGCTAGAACACATCTTTGCATTACAGGCGGCTTTTGACCAGGAATTAGTAGAACGGCGACATCTAGAAGGTGATGTGGAAACTTGGATCCAGCGGGAAGTCTTGGCCATAGTATCTGAACTAGGTGAGCTTTTGGCGGAGGTCAACTTCAAGTGGTGGAAAAATCCCAAACCGGTGGATCTAGACGGGGTAAAAGAAGAACTCGTAGATATCTTGCATTTCTTTGTCAGCATGTGTTTGAAAGCGGGATTTAGTGCTGAAGATATCTATTTTGGGTACCTGGAGAAAAACCAGGAGAATTTCAAAAGGCAAGCCGGTCTGTCGGCCAAGGAAGGGTACGATGTTCGGGAATTGGCGAAATAACCGGAATTATGCTTGCCAAAGCCTTACAGTCATGGGATAATATGACTAGTCTCTACCCAGGAAAGCTCGATGTGGTGCAGGATAACCTGCCAGCCGCAGCGAGCTTTTTGTCTTTAGCCGGCCGGAAAGGAGCAGACTATGCCGGTAAGACTCTCTCCTACGATGGTTGTGGTATTAGGTAGCTTGTTAGTCTTCACCATGGGGGCGATTATGACTAAAGCCAATGGCGTAACTGAGATAGAAATCCAGTGGAAGGCTGATAATCCACACAAATCAGGTTTGGCCAGCGAGCCAGATTCGAGCCTGGCGATCACCCATAGCTTCAGGTGGCGGGGGCTACTTGGCCAGCTGCGGCTACCGGCAGAGCTGGAGCTCAAATGGAGCAAGGGTACAAAAGATAGCTTTGCCATTGAGCAAGGTCAGTTAATCCTAAAGCCCAGCGATTACCAGGTGCGACTTTTCCATAATAAGGGTTTTCGGAGCACCCTAGATCCCATGCGGTTACTATCGGCGTCACGGCGGGCCGATGAAGCTTCTGGACTGGAGATTGAGGGCAGGCTAGGTCCAGTGTCTGGTAGAGGGCTTTGGCTTGAGGAAATCGACAATGTTGGTGACAATGGTCCGCTTGTGCTTCTAGATATGTCGCTAAGCCCGGTGGGTAGGGCCAATCAAGGCAGCAGATACCGTTATATCTACATCTCTCACGATAGTGAGTGGAACTGGCACTTTCCGCAGTCAGGCGCCTATGCTACCCGGACATCTCGTCAAATACACTCTCTTTTGGGTAGTTGGGATTTGGTGCCCAATGCTAGAGTTTCCACCCAGATGGCGATTTTGGCTGGCCTTGACGCTAGAAAGACATATCATCGTGATTTGCAGGGGTTTGCAGTCTTGTCCAGGGGTGAGGGCTACTGGCGCAGTGTCAATTGGTTGTTGGATGTTTACCGGACTAACCCTGGGTTTGTCTTAGCCACAGGAGATACTGATTCAGTGGGCTCAGGGCGTCAAGGGGTACGAGCTCGTTTAACTAGAAGTAGACATAGGGATGAGTCTTTAGGGCTAAGTATTCAATACGAAATGCCGGTAAGGGAAGTCTTGCACTTGCCGGGGGAGATGCCAGGTTATGCTTTACACACAGAACCTTACTCCGAGGTAGGGCTAACACATCGCCGCCGGTTAGGCAAGTTCAACTACAAGCTGGGGCTAACTTGGGAGACGGGCAAAGAAGCACAAAATCCAAAGGTAGTTTGTGAAACTAATTGGCTTCCCTGGGGCCTTAGAATCGGGGGAAGGTGGGGGGGCACCAGTACTTCCCAACTTTATGGCCGCTTGCCGCTGCATCGCTTGGCTGTGGCGGAGGCGCGCTATGATCTGACCAAAGGATGGTGGCGAACAGCTATAAAAGTACAGGGCCTCGAATCAAGGCTAAGCCGGAACAGCCGCTGGCAAGGTGAAGCAGTGTATAAGAAAAGGCCGGGAGAAGCTTATACATACCTAGCATTACAGCATAAGATGGAGAAGGGGTATTGGGAGATCAGTTGGGGGAAGGCGGATCGAGGCCGACTAGATTGGTCTTGGGGTGCAGGCCCCGAGCTAAGTCTGAGAGTGGGGCGGTATTTCTAGTCATTGGGGGGCTACGGGCCATGCGGTTTAGTGATCTGGCGGGAAAAGAGTTGATCTCCATCGATGAAGGGGCCCGGCTGGGGATAGTTAGTGAGACAGATCTAGTCATCGATACAGAGACTGGGGTCATTCACTCCCTCATCGTTCCCAATCGGGGTACGTTTTTTAGGCGCCGCACATTAGTCATCCCTTTTCACGGGCTCAAAAAGGTTGGTCATGATTTGATCATTGTAGATTTAAGTACCATGGAAGACGAAGCCCGCTATCTTAGGGACCTTGATCTGGAACGGTAGCCACGGTATGTATGCTTGGCCTACCAGGAGGGCACCCTATCTTGGGAACAATATCAACTATTCAAGGTGTGACTAGATGGCGATCTGCGTCTGTCGGCCTTGAACCCAAGAAGGGGGATCGTTTTTTGAGTACGATTATTGGCACTTTCGCGTCACGAGACCAAGCGGAAAAGGCGGTCCGGGCTCTACGTAATAAGGGGTTTACGGAGGACGAGATCTCCATTGTTGCCAAGGAAGGTGGCAATAAGGGGGATCTTGAGACCGCCAATGAAGACATGGGCGGCATGGGGGGAGCAAGTGATGGTACTGCCTGGGGAAGTGCCCTAGGTGGTGTTGCCGGTCTTTTGGCCGGTGTTGGTGCTTTAGCTATCCCCGGTATCGGACCTATTGTGGCGGCTGGTCCCTTGGCAGCTACTCTTTCCGGGGCAGTTACTGGCGGAGTAGCAGGTGGATTACTGGATCTAGGTGTACCTGAGGAGCGAGGCCGGTTTTACGAAGAGGAGGTCAAAAAAGGCCGCTTCTTGACGGTGATTGACACTGATTCGGGAATGGTGGAAGATGCAGCTCGCATCATGCGGGACAATGGGGCAGCTGATGTAGAGGCCCACTAAGGCTACGTTGGAAGGACAGAAGCAAGAGTGAAACGGTGGGGCTGCCATAGTGCAGCCCTGTTCTTGTGGCCCAGAAATGAAAGACAAAACAGCAAGAAACAGGAACAGACCACAAAAGAGAGAAAGATGAAGTGTCGAATGAGGTGATGTCGAAAAGCTGGAATGATCATTGACTAGTTCCGCGAGGCTCCCGGGTTTAGCTTGACAAAAACGGGTTTCTACTGGAAAATAGGAAATAATGAAGTAAAAAGGTGGGGGGCTAGGTAGTGGCCATCAACGTAGTAGTCAATGGTGCCGCCGGTAGGATGGGCCGGGAAGTGGT
>JAAYSL010000153.1 GCA_012518315.1 Bacillota bacterium | reverse complement strand
TTTGAAAAGGCTTTGGTGGAAAACGCTGCTCCTAAGGGAACACCGGGGTATGCCTTTGATGAGCTAAAAAGGCTTTACCAGCAAGGGAAAGCAGCTATGGTCTTTTCCGGCGGATTCTTAGCCAGGGATCTAAGGAAAGAAGCTCCTGAGATTTACGAGAACACCGCTGTACTCCCGGTTTTAGCTGGTCCTACCGGAGTGCAAAGGAGTATCGGCTTCTACAATGCTTGGCATATTTACAAGCAGAGCAAGCATCAACAAGAAGCAAAGAAATTCCTGGACTTCCTGATGCAGCCTGAGAATCTGATGAAGCTACATGCTGCCAATGGCGCTGCCTGGGGTCCTGTCTATCAGAGCATGGCAGCAGACCCGATGTACAAGGCTGACCCAATTGTGGCCGAATTCGCTCGTCAGATTCTGGAACACTCAGTTGACTACTACTATCCAACCAACGTAGGAGCTACCGGTCTGGGCGCATGGGGCACTGGGCTAGCAGACTTTGTGATTAACCCAGTTTTGGTAGGCACCAAAACCCCAGAACAGGCATTAAAGGATGGCCAAGCTAGAATGGCACCTATGTTCCGTTCTCGGTAAAACCGACACTTCTTCAAGATTAGTCTTAAGTTAAACCAATAAGGCCGGGTCGGCCGAAGGTGTGCCGACCCGGTCTAAGTGGGGGAACAGGCAATGAATGGTGAGCACGGACTCCGTACCAAAGCATCAAGCTCAAGAAGAGGCTTTGGGTTTCACGATCAGCGCACAGCCTATCGGCTGATTTTCCCGACGCTTATAGTGATCGCCGCAGTGAATTTCTATCCGTTATTCAAGGGTATCAAGGAGAGCTTCTACAGCTATAGCTTTATCAGACCTTGGGAATACGCTTTTATTGGGTTTGGGAATTATATCAGGGCTTTCCAAAACCACGAATTCTGGAGCTCTTTGTGGATTTCGATTCTTTGGACAATAGGTGGTGTCATTCTTAGCTATGTTCTTGGCTTAATCCCGGCTGTCTTGCTAGATAAGCCGTTTAGGGGTCGAGGCATATACCGCACCATCCTGATGATTCCCTGGATCGTACCACCTGTAGTTAGCTCTATGACTTGGAGATGGATGTTTTCTGACCTGGATGGGTATATAAATGTCACTTTGAGTTCATTAGGACTCATTAGTGAGCCTATCTACTGGCTATCAGATACGAGACTGGCTTTGTTAGCATGCATCATTGCTAATGTCTGGCGCACCTACCCGTTCTTTATGGTAAACATGCTATCAGCGCTTTCAGGCATACCAGACGAAGTATATGAAGCAGCCTCTGTTGACGGAGCCAGTAAATGGCAGACGTTTTGGTATGTGACCTTCCCGGTAATCCTGCCGGTAACCGTGGTATCTACGTTGTTGCAGTCCATCTGGATCTTCAACAACTTTGATATTATCTACGCTCTGACTGGCGGCGGCCCGGCTGAAAGGACGACGACCTTGATTATCCGAGCCTACAGGGAAGCTTTCTATTATCTCGAATTCGGCCAAGGCGCAGCTATCGCGGTAATCAGTATGGTGATGATGCTGATTCTGGGTATGTATTACCTACGGCTGCAAGCCAGGACGGAAATGTGAAGGGGGGAAAGCAAATGAAGAACAAAACGTTTAGCAAAGTATTCTGGAAGATAGTCAAGCATGCGGTTTTGTTGCTCTTTGTGGCTTTCACGTTGATACCAGTGCTATGGATGCTTTCCACTTCCTTCAAACCCAAGACAGAGTTATATACGAATTTATCGCTAATACCAACTCGGTTCGATTTCTCTAGTTATGCCCATGTTTGGCGAGAAACTGACTTTCCTCTGTGGTTTCGCAATAGCGCGGTGATCTCTTTGTCTTCCACAGGGCTTTCGCTGGTGATTGGGAGCCTTGCGGCTTATAGTCTATCCCGCTTTCGTTACAGGGGAAGGAATCTATTCGGCCAGGTGCTTCTTATCATCCAGATGTTCCCAGGTATTTTGCTGGTGATTCCCATGTTCCTGATTATGAGCAAGATCAATCTGTTGGATACCAGGCTAGGTGTCATTATTACCTATCTAGCCTTTGGATTGCCCACGGCAACCTGGATGCTTAAAGGTTATTTTGATACCATTCCCCGGGAGCTAGAAGAAGCCGCAATGATCGATGGCTGTAGCACTATATCTGCCTTTGGACGCATCGTGCTACCGATCTCGGGCCCTGGGATTACTTCGGTGGCCATTTTCACTTTGCTTCTGTCGTGGAATGAATTCCTGTATGCCTTCATCTTCCTCAAGAGTTCCAGCAACTACACATTGACTTTGGGATTGGTCAGCTTCATGGATCAGTTCAGTAATCAGTGGGATAACTTAATGACCGCGGCGACATTGATTACACTGCCGGTATTGTTCTTCTTCTTACTCCTGCAGAAGTACTTTACTAGAGGGTTGATTGCCGGCGCAACCAAGGGATAAAAGCGCAATGTGAGTAAATAAGGCGGAGTCGGTGCTTTGCCTGAACCAATTACCCAACTCTCATAGCCCCTAGAAGTTGGTAGCTGCGGAAAGCTACCTCTTCCCAGGGGCTATGTTGCCTTTTGATGGACATGCTAGAACCGTGGACTAGAAGTGTTAGTGTGGCAGAATAAGAACGAAGACGGTCTATCTGGAGAGTAATGCACTAGCAACTGATGGTGAAGGGAGATGACGACATGCTTGAAATAACAGATCCAGCAGCAAGAAGACTTAGAGAGCTCATTGAAAGAGAGGGCACCAATGATGTTGTTGTGAGATTGTACTTGGCAGGTATGGGTTGAGGTGGCCCCAACTTTGGATTGACTCTGGAAGAGTCAACAGCTAATACCCAAGATCGGATCTATGAGGTGAATGGAATACGCTTTGTTGTTAGTGATCACGCAGCGGGATTTCTAGAGGGGGCTACAGTGGACTACCGCCAGGGCTTGCTCGGTAAAGGCTTTGTAATTCGCGGCGGCAAAACCTCTCAGTGTTAGGCCATGTACCGATGCCTTGGGCCTATTAGGGCAGGTACAAGGAGAGATGGCATGGCGGCATATGTGAGCCTAAGACAAAACTGGTGAGCAAGGTGTGTAACTATATCCTCTCTTAACATAAGATAATCGGGGTCCCAAGTGGCCCCGACAGGGGAGTAGATGGGTTCTGGTGGATCCTCTGGACTTCAAATCCAGTATCGGGTGGCAAACCCACCCGAGGTGGGTTCGATTCCCACATACTCCCGCCAAAAGAAAGTATAAGGGGTATCCATGGTGAGATGATCGATGCGAAGAATCACCTAAGGAAACTGCCATCTATTGATAGCTGCTTGGCTCACCCCAAAGCTGAGGCCTGCTTGGACACATACCCAAGACAGTGGATGGTAAGTGCCCTTCGGGTAGTGATTGATCAGATGCGAGCTGAGCTACTTCAGGGGGAAATGGCTCCTTTGTCTAGGTCTGAATTGACGGCCCTGGCTATCTTGCGGGCGTGTACCAGTCTCAGAGAGCAAGCCCGTGGAATACAGCCTGTGATCAATGCTACCGGTGTCATCTTACACACCAATCTCGGTAGGGCAGTACTCCCTAAGGTAGTTATTGACGCTCTAGCGAGTATTGCGGGAGGCTATAGTAATCTGGAATTCGATCTTACCACAGGAAAGCGGGGCTCTCGCCAAGTTCATGTCGAAAAGGCGCTGTTGGAACTCACAGGTGCAGAAGCGGCTTTGGTTGTAAATAACAATGCCGCCGCGGTTTTTCTTTGCATAAATGCGCTGGCCAATGGCAAAGAAGTCATTGTCTCCCGGGGAGAGCAAGTGGAGATCGGTGGTAGCTTTCGCATACCTGACGTCATTCGCCAGAGTGGGGCTAAGCTAGTGGAGGTAGGAACCACCAATATAACTTATCTCTCCGATTATGCAGATAGCATTACCGAAACTTCTGCCGTACTTCTTAAGGTACATAGGAGCAATTTTCGCTTAGTGGGCTTTACTGCCTCTGTTGACCCAAGAGAACTAGCAGCCCTAGGCAGAAGCAGGGGACTGGTCACCATGGAGGATCTTGGTAGTGGGAGTCTGATTGATCTTCCTGAATTAGGGCAAGTCAGGGAACCAACCGTGAGGGAAAGTATTGCCAGTGGGATGGATTTAGTGACCTTTAGTGGTGATAAGCTCCTTGGTGGACCACAAGCTGGGATCATTGTGGGGCGACGTCATCTTGTAGAAAAACTAGCTAGAAATCCTTTGGCTCGAATTGTGCGGATAGATAAGTTAAGCCTTGCCGCATTGGCAGCCTTACTCAGGTTATACCTTGAGCCGAGACATCTTGTGAAGACTGTTCCCGCTTTGCAGATGCTGGCAATGACCGAATCAGAGATAGAGGCTAGGGCAAAGGAGCTTGCATCGCTGCTCACCGCTGCTACCTTGGGTAAGGGTGATGTTAAGATAATCGATGCTGAAGACCAGGTGGGGGGCGGAGCACTGCCCGGTATTAGCGTAGCCGGTAAAGCAGTGGCCTTTAGACCCAACCACGGCTCTTCGGATGAGTTGCAGGCTCGTTTAAGGCTGGTTGCTGGCCAGTACCCAGGCAGGCATGTGCTACCGGTTGTTGCTCCTTTGGAGGGTGGACAGCTAATCTTTCACGTAAGAACACTGATTTCCGGGCAAGAGCTGGAGATTGCCAAAACGTTGGCAGTACTGATGGAGGGCACATCCCCATGAAACAGGTTGCCATGGGTATGGCCGGTCATGTTGATCATGGTAAGACGGCATTGGTGTGCCGACTTACCGGTGTGGACACTGACCGACTAGAGGAAGAGAAGCGAAGGGGTATGACCATTGAGTTGGGCTTTGCCCCTTTTTGCTTACCAGATGGTACCAGAATATCCATCATCGATGTCCCTGGGCATGAGCGATTCATCAAGGCTATGGTGGCAGGTGCTATGGGGATTGACTTGGTGCTTTTGGTGGTAGCAGCCGATGAGGGGATAATGCCCCAGACCAGAGAACACTTGGATATTATCACCCTTTTAGGGATAAATCGAGGAGTTGTAGCCCTTACCAAGACAGACCTTGTCGATACAGATTGGCAGGATATGGTTAGGGAGGAGATTCTGGATTTTCTTAAGCCATCGAGTCTGGCCGGAGCCCCAATAGTGCCGGTTTCCGCCAAGACTGGGTGGGGGATCCCGAGACTCGTGGGTGCTATCGCATCTGAGGCTGGCAGGGCCAGTCTGGAGATGGCTGATGATGTTTTCCGCCTAGCAGTTGATCGGGTCTTTGTGGCCGAAGGCTATGGCATCATTGTAACTGGCACAGTCTATGGTGGTAGCCTTCAGCGGGGATGCAAGGTAATGGTCTTCCCCCATGGCCTAGAAGCTAGAGTAAGAAGCATGCAAGTACACGGCAAGGATGTAGATATGGTCATAGCCGGTGAACGCTGTGCCTTGAATCTGGTAGGTATTGATACAGGGGATGTCAAGCGGGGAGATACCATTGCCTACCCAGGGGAGCTAAACCTGAGTTCAAGGCTTGACTGTCTCCTCACTTCTGTGCCAAATGCCCCACTGATTGATCATGGTCAAAGGGTGAGAGTGCATTTGGGAACCCGTGAAGTGCTGGCTAGGATACACTTAATCGGGGAAGACAGAATCGCCCCAGGGACAAAGGGATATGTCCAGCTCAAAACAGAAGAACCCATAGTCGCCCTCAGGGGTGATCACTACATCATACGCTCGTATTCACCGATGATTACCATCGGTGGGGGACAGATTTTGATGTCCGGTGCACCCAGGCGACGACGGTTTAGCCTGGAAGACCGGCAGGAAATGGAGCTTCTAGCCCAAGGCTCTACCCAGGAAGTCTTGGGGGTTATCCTGCGACGGCGGCAGCCTACTGACGGAGCTGGTATTGCGCCTATCACTCCACAGGAACTGGCTCGGCTCGCTCACATGAAGGCAGTCTCTCTAAACGAGGCTTTGGAAAGTGATGGCTGGGTTCCGATATCGGGTAAGTATTTGCCAAAGCCAGAGTATGAGATGGCTACGGGGGCTGTGGAGAGGGCATTGAGAGAGGTATACTGCAGATCCCCTTTTCGTTTGGGTATAGACAGGGAAGAACTGAAAAGCACGCTATTTCTCCATTGGGGTCGAAAGGAATATGGGGCTTTGCTCAAAAGACTCGCCGATGAAGAGAAGATCGTGATGGATGGTAGGTGGGTGGGCGATCCTAAGCTCTATAGACAACTACAGAGGGTCGAACACCCAGCCCTGCTCCGCCTGGAGGCGGATATCCTAGATCAAGGTTACCAAGGATATCCGCAAGATGGGGTAATATCGGGGAAGGAGTCTTCCGACACGGCCGATATGCTGGCATTATTAGTCCACTTTGGCAAAGTAGTCGATGTGGGTTACGGTCTTTTTATCCACAAGCACACCTTGGATGAGGCCTGGAGGGAGCTAAAACAGCATCTAGTTGATACAACTAGCATCACGGTGGCTGAGTTTCGGGACAGACTTGAGATTAGCCGCAAAATGGCTGTGGCTTTACTTGAGTATTTTGATCGCCTTCAGCTAACTAGGCGGCAAGGGGATCAGCGGGTTGTGGGCCCTCGATTCTAAGTGGGTTGAGCTGTATCAAGGTCCGGATGGGAGAAACCTCTGGCAGGATTTTGGCAAGGTCAGCAGAAAAGAAATAGATGGCATGGCTGACTGCCAAGGGGTCTAGACAAAAACCGCAATTAGTGAGACTCTGGGAGTGAGGGTGAGATGACAAATAGTGAGGTAACGAACCTGGTTGCCCATACCCGGAAACAGCTCATTGGCCGTGAAGACGAAGTCAAGCAGCTGCGTCTTGTGTTCGGGTTTGATGCCTTTATCGATCAGATCGCTGATCTGGTAGATAGAAGGCAAGGTTTCCAGGATTATGACAAGGTGAACACCATCCGAGAATTCGGAGCCAAGATCAATGATGCCGCAGGCCTTAGTACAAGCATTGAGTATGTACCACGTTATACTAAGATAGGCGGGAGTGCGGTAAACATGGGAACCGCTATGCTCAGGGCCGGTTGTAGTGTAAAGTATATTGGGTGTATTGGTTACCCGGCAGTGAATCCAGTGTTTGAAGAGTTCGCTGCTGGTACCGATGAGTACTACAATATCGCGAACCCGGGCCAGACCATTGCGGTTGAATTCAAAGATGGGAAAATCATGTTGTGTAATACCTCGCCATTGCAGGAGATTACTTGGGATAGAATAACGACGGTGGTAGGCAAGGACAAGCTAAAGGCCCTAATGCAAGAGGCTCACCTGATGGCTACCATCAACTGGACTATGATTCCACATATGGATCATATATGGCAAAACATGCAAAGTGAGATTCTGCCAGATCTCGTCTTCGCCGACCAGAAGCCTATCTTTTTCATGGATCCAACTGATCCTGAGAAGCGATCTGGTGAGGGTTGGCGAGCGGCAATGGAGATTTATGCGGGCTTTTCCTCCCATTACCGCACTATATTGAGCATCAACCGCAAGGAGGCTATGGAGGTAGCTAAGGCATATGGGATTAGTTTATCGGCTCCACTAGCCGAGGTGGGGCTAAGGGAGCTGACTGAAGCCATCTGGGATCAACTGGGACTTTACGGCTTGGTAGTTCACCCGGTGGATGGGGCTGGTGCCATTATCGATGGCGAGTATTTCTTTGCCCCGGGGCCACATACCTCCAACCCGGTGCTGACCACCGGGGCAGGTGACAATTTCAATGGAGGCTTTTGTCTGGGGTTACTGCTCGGGCTATCACCCAAGGAGGCATTGGTGCTGGGAACTGCTACTTCTGGTTATTATGTGCGGGCAGCCCAGAGCCCCACTTGGGATGAGTTGATGGGATTTCTCGGCTTTTGGGAGGCGAACATCGGAAAGGATTTTTTTAGATACGTCTAAAGCCAGGCAGGGTAATAGGTGGCTTTTCTCGAATTACGCGGGTTGGTAAGTGATCATGGTGATTCGACAACCTGGACATGCTAATCTACTGACCCCTACTAGGGGTCGTGCAGGGGTGGAGTTATTTTGACAGCTGATATGTTATTTGGCCTGCTAGGTGGGTTAGGCCTATTTCTCTTTGGTATGCGTCAGATGGGAGATGGCCTACAGAAAATCGCAGGCAATCGGATGCGCCGTTTGCTCGAGGCTTTAACCAGCAACCAGTTATTGGGCATGCTGTTGGGGGCATCCATTACCGCAGTCATTCAAAGCAGTAGTGCTACAACGGTTATGGTTGTAGGTTTTGTCAATGCAGGACTAATGAATCTACCCCAGGCCATTGGGGTGATCATGGGAGCTAATATCGGGACAACGATCACAGCGCAATTGATAGCCTTTGATATCGGCAGGTATGCACTAGGCTTTGTCGCTTTGGGTGCTTTGCCGTATCTATTTAGTAAACGAAGGAGTCAGCGCTATCTAGGACAAGTTCTAGTAGGGTTTGGTCTTCTATTCATCGGTATCGATACCATGAAAGGTGCCATGGCGCCTCTGAGTGAGACCGCTGCTTTTGCTAACTTGACACTAGCCATGTCTAACAACTGGCTGTATGGATTGGCAACTGGTGCAGCGTTCACTGCCATCCTGCAAAGCAGCTCAGCCACTATCGGTATTTTGCAGGGGCTGGCCGTTGATGGGCTAGTTACACTGGAATTGGCTCTGCCAATCCTGTTTGGTACCAACATTGGTACTACAGTTACCGCTTTGCTTTCTAGTATAGGTACCTCAGTGACGGCACGACGAGCGGCCGTGTCACACCTTATCTTCAATGTAATCGGGACTCTAATCTTCTTACCCCTGATGCCTTGGTTTACGAAAGTAGTTAGGCTCACAGCCACAACTCCCATAAGGCAGCTTGCCAACGCGCATACAATCTTTAACGTGGCTAATACCGCTTTGTTACTACCCTTTGCTAGTTTCTTAGCTTATCTAGTAACTAGGCTAATACCAGGTAAGCCCAATGGGCGGGAATTGACTTTGCATCTAGATAGTCGTCTATTAGGTACACCGGCTGTTGCCCTAGAGCAGGCATCCGCAGAGGTCTCTCGCATGGGAGAGATGGCCTTGGAGATGCTGGGGCTAGCCCGGAACAATATTACCGACCCTTCGGATGATGCTCTTGCCCGCATGGTTGCCCTGGAAGAGGCTATCGATCAATATGAGGAAGGCATCACCCGTTATTTGGTGGAAATCTCCAAAAGATCCCTGTCAGAAAACCAAGCTGAACGGCATCGCCAGTTATATAATCTGATCAATGACATAGAGCGGGTGGGCGATCATGGCGAGAACATCGAGGAACTTCTGGCACATAAGGCATCCAACGGGATCGTGTTTAGTGAAGCAGCCACCAAGGATCTAGAAGAATTCGTGGATTACACCATGGAGACTCTCCGGTCTGCCTTGAGGGCATGGGAGGAAGAGGAACCAACCCACGCCATAGCAGTAAAGGATCGTGAAGCCAGGATAGACCAACAAGAGGAGCTTTTACGGCGGGAGCACATTGATAGACTAAATCAAAACCTGTGCTCACCTATCTCCGGTGTGATCTTCCTGGATATTATTTCCAATCTGGAGAGAATCGGTGACCATGCCGCGAATATCGCGGAACTCTATTTGGGTGAAGAGACACATTTCTAGGATCAAGGGGCTTGTTACAGGATCCCCGTTGGGTCAATACAATATCCCGAAGAGTTCTGTCTGTCATCAATGGAAGATGACAAGATCGTATGGCGGCTTTACAAGGAGAGTGAGAGGTTAGGAGGGTGGAGGCGATCTAGTCCGTAGCAACAGGCCACGGCTCCATCGCTAAATAAAATGGGAAAAACACTAGTTGCAGAAAAGCTTCGATTTGACTACACGCCGGCATTACCCTTCATCGGAGAACATGAAATGGGGTATATGGCCGAACAAGTGCGGGAGGCTCATCGACTCCTGCATAGTGGCAAGGGCCCTGGTAATGAGTATCTAGGCTGGCTGGAGCTACCCCGCCATTACGATGGGGAAGAGTTTACCCGCATCAAGGATACCGCCCGGGAGGTACAGGCAAATGCTGATGCCTTCATCGTTATTGGTATAGGTGGGTCATATCTGGGGGCCCGGGCAGCTATTGAGATGCTGACACCGGCTTTTGCCAGCAAACAGGTACCAGTGTATTTTGCTGGTAGCAATCTGAGTAGTAGCTATCTGGCCGATCTGCTATCTATGCTAGAAAGCAAAGATGTATACCTTAATGTCATCTCCAAATCAGGTACCACTACAGAGCCAGCCCTGGCTTTTCGGATTCTACGGGATTTTGTGGAGGGCAAATACGGTAAGGCAAAAGCAAAAGATAGGATTCTAGCTACTACAGATAAATCCCGAGGAGCCCTAAAACACCTGGCCGATGCCGAAGGCTATAGGACCTTTGTGATTCCCGATGATATCGGGGGTAGGTATTCGGTTTTGACAGCAGTGGGGCTTTTACCCATGGCGGTAGCAGGGATCAATATTGATGAGGTCATGGCCGGGGCCGAGGCAGCCATGGCCGAGTACTCTACACCGAATCTCAAGAGTAATCCTTGCTACCAGTATGCCGCGGTGCGCAATTGTTTGCATCGCAAGGGAAAACTCATTGAGATTATGGTTACCTACGAACCGGCCCTTCACTATCTGGCCGAATGGTGGAAACAGCTCTTTGGTGAAAGCGAAGGCAAGGATCACAAAGGGCTATTTCCTGCATCGGTGGATTTCACCACAGATTTGCATTCTCTGGGCCAATATATTCAAGATGGCCTGCGGATACTCATGGAGACAGTGATTCAGGTGGAACATCCCCGGGCAGACATTGCCATCAATAGTGATCCAGAGGGCTTAGATGGCCTTAATTATCTGTCTGGCAAGACCATGGACTATGTAAATCGGAAGGCCTTGGAAGGTACATTGCTTGCCCATGCCGATGGTGGTGTACCTAGTGTAGTTGTGGGGGTTCCACAGATTAACGCATTCCATTTTGGACAGCTGGTTTACTTTTTTGAAAAAGCCTGTGCTATTAGCGGGTACCTCCTGGGAGTGAATCCCTTTGATCAGCCGGGAGTTGAGGCCTATAAGCGCAATATGTTTGCGTTGTTAGGTAGGCCTGGTTTTGAGAAGGAACGGGAGGCTCTGGAAAAGAGATTATCCAGATGACAAGTGAGGCGAGCAGGGAGGACTATTAGTGTTGCCATATCCTTTTCAGTTTCACCCGATATATAAGGAGAAGATCTGGGGTGGAACCGCTTTAAGTACAGAATTTGGCCGGGTACTTCCCAGTAATAGAATCGGGGAAAGCTGGGAGGTCGCGGCACATGCCCATGGGGTGAGCGTGGTCTCCCAAGGGCCTCTAGCCGGGAAGACCTTGCCTGAACTCGTGGGACTCTTTGGTCGGGACATAATTGGCACATTCCTGCCTGACTCAGCTCTTCACAAGTTCCCGCTGCTCTTAAAGATACTAGATGCCAATGACTATCTTTCCGTTCAGGTACATCCTGATGATGAATATGCGGCCGATCACGAGATGGGAGAGCCAGGCAAGTGGGAGGCCTGGTATGTGATCGCTGCTGAGCCTGGGGCGGAGATTATCTATGGTCTAAAGCCCGGGACAACCCGGGAATCCCTAAGAGAAGCCATCAACAGTGGTACTATATCACAGTGCCTCGGTCGCGTACCAGTTCGGGCAGGCGACGTGTTTGATGTACCAGCAGGTGTCGTGCATGCCTTAGGTAGTGGCGTAATGGTGGCGGAGATTCAGCAGAACTCTGATACTGTTTATCGTCTCTATGATTGGGATCGGATAGATGCAGTCGGCAACAGTCGGCCTTTGCATATCAAGCAGGCCTTGGATGTGATCTTGTTTTCCGGACAGAGAGCTGATGCCATACCTGGGTTAGTGCTGCCCACCCCAGATGGGGAAAGAACTATCATGGTAGCTAACCGGTATTTTGCCCTGGAGTTACTTACCATGGATGGCAGTATGGAAGAGGCCACTTTAGGTGAGAGATTCCACCTACTTACCTGTCTGGAGGGGAGTATACACCTAGAGGATGTCGGTCAGCGGGGGACCCATACGACTCTGACGCCCGGTGACTCTGTATTGGTGCCTGCCTGTCTCAATAGGTACCTACTGCATGGCACTGGTAAGCTAATGAAGTGTTATGTACCGGATATTCGCCGCAACATCATCGAACCATTGGCCTTCCATGGCTATTCATTCACAAAGATTACCACTATGGTGGCTGGGTTAGGGGATTATCGAACTAGTTACCTACCT
This sequence comes from Bacillota bacterium, assembly GCA_012518315.1. Lineage (GTDB taxonomy): Bacteria > Bacillota > Limnochordia > DTU087 > DTU087 > JAAYSL01. The sequence goes on along the minus strand of JAAYSL010000153.1, from coordinate 2,096 downwards.
CTAGCAGAAGTGTAGGAGCAAGACATATAGCTTGGCCGAGCATGGGTGGAGTTCTCACCTGAGCTCGGCTATTATGTTTTCTATTCTACCTCGGATTTTTTCTGCAATACCAATTCAAACATGACCCTCACACGCAGATGATTCTCATGATTGCCTAAGTATTGCTTCTGGCTTCCTGTCAATGGGGTTTGCTGAGAGTATCCCTATATGGCGAGGGAAAATCCAGATACGCGCCAAAATGCGATCTAAAATGACAATAATATACAAATTCGCGCAAATAGTTGCGCGTTTCGGGAAATAGTTGACAATATCACCAGAATATGGTACTCTAAGGCTGAGGTCCTAGTCGGAAGGTCCTACTACAGTCTATTACCCAATTCACAGACTCTAAAAGGAGGGAGATGCAGTCCGCCAGGAGGGTGGTCTGCGGGTGATGATATCGTTGTTTGGCCGGAGGAAGCGGAAGCAGGAGGAACAACAAAAAAGGATGGTTGATCCCACTGCGGCGCTGGCTGAGATTGGTGTCATAGGCCTCAACGGGACGGGGACCATAGTATTCTGTAATAACCGAATGCTGCAGATTCTGGAGCAAGCAATGGGTCGGCAGATAACACAGAATAGAGTCATCAATCAGCCCCTTGCGGATGTAATGGAGCAACCACTGTCCAAGACTCTTATTGGGCATTCATTAGTTTGGAAAGAAGAGGTGAATGGTCACCGGGTCAAGATTGGTAATGATACCTTGATAGTGAGCACACTGCTGCTATGGGGTGCGGGCAGGCAGACTCTTCTAGGATGCATTGGGTATTACATCCCATATACCCCTGAGCCTGCGAGGGAGGCCGGTGGGACTGCCCGATATGTGGTAGAGAGACTAGCAAGGGAACGTGGATATCCGGCAACTAGGTGGATCTCCGATATATCCCTGGAACACGCCTTACAGTTGCAGCAATGTCTGACAAGAAATACCCATACAATACCGAATCCTAGGCATTGTGCGTTTGCAAGGAAATGTGCCTTTAACCCCGTCTATGGATGTTTCTCGTTGGAAAGGCGACGCTTCTACCGGGTACCTATAAGAATCCCACTAAGGATTTTTGTCGAAGCTGGTGCGAATGGGCAGATCGTAGATGAGCCTTTGGCCAGCAAGTTCTGTGAAGGACAAACAGTTGATTTGAGCCTCGGGGGTATATGCCTGCAGTCGGCTATCAAGTTTCCAATAGGCATTATGTTGCGCATTGAATTCCTGCTTCCGACTCCTTTCCAAAGCCTGGGGCAAGTCATGTGGAATCGACGAGCAGAGAGTGGGCAGTGGGAACACGGAATTAAGTTCGTCACTCTAGGGAAAGAGGAAAGAGCAGTGATACTCCGCTTACTCTCCTCTAGAGTACCCTGCGGATAAGCGTACAGAGACTGACACTTTGGCTCAGGGCATCGCCTTGGCCGGTGATATCGTTGTAATCAGAGCTGCAGCTCTGATTCTACGCTTCTTGAAAGCCAAGGATCGAGATACCTTTGCCCATTCTTTACGTACTGCCTCTGTTGCCAAGATAATTGGTAGAGCTCTAGGCCTTCCACAAAAAGAACTCAGATTACTACGATACGCTGCTGCCCTGCATGACTTAGGAAAACTGGAGATCGAGCCAAGTTTACTGAAAAGCACAGCGCTGCTGGGGCCTGAACAGATGACAACCCTGAGAGCTCATCCGTTATATGGTGCTAGATTGGTAGAAAGCTATCCACCTTTAAGAACACTAAGTACCATAATTCGTCATCACCATGAACGGTTTGATGGGCGGGGATATCCTGATGGTCTAGCGGGAGAACAGATACCTTTCTTAAGTAGAATCATTGCTGTCGCTGATAGTATCGATGCCATGGCCCATCCCCGCCCCTATCGGCCTAGCTCCCTTAGTAGGCAGCAAATTCTGAAGGTGCTGGAACAGGAAGCGGGATGCCAATTTGATCCAAGGATAGCCAGAACGGCCATGGAGTTACTCTTAGGAGGTAAGCTAGTCTGGGGGTGGCATTTTGGCCAGATTGCAGGCGAAAACGGCGCTGACCTACCAAGATAAGGGTTTTTTGAGTGAATGAGA
>JAAYSL010000152.1 GCA_012518315.1 Bacillota bacterium | reverse complement strand
GCAGTAGCAGGCTAGATGAACCGAGAAGCCTCGGACTTCAGTCCGGGGAGTCGTCACCCTTAGTGTCTGGTTCATTACTTCATCTCCTATTGTGTTAATCTAAACCTAGACATATTACTGCACTTGATGTCAGCCACTATTTACTTACCATATACGGTGCCTAGCCGGTCTTTCCTGTTAATGGCTACCTAACCTAGCCCTATGAGCATCCCAATTTGATACACTAGGACGGCCAGTATCCACCCTAGCACCAATGTATAGGCTACTGCCAAGGTAGTCCATTGCCAGGAACCCGTCTCCCGGCGGATGGAGGCAATTGTAGCTACACATGGGACGTAGACTAGCACCATCATCATGAAGGCATAAGCGGACAAAGGAGTCCAAGCCCCTTGGATAGCTAGGGTAAGGCTTGCGTCACTGGCGCTGTAAAGCACCCCTAAGGTGCCGATGATTAGCTCCTTGGCCACAACCCCAAACATAAGAGCCACTGCCGCCTCCCAGGTGCCAAAACCGGCAGGCTTGAACACTGGCGCAATAGCCGTACCGATTCGGCCAATAAAGGACTCAGGGCTTCCAGGGCCAGTACCTGGAGGCATGTTAGCTAGGATCCAGACAATGGCAACGGCAAGCAAAATTACTGTGCCGGCTTTATGGAGAAACTCCTTGCCCCTTTCCCAAGTATGGGTGAGTACTGCCGATATTCTCGGCATCCTATATGGAGGCAGCTCTAGCACAAAAGTTGAGGAGGCATCAGGTTCGATGAACAGGCTGAGGATCTTGGCAGCTAACGCAGCCAAAAGCACTCCCATAGCATATAGGGAAAAGACCACAAGACTTCGTTTCTCTTTGAAAAAGGCCGTGGCAAACAGCACATAGACAGGTAGCCGACCGGCACACGAGATCAGGGGATTAATCAAGATAGAAATCAGACGATCCCGGGGGCTATCAAGACTGCGGGTAGCCAAGATGCCGGTGACATTGCAGCCAAATCCTAGAATCATGGGAATAAAAGCTTTGCCATGTAGCCCTACTGCTCGCATCAAGCGATCAGAAAGAAGTGCCGCTCTAGCCATGTAACCAATATCCTCTAGGATAGAGATCACAAGGAACAAGAGAAAGATGGGGGGTGCAAACTCCAACACAGCACCTACACCACTAATGATACCATCTACCAGAAAATCAACCAGCAAAAGTGGAACACCTATACCCATCAATATGCCCCTTACTATAGAGCCAAACATATCGAAAAGTGTGACAAACCACTCAGCGATAGGTTCGCTCAAGGTAAAGGTGATCTTAAACATGACCCAGATTACGCCAAAGAAAATCGGGTAAGCCAGCCAAGGATTAAGCACAATTCGGTCGATTGCGTAAGAAGATGATTTAGCAGGATCTGAGTCTTGGCCGATCACAGCTTCCGCGATCCTTGCAGCATGGCTATAGCGTGCCTCGGTGATCAGGTCTATAGCTTCGGCTCCAGAAACTTGGCGAATCCGTGCACGGGCTTCGGCTACTTCGGCTTTCAAATCATGTGCAGTTTTGCCCCTAGCAGCGGATATATCGATCACAGATTCAAACTTCTTGGGAATAGCAATATCTGCCTCCAGAAGTTTAATGGCTTGCCAGCGCCAATAAAGCCCTTGATTGCTCTCATAGGCGTCGACTAGATGCTTTCCCAGTAAGGCGATTTCTGCCTCGATAGTCTTCCCATAGTCGATTATGGGTGTACGCTTGGCAATCCGGGTCTTGAGTTGCTCTTTCCGACCTTGGTTCGCATGAGCAATCCTCATCGCTGAGCACACTAGCTTATCTACACCTTTGCCATCCACGGCAACAGTGGGAATGACTTCTACTTCTAAAAGCTCTGATAGTTTTTCCACATCGATTTGAAGGTTTAGAGAATTGGCTTCATCGTACATGTTTAGAGCGATGATGACTGGAACATCCATCTCCAGTAACTGTAAGGTCAGATAAAGATTTCTTTCCAGATGGGTGGAATCGACGACATTAATCACTACATCAGGATTTTCGTTGACAATAAAGTCTCGGGCGATAGTCTCATCTAGTGCTCGAGAGCCAAAGGCATAAGTGCCTGGCAGATCGACGAGTAAAGCCTCATTGCCATCGCGTTTTATAAGACCTTCTTTTCTCTCTACAGTAACACCGGGCCAGTTACCAACGTGTTGCCTTGCACCGGTGATCGCGTTAAATAGGGCGGTCTTCCCTGAATTGGGGTTACCGGCAATGGCGATTACCGGTAAGGTAGCCACAACAGGCGTCGTATCTGCGGTGGTATTTGCGGCAGCATTAGGCAAGGTTCATCCCTCCTAAGTGAGATCGGTCTTTGACAAATATTAGAGTGATTCTTGAGGCATAGCTTTACATGCTACCCCGGTTGCCTCTTTGTCTGCGTCGCCTTCTTCCGCCGCCGCGCTGACCCTGTCTATGCCTATGTTTTCTTCCTGACGAGCAAGACTCCAACCATTTCGAAGACTCAGTGATATCCATAGTAGGTGCCACGGTAATTTGTGCAGCCTCGCCGCACCTCAAGGCCAAACGGCAGCCTCTGGCCCACACAATGATGGGATCCCCTAAGGGAGCAGCTCCTTCGACCGCAACTTGGGTTCCGGGTGTCAGGCCCATATCCATAAGTCTGCGTCTTACAGGACCCTGGCAATTGATACTGACAATAGTGTTTTGGGTCTGTGGCGGGGCGGTATCTAGCGAGAAAAGGTGTCTAGCATCGCTCATGTGCCCATCTCCTTGTCCATATACTCTAGTAGACGAGCCATAGTCTCTTTACTGATCACGTGCTCGATATTGCAGGCATCTTCTTCTGCGGTGTTTTCATCTACTCCTAGAATCGATACAAGGAACGCTTTTATGGATTGATGCCTCCTGTAAATGGCACGGGCACGAAGCTCTCCATCATCAGTAAGATAGATAGGACCATATCGCTCTTGGTTGACTAATCCCCGATCAGATAATAGCCCCACAGCTTGATTGACACTGGCTTTGGAGACGTCTAGCTCTCGGGCAATATCAGTGGTGCGGACACCACCATCTCCACCGGCTAGCCTGAGTACTGCCTCTAGGTAATCCTCAAGTGAGGGCGATATCTTTTTCATCGTTTCACTCCTATAGGTCTAGCGCCTAGCAGAGATAGGTGCAACTGAGGCTAGAAGGGCTAGAACCATTTTTAAGCCTAGGTGGCAAGCCTTCCCAAAAGTAAGGCACACCTAACTTCTAATTAGAATATACGGCAAAGGAGAGCTAGTGTCAAGGGACTAGGCAAAGGTTATTGGAAGAACAGAGGCCCACCCACTACTGCGGGTAAGGCCCCTGTTAGCTGGTTCTTAGTCGAAGACCTAGACTTTCGTCAATGGCTACTATTCTTCGTTTCAATGGCATTAATCATGGCGACACGATCTGCGTGGCGGCCACCTTCAAATTCGGCATTTAGCCAAGTATCGATGATCATTTTGGCAAGGTCAATACCGACAACCCTTGCACCCAAAGCCAGGATATTGGTGTCATTGTGGCGCCGAGAGAGGGCGGCAGTATAGCAGTCACTACAGACTACAGCCCGGATACCAGGCACTTTATTGGCGGCTAGAGAAATGCCGACCCCAGTACCACAAAACAGCAGCCCTTTTTCGCACTCACCGCTAGCTACCGCGTTAGCTACCTTCTCTCCGTAAATGGGGTAATCGGTTCTTTCCGTAGAGAAACAACCCAGGTCTTTGTACTCAATCCCTTTTTCATCTAGATATGCCTTAACCTCTTCCTTAAATCGAAATGCTGCATGATCCGAACCAATAGCTAGCATGATAGATCTCCCTTTCCTTTATTTCCTTGGTGTGGTGCATCCCTGAACAGCATAGCCGCTCCAATTAACGGGGCGTTTGCTCCGAGTTTAGCCGGGGTAATCTTGATCTTGTCCACCAGTATGCTATAAATTCGAGCATAGGTGCGTTGGATTAGAGGCTCTACATATAATGCCCGCTGCTCGCCAATCCCACCACTGAGGATTACTGCCTCGGGGCCAAACAGGTTGATCAAATTGGTCAAAGCCATGCTTAGATATTCCACCGCGGAGCCAATGATCTCTTGGGCAAGTAGGTCATGGGCCTCGGCACCGGCAAAAATATCAAAGGTAGTCAGCTCATCTAGTTGCCTGTGCTCTAGGATGGATGTTTTCTGGCCTGCCTCTACAGCAACTTTGAATCGATTGAGGATCGCTGTCCCTGAGGCATAAACCTCCATACATCCATTTCTCCCACAGTTACAGGGGAGCCCTTCTTTTTCTACCACAGTATGGCCAATCTCACCGGCTGTGCCAAAGTGCCCTCTATATAAATGGCCACTAATCACCAGGCCACAGCCAATACCGGTGCCAATGGTGATACAGGCAATATCTTGCAGGCCCTGCCCTGCCCCATAAAGAAATTCGCCCCAAGCTGCCGCCTGGGTGTCCTGACCGACAAAGACTGGAACACCGAAAACACTTGCGAAGATGTCTCGAATGGGGATGTTTCGCCAGTGAAGATTAGGGGCGAAAACGACTTTCCCAAGATCCCAATTAACAGTACCGGGAACCCCAATCCCTATGGAACGAATCTGTTGGTTATCGGACAGAGTAGCAACGACCTCTTTCGTATCCTCGATAATACTCTGGATGTTCTCTTCTGCCCATTGGGGACCGCTTTTTATGCTAGTGGCCGTTTTTTTCTGGGTCAGAACAGTGCCTTTTGCATCGACAAGCCCAATATTTGTCTTGGTGCCACCAATATCGATGCCTAGATAGGTCTCCTCCGCCAGGCTCATTACATCGCCTCCACTTGTGCATTACTGCAACTTTATTATAGCAACCTTTCTTGTTGCTAGGCAAACTTCTATTCCGCTCAAGATCCATGCTTAACTATCCTGATCCTCGCGAAAACCCGAAAACTCCTGACTCACATTTCCACCCAATTTGACTCCAACAAACCTGGGTGTCAACCCCTACCCGTAAGCTTTAAGCCTCCTCAAAGAGCATGTGGAATAGTAGGAGTGGTGGTGAGCCCACTCGGATCTCCGGTGTTTGCAGGAAATTCGCCCGTAGTATCTCGAATTCTAACATTGGTAGGTGGCACACCGGTGTTTTCCTGTATTGCAGTCCCGGGATAATAGTGTATAATACTCTAGCATGGCAAGTAGATCATGGGCTAATCCCGGGGATTTACTGCCCCAACTTCGTTTAGTAAGGGGGAGACTACGATAGCTGAGAATGTAATTGTCCGCTTTGAAAATGTCACCAAGCAGTATGATGACGATCCCGTGGTGCTGGAAGATGTCAGTTTTGAACTGGAGAGGGGTAAGTTTTATACATTACTCGGCCCTTCGGGATGCGGAAAGACGACTATCCTCCGCTTGATCGCTGGGTTTACCGAACCGACTAGAGGGAAGATCTATATTAATGATCAGGAGATTCGTACCATGTCTCCCCGTCAACGCAAGGTAAACACTATATTTCAGGACTATGCCCTTTTTCCCCATCTAAATGTATTCGAGAATGTTGCTTTTGGCCTTAGGGTTCGGCGGATGAGTAGTGATGTGATCGCAGCGAAAGTACAGGAAGTATTGCGGTTTGTCAACCTGACTGGGTTTGAGAACCGGGAGATCTTGGAGATGTCAGGTGGGCAACAACAGCGTGTAGCTATTGCCCGGGCCATTGTCAACGAGCCGGAAGTACTTTTGCTAGATGAGCCCTTATCAGCTCTTGACTTGAAGCTGCGATCTGAGATGCAGTATGAGCTTCGTGAGCTGCAAAGGCGCCTAGGAATCACTTTCGTGTTTGTGACCCACGATCAGGAAGAGGCACTGGCTCTATCTGATGAGATTTTTGTGCTTAATAATGGTCGCATTCAACAAAGTGGCACGCCCACAGACATCTATGATGAACCGATCAACCGATTTGTAGCCGATTTTATTGGGGAATCCAACATTGTTGCCGGCACTATGATTGACGACTATTTGGTGGAATTCGTCGGTCACCAATTCCAGTGTGTTGATATGGGTTTTAGCCCCAATGAGCCGGTGGAAATCGTGATTCGCCCCGAAGATTTGGATCTTACCACCAAAGAGCAGGGCAAATTGAGGGTACGAGTTGATTCCCAGCTATTCCGTGGCGTACACTACGAGATCTGTTGCTATGATGAGGAAGGCAACGAGTGGCTAGTACACTCAACGGAAAAGGCCATTGTCGGCGAAGAAATCGGGCTGGACTTTGGTCCGGAGGATATCCATGTAATGAGACTTGGCGAAACGGAAGCCGAATTCGATAAACGGTTAGAGTCGTATGGGGAGGTGCACCATGAAGAGTAGGATGCGCAATCTATACCTCATCCCATACGGAATGTGGATGGCGTTGTTCGTGGTTGTGCCCATCTTGTTAGTGGGGTACTACTCCCTATTTGATATTGATGGGAGATTAACCATTGCCAACTACCAGAGATTTTTCTCACCCATCTATCTAGGTATGGCACTTAGGTCTTTTTGGTATGCGCTTTTGATCACGTCAGTATCTTTGTTGATCGCCTACCCAACGGCGTATTTACTCACCAAGACCAGGCACAAACAGCTATGGCTGTTATTGATCATCCTGCCGTCTTGGATGAATCTGCTCCTTAAGACTTATGCCTTTATCGGCATACTGGGCACCTATGGCCCTATTAACGCCGTTCTAGGTGCCATTGGGATGGGGCCGCGGCAGATTTTGTTTACCGATTTCAGCTTCATTTTCGTAGCTGTATATATCTTTATCCCTTTCATGATCTTGCCTATCTTCAGTGCGCTTGAGGAACTTAATCCGTCTTTGGTGGCGGCAGCTTACGACCTGGGGGCATCCCCCTGGGTCACATTTCGTAGGGTAGTCTTTCCTTTGACCCTAAGTGGTGTTAAAGCGGGGTGTCAGGCGGTATTCATCCCGGCACTATCGCTATTTATGATTACTCGCCTGATTGCTGGTAATCGAGTGATTACGCTGGGCACCGCCATCGAACAGCACTTCCTCGTTACCCAGGATTGGGGCATGGGCTCAGCTTTAGCCATATTCCTTGTCATCGCCATGGGCTTGACCATAATACTCACAGAAAGTGGAAAGCAGGTGAAGTAGCATGGGGAAAACATCTAGATTGCCTACCATCTATCTTGTGCTTGTGTTCGTCATTCTCTATGCTCCCATTTTCTATTTGGTTTACTACTCCTTTAACAGTGGTGGCAACATGTTTGCCTTTGAGAGTTTTACACTGGAGTGGTATCAAGAGGTATTTCAGGATACGCGGCTCTTGATTATTCTGCTAAATACGGTGACCATTGCTCTTTTGTCGGCGGCGATTTCTACCATTATCGGGGTGGCTGGGGCTTTGG
>JAAYSL010000151.1 GCA_012518315.1 Bacillota bacterium | reverse complement strand
TTTGTCTATGCTATGGTTCTTATGTTTACCGTGATGACTATCTACCCCCTGCTCTGGCTAGTTGTGAGCTCCCTTAAATCCACCACGGAGTTTCAGCTAAACCGTCTGGGATGGCCCATCAATCCAACCCTACGCAACTACCCAGCAGCCTGGCGGCTGGGCAAATTCGATATACTATTTCTTAACAGCCTGTTTTTTACCATCACCTCGACAGTCGCTATTGTCTTGCTATCACTTTCAGCAGGATTTGCCTTTGCCAAAATTCGTTCTAAGGCTACTCCCTTCTTGCATGGAAGTTTCATCATTGGCATTCTGCTTACACTACAATCCATCATGGTGCCTTTGTTTCTGATGGTCAATGCCGTCGGACTATATAACACCCGTCTGGGAGTCCTAATCCCTTATGTTGGCATGGGACTGCCTATGGGTATTTACCTTTGTACGGAGTTTATTAAATCCATCCCAGATTCGGTGGTGGAATCAGCCCGGATTGATGGGGCGTCTTACTATAGAGTTTTTACTGCAATTGTGCTGCCTATGGCAAAGCCTGTAGCCGTTACGCTTGCAATCCTAAATGTGGCCGGTACTTGGAATGAGTTCATGCTAATCAACATTCTGGTGTCCAGTGATAAGCTGCGCACCCTGCCTGTTGGTATACTAAAGTTCTCCGGCGCACTCTCCTCTGACTTCGGGCGTCAATTTGCCGCTTTAGTCATCGGCATGCTGCCCATGATCATGTTCTATCTAATCTTTCGGAAACAGATTACTGAAGGTGTTTCCGCCGGGGCGGTCAAGGGCTAGGGAAAATGAGAGTGGAAGGTAAAGCCGAATGACTGCGCCTGATGCTATACTTCGCCGAAGATGGAGACTAGGCTTTTGGAGCCTCGGCCGGAGTCGTCACTGACCTCTTAAGGGCTGCGCAGCGATTATATCCTGATCAGACCCCTATACTAGCGTATATTGTCGCTAGCTATGGAAACTGCTCACCCTTTTAGCGCTCCAGCGAGCAAGCCTCTGACAAAGTAGCGACCACGTAAAACATAGATGAGGACGGTGGGTAAGGCTGCAAGGACCGAGCCGGCCATGGGCAGATTCCAAGAGACCGCTTGGCCACCGGCGAGATTGGCAAGGGCAACCGTTATGGGCTGTGCATCAGACCGAGCCAGCGTCACAGCGAAGAAAATATCGACGGCATCATTCGCAGCATCGTTCGTTTACGCTTACACCCAGGAACTGCTTGCACCCGACAAACCAATCATCTATGCCTACTCACATTCGCCCCGGGAGAAGAAAAACTCGGTGCTCTCCGATGATTATAACGGTGCGGAGCAGGCTGTCCGCCATCTCGCCTCCTTGGGGCACACCCGGATTGGGTTTATTAATGGCCCACCGGATGTCATACCTTCGCAGAACCGTTTCCGCGGTTATTGCGCTGCTTTGGAGAACCATGGCATTGCGTTTGACCGGGTACTGCTTAAACATGGGATTTGGGAAAAACCGGAGAGCGGGTATGCCGCAGCAACGGAACTGCTAGCACTTACCGATCCCCCCACGGCTATATTTGCAGCCAATGATGTGATGGCTGCAGGTGTGATCGATGCAGTTCACGCCCTAGGCCTTCGAGTACCTGACGATGTTTCGGTCATTGGTTATGATGATCGCGATATGGCCAAGTTCCTTAAACCGGCGTTAACCACCGTACGTCTGCCCATGGCTCAGATCGGCTCCACCGCAGCTGAAAGGCTAATTCGATGTGTAGAAGAAGGGGCAAGCCTTGTGGATTCCGTATTTATCCGGTGTGAACTAATTGTGCGAGACTCCTGCGGCGAATGCAGCAGACCTAAGTGATCTTAGATCCATTGTGTCAAAACATGTGCCGGTCCCCTTCCCCTTACTACAGGGTAGTAAAGTGGATTTCCCCGCGTCTTGAGAGAGCCGATCACCTCTCGGTAGTCATCACCGCAGGGTAGCGAAGGGCATTTTTCTGCATCTTGTCCTCGATGGCCGCAGCAACATCGATATCTAGCTGATTAGCCAGAGACATACAATAGATCAAAACATCAGCCAACTCCTCTTGCAGATGCTCAAACTCATCGGACTCTTTTGTCTGCCAGGCTTCATCGGTTGAAATCCATTGAAATATCTCCATGAGTTCTGCCGCCTCAATGGCGATGGAAATTGCTAGGTTTTTAGGTGAGTGATATCTCCTCCACCCGCGAGAAAGCGTAAATTGCTTTACCCTATCCTTGATCTCCTGAAGGTTAGTCTCGGTATCTGTCATGAAGAAGCTTCCTCTTAGCTTGGAAGCCTACCCCCTTCCTTTTACTCTATGTCTCCTGGAGCAATCGTCTGCATCTGGCTAAGTATTCGACTATGGGCAACCTAATCCTTCGAAAACCTTCCGCCACATGGATTTAGCCCACGCAGCACAAGAACTAAGCAGTATGGCCGAAGAGCTGCAGGAATTGACAGGGTGGTTCAAGCTAGACTAGATGTGAAGAACCTAATCAACGATTGGACTTCGCCCAAGATCCTTGTTATCTGCTCTTGAGCCTGGTTGCTCGCCAGGGCTAAAAGGCCGTTTCCAAGGCTGGATAGCTTGACGTCTACAAGCAACGGAAGAGCCTGCATTCCCTTACTTATGGCAATATGCATTTCCTGTGTGGTATACTGACTTTAGGAGGAAATAACCGCTATTCTAAATCGTGCTATCCTTAATAAATCCTTAGGCTTGCTGTTGATAGCGATTTTGTCATCATGGACAGCTTCGGCTCGGAGGACTCGTCACCAATCGAGTTAGAGAAACGGGAAGGAACGGTGAAGGTTTTGCGGAGCAGAATGCATTGCCTATTGGGTGCCTTGATAGTGATCCTAACGATCCAATAGTGAAGATGATCAAGATTCATATGCTGGAAGCCGATCGAAGGCTAGTTGACGGTCAACCTCCCCTCACGGAGGCAGTAGCTACCGCTTACGGCGAGCTTCTGGCCTATGCAGAACTCTTGGGGCGGGATGGGAGCGCTACACCGAAGATGATCGAACACCGCGAATCGGCCCGGAACATGATTGTCAAGCTGGCACCAGAGGAGATGCAACAGTCATCTCTTGATACCGATTCCACTGTGATGGCGATGGTTAGGCATCAGAAAGTGCTGCAGATCCAGCAGCAAACTTTCAACCATTATATGTGGTGTATGGGCTACCACAAGACTATCTATGGGTTCTAGATTAGCTTGGGCTCCAAACTATTGCCGAGGTCTCGCCACAACAAGATACTATGGGACACTTACCTCATAGACGGCTTTCCGCGCCGTGGGGAACTCAAAAACACCCTCATTAAGTTTGGTTGTCGTCACCTTCTCCCCCCCGGAGAAGACAGCCAGCGGTGTTGTGCACCGAATGCGACATTTATTGCCAAGTATAGAAACAAGCCGAACCTCAGTCGCCTCACCATTTTCCCAG
>JAAYSL010000150.1 GCA_012518315.1 Bacillota bacterium | reverse complement strand
TTCTTCGATACTTAGGTATCCAGACTATATGATAGTTCAGGAGGTACACCGAGTGTTTTGAAGAATGTATTTTCATAGCAACTACATGGTACCATATGGTAAAGGCTTTGTCAAACGTTTGTTCGCCCTTCATCCCCGGAATGAATTGCGGGGTTTTCCCGGCGCGGATCTATAATACTGGTAAAAGGCGTGCCATGAATGTCAATAGCACAAAGGAGGTGTACGGCTATGGCAGTAATCATGCATGTAGATATGGATTCCTTTTTTGCCTCCATCGAGCAACGTGATCGCCCTGAGTTAAGGGGAAAACCAGTTATCGTGGGAGGCCTGCGTGATAGTAAACGGGGCGTTGTCTCTACCTGTTCATATGAGGCCCGTAAATATGGTGTGCATTCGGCTATGCCTATTGCCCAAGCGGTAAAGCTTTGTCCCCACGGCATTTTCCTGCCTGGTGACCATGGGAAATACGCGGCTGTGTCCCAAGAAATCCGCCAAGTGTTTTACCAATTCTCACCAGTGGTTGAGATCATATCTATTGATGAGGCTTTTCTAGACATGACCGGTTGTGAGCATTTCTATGACACGTTAATTGATCTTGGCAAAGCCATCAAAGACCGGATCTACGAGACTGTATCACTTACTGCGTCGGTTGGTATCGCACCAAATAAGTTCACTGCCAAATTGGCCTCCGAGTACCGTAAACCTGACGGCTTGGTGATCATTAACTCGGATGAAGTAGAGGATTGGCTGGTGCCCATGCCGGTTACCAAGGTCTGGGGAATAGGAGAAAAAACGGCAAGAGCCCTAGCCACATGGCAGATCCACACAATTGGCGACCTCAGACGTTGTTCCCAGCAATTCCTCATCCAGCAATTTGGCAAACAAGGTCAGAGTCTTTACCTATTGGCTAGGGGCATTGATCCACGGCCAGTTTTGCCAGACAGCGAGACCAAGTCCATCGGCAGGGAGACTACCTTCCCAACAGACGTAACCGAAATCACCAAGCTAAGGCAAGTCTTGGCTAATCTAGTGGCTGATGTTGGCATCAGGCTGCGGCGACAAGAGCTTTGGGGACGCACTATTACTATCAAGCTCCGCTACAGCGACTTCAGCACCATCACTCGCTCCACAACTGTACCAGAGCCAATAGATAATGATGATGAGATATTCGCCACCGCCTATGACCTATTACAGCGGAATATCCAAAGACGGCCTATTCGTCTTTTGGGGATATCTGTTTCTCAGCTTACATCCTTCTCCCAAGCTTCGCTCTTTGCCGATCCCCGGCGGGAAAAGCTGACAGAACTCATGGACGAGCTCAATACCCGCTATGATCGGGCAGTGATTTATAAGGGCCGACAGTTGCAGCCCCGCTCATCCCCTCCTCACGAGAAAGGGTCAACCTAGGTGGCTGACCCTGTACGAAGAAGGTATTATTGGTGGGAATCATCCCTAATAATTCGCTAATGCACTAGGCACGCTTCTTAAAAACTGCAGAATCCTTAATTTGTGGGTAACGTTGAGCCTCTAGCTCCTTACGAATCTCTCTATTGAGAATCCGCAAATACGTACCCTTCATGCCTAAGGAGCGGGATTCTATCACATTGGCAGAAGCTAGCTTGCGCAGGGCATTGACAATTACTGATCGGGTGATGCCTGCCTCATCAGCAATGCGGCTAGCAACTAGCAGTCCCTCATCACCTTCTAGCTCATCAAAGATGTGCTGGACAGCCATGATCTCCGAGTAAGATAGACTCCTGATGGCAGAGCGAGCCATCCTCCGTTCCTCAACCTGCGCCTCATATTCCTCATCAATTGCGGCAGAGATAATCATACCAATTGCGGTAGAAGCATATTCAGCAATGACTTCATCATCGTCAGAAAAATTGCCTTTGCTCTTCACCAGAAGCAGCGTACCTACACGGCGGCCACCACCGACAACCGGGACAATCATGGCACAATCGGTGCCCAGCATGTTCCCGGGCTCCTTACCACCAGACAAAGCCCCAACCTTCAAGAGAGACGAGTTAAGATCATTAGGCATGCGGAGGCTTTCAATCCATTCCTCGTCAAAGGGAGTACTATCTACACCATCTTGCAAAGAATAACCAAGAAGCTTCCCTTTCTTACTGATGATGTAGGCACTCACATCATCATATGAGACTCGTAGTGCCTCGGCTAGATCATTAAAATCCACTGAGGTACCATCATTCTGTAAGACTTGGGATACGTTCTGCATCCTCTTAAGCAGCATACTATCCTTCCTTTCCCGATATTGTTCAAATCTTTCCCGCATCTTGCCCCAAAACACGGGAAGAGACTTGAGTATAGACTGACTTATCTTACCCGCCCAAGCTGGCGCAGTAGACTCTAGGCATGGGATTGATAAGTCACGACTTACCTAATCATTTGGAGTACATCTCTAAGAAAATAACTATAAATCCCTTGTGTGGCTTCAGCCAAGAACTATCTACACTATGGTAAGCCGAATCCACATAATCAAAATTATACAATGTGGAATCCTTTCCCGCAAGAGTCTTGACAGCTTTTTTTCATAATTGTTACATTCGGGTATGGTTGTTTAGATAATATCCGGAAAAAAATGGGACAATCTAGTGGATCCTATACCCTTAGAATAATGATATAAGATCGTGTGGGTTTGGTCAAGTGAAACATTTTGGATTTTACTCAATTTAACGTCATTTTAACTTGGCCACGATTTTTATCGGCATACATACGACCATCGGCCGCCCGCAGCAAGGCAGCCCCAGACCTGCCATCAGTGGGAAATTCGGCGATCCCGCAACTCAAACCTATTTGCGGCGAAAACGGCCAGGAGGCTTTTGCAATTCTGTTTTTCAGCCTTTGGGTTAGCATGGTCGCATCTTCCGCAGTGGCATGATTGACGATGAAGGCGAACTCATCCCCACCGTACCTAGCTAGCAGATCGCCTTCTCTTAGTTCTTCTTTCATGATGTTAGCCAGCATTCGCAAAAAGCTGTCCCCCGCTGGATGACCATAAGTATCATTGATTCGTTTGAACCCATCAAGGTCAACTAATACCACGGCAAACTGTGAATCACTAGCGCGCCGACTTTTGCATAGCTGCTCCAGGGTCTCAAACAGCACCTTACGATTGGCGACTCCCGTTAGAAAATCTACCCCTGCTTCAGAAATCTTATCCTCCAAGACGGTGTAGATCTCATTTAGCCAGGTAAAGCCTTTGAAAGTTAGAAAAGAGGCAGCCCCAATCCTTAGAAGTTTAAGTATTATCCTATAGGCCGAGGCATAACCGGCCAGAATGACGATTAGCTCAAGCCCATAGCTTGCAATCAACATACCCCCCGCCACCCATAGGATCAAATCCCAAGTCGGAAATACCCCTTGGATGGTAAGCTTCCTAAGAGTAACTAGCCAGATCCCTCCCAATAACGCCCCGGCTAGAGCATAGACAGCATCAAAACTAATGGCTAACAACGACCTGTCCCCCTTTGTCCCATCATCTAGTGTTAACCGCTGAATAACAGGACAGGCTTATTATACCATATTTCTTCCTATATGTCGCAATTTTCCTAGTATTGTTTGTCCTGGTTCCATCTGCCATGCCCTTCTTAGAATACCAACAAACCGACTACACCCGCTCCTACAATAACAGCCACAGGGTGCATATGATAACGCCATACTAAAATCCCACTAACAACTGCTATACAAAGTGCCACAAGATCAAGACCCAATATACCAAGACCGCCACTTTGTATGATGGCAGCTTCAGCAATAAACAGGGCTGCTGAGGCGATTAAACCGGCTACAACTGGACGAATTCCAAAGAGAATAGCCTTTACCACAGGATGTTCTTGGAATCTATCCAGAACCTTTGATACAGCCACAACCACCAAAAGCGAAGGCAGAGCGATACCCGTGGTGGCTACAAAGGCTCCAAATAACCCTCCCAACCGAAACCCGACAAAGGTAGCGGTGTTAACCCCAATAGCCCCTGGGGTCATCTCGGCAATGGCGATCATGTCGACGAATTCCTCGGCGGTAATCCAGCCTAGTCGCTCAATCTCTGATTGAATGAGGGGAAGCATAGCATAGCCGCCTCCGACGGTAAACAAACCTAGGCGAAAGAAGATCCATAGCATCTGGAGATAAATCATGAGCTCGTACCTCCTGCACTCAGCTTAGCTACAATTACCCCCAGCATACCACCTGCCAAAATCATGTATATGACATTTATTTCAGTGAGCCAGGTAAGCAAGAACGCGGTAATCGCCAAAATGAAGCCAAAGGCTCCCTTCAGTGATGCTTTGCCGATGCGGTATGCTGCCAAAAAGATCAGTGCTGCCACCGCCGCCCTTACACCCCGAAGAGCCTTGGCAACATAGAAGTTTTGCCGAAACTGTGTGAAAACGCCGGCGATGGCCACTATGACCAACAAAGACGGAGCCATAACACCGCTAATGGCCGCTATGGCTCCAGGAACTCCAGCTAACCGATAGCCGATAAAGGTAGAGGCATTGACTGCGATTACCCCTGGTAGGGACTGGC
This sequence comes from Bacillota bacterium, assembly GCA_012518315.1. Taxonomy (GTDB): domain Bacteria; phylum Bacillota; class Limnochordia; order DTU087; family DTU087; genus JAAYSL01. The sequence continues at coordinate 4,456 of JAAYSL010000150.1, read as the reverse complement.
TGATAGCATAGATATCCAGGATATCCTCCTTCTTTACCCAGCCCTTGTTCTCAATCACTTCCCGTTCAAACAAGGGCAACATGGCAAGACCACCGCCAAAGGTGAAGGCACCTACTCTGAAAAACGTTGCAAAGATCTCTAGAAGGAATGACATTCTGCTAACTTGGCCTTTATCTGGTGTGTCTTGTGGAGCTTGTTCCAAACTACATCCCTCACCCACTATAGCTTAACTGATCGCTCTTCAGGCGTAAAGCTGAACACTTTGCTTGCCTAGTATTCTAGTTCGACAGTTTCACCAGTTACCATTAGTTCTGCATGCAAAACCTCTTGGCCGGTAAGTTGCTTACTCCGGGAATCTGGCTGTTGCCCACCGACATAAAGCCTAAACATACCCGGCTCCAGAAGGCATCTGCCATCTTCGTCAATTAGGGCAAGCTGTCTCTTGGTAAGCTCAAATACCACTTTGGCCTTCTCTCCTGGACTGAGCTTTACCCGCTTAAATCCCTGGAGCTCCCACTTGGGGATAGTCGTACTAGCCTCCAGGTCGGTGACGTAGAGCTGGATGGCCTCATCGCCAGTTAAGTCACCGACATTTTCCACCTGTACAGATACCTGAATACTCTTATCATCAGCAGTGGATATCTCGCTCTGGCTCACTTCTAGATCCGAATAGGAGAATTGGGTAAAGCTTAAACCGTAACCGAAGGGATAAAGAGGTTCCTCATCTAGATAACGATATGTCCTTCCTTGCATACGATAATCTTCAAAGGGAGGTAGCTGCTCCACGGATCTGACAAAAGTAATCGGCAATCTACCCCCTGGGTTATAGTTGCCAAAAATAACATCAGCAATGGCCGTACCTCCCTCTTCACCGGGATACCAGGCTTCGATGATCGCTGGTATATTCTCATCCGCCCAGTTCACGGTAAGGGGGCTTCCATTAAGCAGCACTAGTACTATGGGTTTCCCGGTCTGGCTAACGACCTTCAGCAGCTCTTCCTGCATTCCAGGTAGGCCCAGGCTCATCCGATCGCCGCCCCCATCGGATTCGGCCACCGAACCTTCCTCCCCCTCAAGGGTAGGAGATAGACCAAGGCACATTACCACCACATCGGCACGCTCGGCGACTCCTAAAGCTTCAGCGAACCCAGTGGTAGGAGGATTGCCCCAATAGGATTCTGGGGTTCTGGATAAAGCACACCCCTCAGCATAGTACACTCTTGTATCATCATTTACCGCATTTTGAATACCCTCTAAGACAGTCACATATCGAGAAGGCAATCCAAAGTAGTTGCCTAAGAGCACTTCTTTACTATCAGCATTGGGCCCGATAACTGCTATTGACTTAATCTTATCTTTGTTCAAAGGCAGTAAGGCATTCTCGTTTTTGAGAAGTACCATGGACTCCCGAGCCATGACAAGAGCCAACTCCCGATGCTCGTCACAATCATTTAGTTCGAAGGGTATTTGATTAAAGGGGACATCCTCCTCGGGATCAAACATACCCAAGCGGAATCTGGTTCTATACAGACGCTTAACGGCTTGGTCTACAGTCTCCTCACTGATCAAACCCTCTTCTACCGCCTTTTGCAGGCTCTCAAATACTCTACCACAGTTCAGATCACAACCATTATTCACAGCCATAGCGGCAGATTCTTCTGGAGTTTTGGTCACATGATGATATTTATGAAAATCAGAAATGGCTCCACAGTCCGATACGACATGCCCTTCGAAACCCCATTCCTCCCGCAGAATCTCTATCAAGAGTTCGCGGCTGCCACAGGCTGGAGCACCATTAACCCGGTTATACGCACCCATTACCGCTTCCACCTTAGCCTCTTTAACAGCATCCCGGAAGGCAGGCAGATAGGTTTCCCGAAGGTCTTTCTCACTGACCACCGCATCAAATTCGTGACGTTTCATTTCTGGACCGCTGTGTACGGCATAATGCTTGGCACAGGCTGCTGCTTTTAGGTAACGGGGGTGGTCGCCTTGTAACCCCTTGATAAAGGCAACACCTAACCGTCCAGTCAGATAGGGATCCTCACCATAGGTTTCCTGGCCCCTTCCCCAGCGGGGATCCCGAAAGATATTGATATTGGGAGTCCAGAAGGTAATCCCTTTGTAGATCCCCCGATCCTCATGTCTCCTGAACTCGTTATATTTGGCCCGCCCTTCATCGGCGATTACCGATGCCACCTCGTATAGTAGCTCCTCGTTGAATGAGGCGGCCATCCCAATGGCCTGGGGAAAGACAGTGGCAACCCCCGCCCGGCCGACACCGTGCAAGCACTCGTTCCACCAATTGTATTCCGGTATGCCGAGCCTACCTATGGCCGAGGAATAATAAAGCATCTGGCTGACTTTTTCTTCAAGGGTCAATCTTCCAACCAAGTCATCGATTCGTTCTTCCCAGGACCTATCCGTCTGTCTAAACACCATTGACTCCTCTCTCGTTCCCATCGGCAATACCTCCTTGAACTCTAGTGGCTAGCATTCAGATAGAACGTGCGTTCTAGCTTATCTTCACCACTTTTATCCCTCACTTTTCCCCTTGCGATGCCTAGGATATCGAAATCATTCTCTTCTATGGTTAGCTTTTCAACACTATCCACTATTCCCCTTCCTTGAAATCCTCAGGTTCGTTAAAGCCATCTCAGCCAACCCCATGTCATGGGAGCAGCAACTAGCAACTTAGCAGGTTTACAGCATGGGATCTGGAAGAATTATTTCGGAGAACCTTATTAGTTGTCGGGTAACTCACGTATTCATCGTAGGATAGCTAATCTGGTGACGACTCCCCGGACTGAAGTCCGAGGCTTCTCGGTTCATCTAGCCTGCTACTGCTGGACTATCCCCGGATCTATAATCCTAGGGAATATACAGGATTGGAGGGAATCAGTATGGGAATGCTTCGGAAAGCACAAGTGATGGACAGGTGGGGGTCTGGCTTGTGCCGAAAGTGGATTCATCGGAGCGCTAGCTCACTGTTCTCCGGAGTGCTGGTATGTCTATCCTGCTATATCTATCTCGCAAGCTTATTTCCTTTTTGGCATGTTGTCATGTCCGTCTAGTTTTTGTTACTTATGGGCAGTCCGGTATTCCTCGTAAATGTTTTCTCCCGCCAAGTGCCTTTCTTATAGTAACGCATGGTGAGTATGGCCCCAATGGTCCAAGACAATAGTAGAGAAATAAAGGTTGATTCTGGTCGTCCTGTCGGATACAGTTGGCTTCTGGTGAAATAGGCAATTCCGTAAGCCAGAGGAACTCGAATCACTACTGTGGTAATGAGCGAAATCCACATTGGCGTTATTGTATCACCAGCACCACGCATCACCCCAGACAAGCACTGTGTAATGGCCATTGCTATATACCCTAAGGCTAAGATACGCATCATGTGCATACTTAAATCAACTAGTTCAGCCGTATCAGTAAACACCTTCATGAGATGATGTCCGAAGACTAAGAGGAAAATAGTGATTGTTGTCGATACTGCTACAGCAACCTTAGTTCCATCTCTAGTTCCTTGCTCCACTCGATCCATCTTTTTGGCACCGATGTTCTGACCTGCAAAGGTGGTCATTGCACTACCGAACGAGAAGTTGGGCATCATGGCAAATCCATCTACTCGCATGACAATTACATTACAAGCGATCACCATTTCTCCAAAGCTATTGGTTAATGATTGGACAACAATCATTGCAAGGGAAAACACGGCTTGGGTCAAACCAGAAGGCAACCCCAGTCTAATCACGGAAAGAGAATGTTCTTTGTTTAGTTTAAGCATTGACCAGTTCAGATCAAAACTGTCTTTCATCTTTAGTATTTTCAACAAACAAAACACTGCAGATATTCCTTGAGCGATAACGGTGGCTAGAGCCACACCAGGCACTCCCATTCCGAACCGGGCAACAAACAAAATGTCTAGTACTACATTTAGTGCTGTGGAAGTAAGCAAAAATACCAGTGCAGAAAGAGAGTCTCCAAGTCCACGTAATACACCAGACAAAATATTGTAAAAGGAAAAGCCTGCACTACCAAGGAAGAAAATGTTCAAGTAGGCTGCACACCAATGAATAATTGTGGGCGGTGTATTCAAGTAAACTAGAAGCGGTCGGCTTACCAACGGACCAATTATCATAATGGCTCCAGATGTAATTGCGGTTAGGGTAATACATGTGCCAATGGTTTTGGAAAGCTGTTCCCGATCCTTAGCCCCGAAATATTGGGACACCATGATCCCCGCTCCCACAGAAACACCCACGAAGAGCACCAGTAGAAGATTCAAGACGGGTGAAGCGCTCCCCACCGCGGCTAGTGCGTTATCACCAATATATCGACCGACAATAATAGAATCCGCTGTATTATAAAACTGTTGAGCCACATTTCCAATGAGCATTGGAATTGTGAACTCCACAATTCTCTTCCAAGGTGTCCCTTGGGTCATGTCTTTAGG
>JAAYSL010000149.1 GCA_012518315.1 Bacillota bacterium | reverse complement strand
TCGCCTAATCAAGGATAGGTTGACCTGAATGCTCTCCACAAACCCTTCATGGGGCCCTCTAATCACCGGTTCTGAAGGAGGCTCCTCGATGCCCCTTGACCGCCACCCCTGAGAATCGATGACAAAACACGTACCCTCTCCATCAACCAAAAGGCCAGTTTTCCCCAAAGAGACCTCGGTCCACAAGCCGACGAAATCGGATACGGTTTTGATGCCTTTCTGGGAGATTAGAATATCCCTAATTGCAGTATCTAAAGGCTCTACCTTGGCACCATCCCTGGCGATCTGAAAGGTTTCTAAGGTGAGATTGTCAATGGCACTTTCTATCGCAGTAGAATCGACTAAGCCCTCTACGAAAACAAGCGCTGCCCTGATGCGCTGACGAGTGATCAAGATTTCTCTGATGCCAACGTCATCACTGGCGCCGATGATCTCTTTCATATTGCGGAGGTTAGTGGCTAAATCCCGGCCTAAAGCCAGTCCCTCCACGGCTTTTATCCGCTCACTGATGGTCATGCCATCATTGACTAGTTGCTTTGGCTTTTTTTGCTTCGGGCTAGGGCGTTCTGCACGGCGAAGCCCAGACCTTAACCGCCTAATCCAGTCCATCAATAGAAGAAGCCCCCTCATTTAACCAGTATTCCGTAAATGAAGAGGGCTATGCGTAGCGAAACGTTCAGTGCCTTCCCTGCCCGTCTATTTCTCCAAATATCCTCGGGCTAAAAACCGCCAAAACTCATCTTCCATTGGTTCAGGTAGCTCCTGTCGCTTGCCATCGGGGAAGATGAGCTCTCGAGTGCCATTGGTAACCATGCCAACCGGGTATGCTTTAACCCCCACTCTAGCCACCGCCTCTACTATAGGAGCATCAGATGGAGCAGTGATTACAAGACTACCAGAAGAGATTAGCCCCAAGGGATCTAACTCGAGGGCATCACAGATGTCCTTGGTCTCTGGCAGCACAGGCACATCGGCGATCTCTACCTGACAGCCAAGGCAACTGGCAGACAAGATTTCCCACAATGCTCCATAGAAGCCGCCCTCAGTGATATCATGCATAGCCGATGCTCCGCTTCTTGCGGCAGCTAAAGCCTCAGATACCACACTAATCTGATCGAGAAAGCGCCGTGCCCGCTCCAATACCGAAGGCTCTACTTTGGCTACTAGGGTCTCATGGTGATCTGTCGCTAAGATCCCAGTACCTTCAAAACCGACACCCTTTGTCACATAGATAACATCCCCGGGCCTTGAGCCCGAAGAAGTTACATACCTTTCTTTAGGGGCGCGCCCCAAGGCTGTTGCCACCACCAACGGCTCCCTAACCACCGAGGTCACCTCAGTATGTCCCCCAAGCACCTCAATCCCCAGTTCTGCACAGGCGGCATCCAAATCAGCCATTATTTCCCCAATGAAATCATCGGTAGTCCCCTCCGGGAGCAACAAAGCCACCTGCACACCCACCGGTTCCGCACCATTGGCAGCAATATCATTACAGGATATGTGTACAGCAAGCCACCCTAGACGGTAAGTGGCTCCGGTGATGGGATCGGTTGAGATCACACATACATCCTCACCGAAATCGATAATGGCAGAATCCTCTCCAATCCCGGGTCGTAGGAGCACATCATGGCGACGCTGGTGTAATCGTTCAAAAATCAAACCCCGCAATTTCTGCGGAGATAGCTTACCTGCTTTCACTGTCCAATCCACATCTCCTCCAGGGGAACATAGGGTAGACCCAATGCCTCCGCCACTACTTGATGCACGATAGTCCCAGCAATGACATTAACACCTTTAGCCAAGGCTTCATTGGCCAAAACAGCTCTACGAACTCCCATTTCTGCTATTTCCAGAACATGAGGTAAAGTCGCATTAGTAAGGGCAAAAGTGGATGTCCGGGGTACCGCAGCAGCGACATTACCTACCGAATAATGTACTACATCGTGCTTTATGTAGACAGGGTCGCTATGGGTTGTCCGCCGATCCACGGTTTCGATGCACCCACCTTGATCAACATCGATATCGACAATCACGCTGCCGGGTTTCATGGCCATCACCATGTCTTCTGTCACTAAGATGGGGGTTCGGGCCCCAGGGATCAGTACTGCCCCGATTAATAGATCTGCATAACCCACGGCCCGCTCGATATTATATCGGTTAGACATGACCAGCATTACATTACCATGGAGAATATCGCTAAGATAACGGAGGCGTTCTGCGTTCTTCTCGATAATTGTCACATGGGCCCCCATTCCCGAGGCAATCTTGGCAGCATTGGTACCCACTATGCCACCACCAAGGATTACCACTTCCGCCGGTGGCACCCCTGGCACACCGCCCAGTAGCACACCTCGCCCTCCATATGTCTTCTCTAGGTACTGAGCGCCAACCTGTACCGCCATGCGACCTGCCACTTCACTCATGGGCTTCAATAAGGGTAGGGATCCGTCTGCTAGTTGGATTGTCTCATAGGCAATGGCCGTAACTCCTCGCTCGATCAGAGCCCCAGCTAGATCCGGCTCTGTCGCTAGATGCAGGTAGGTAAAGAGAATCTGACCGGGTCTGAGAAGTTCATATTCTGAAGGCAAGGGTTCCTTTACTTTGACAACCATGTCCACGGTTCTGATCAGGCTTGCATTATCTGATACGACCTGGGCTCCGGCAATCTCATATTCCTCATCTAGAATGCCACTACCACTCCCAGCGCCGGCTTCTACTAAGACCTGATGGCCCCGCCTGGTCAATTCCTCAGCCCCCGCCGGGGTCAATGCTACCCTATTCTCACTATCTTTTATCTCCCTGGGCACACCGATAAGCATGTTCTTGCTCCCTCCCATCTGGTGGATAGTTGTTTCTTGGTCTTCTGCCTATACTACTCAACGCGATGAACCTGCAAAAGGTTGGTTGAACCCGGCCGATCTGTCATCACACCGGCAGAAATTGTCACTACATCACCCCGCCGCACTAACCCAGTCTCCAAGGCGGCGTGGATGGACACATCTAACATATCATCGATATCGTGGGTTGGTGGCACCAAGATGGGGCATACCCCCCAGACTAGGGCTAACTGCCGTACTACATTCTCATGGGGTGTCATGGCCAAGATCGGAGCCTGGGGCCGATACCTGGAGACCATTCGAGCTGTAGAGCCCGACTGTGTAGAACAGATAATGGCGGTAGCTTTAACATCTTGCGATGTTTGCCAGGTGGCATAACTAATGGCTTCGGCAATGGAATGCTCATCATTGAGGCGTTCCGTCTCGGTAATCTGGTGTTCGAGTAGAGAGCATTCGGTTCGCTGGGCTATTCTACTCATCATCTCCACAGCTAACACCGGGTATCTGCCGATAGCAGTCTCACCGGATAGCATTACGGCATCAGTGCCATCTAGTATGGCCGTGGCCACATCTGTGACCTCTGCTCTAGTGGGCCTGGCATTTCGAGCCATAGAGTCTAGCATTTGCGTGGCCGTAATCACCGGTTTGCCAGCCACATTACATTTGTGAATGATCATTTTCTGAATAAAGGGAACTTCCTCTGGCTGCATCTCCACACCCATATCGCCTCTAGCCACCATCACACCATCGGCCACAGCGATGATCTCGTCAATGTTTTCAACACCCTCATGGTTCTCAATTTTGGCGATAATGGGAATATCCGCTCCCTCAGAGCGAATGATCTCTCTGACGGTCTCGATGCCTTCTCGTCGCCGTACAAAAGAGGCTGCGATCATGTCAACACCATGCTTGATCCCAAAATGTAGATCCCGGATATCTGCCTCTGTGACTGGCGGCAAATCCACCGTAACCCCTGGCAGACTTAACCCCTTCCGGGAACTCAATTCTCCTCCCACCATTACCTGGCAGTACACATCATTGCCTCTGACTTCTCTGACTTCCAGTTTCAAAAGCCCGTCATCGAGGTAGATCACATTGCCTGGACCCACATCTTGAGGAAGTTTCGGATAGTTGACCGACACCCGATTAGCGCTTCCTTCACATTCCTCGGTGGTGATAACAAAAGTCTCACCATTTTCTAGCATGACTTTTCCAGGGAGATCTCCGATTCTAATCTTGGGCCCCTGAATATCCTGCATGATCGCCAGCACTACCCCTTGATCCTTGGCAACTGCCCGCAGCCTCTTGAGTCGCTCTAGATGCTCCTCATGAGTCCCATGGGAAAAGTTGATCCTGGCCACATTCATGCCCGCCCTTAGCAGCGCTGCCATGGTTTCGGCTCCGTCACTTGCTGGCCCGATAGTACATACGATTTTGGTCTTCCGCACGCTCATCCCCCCCTAAGGTCGGTTGATAGGTTTACATCGGTTGAAAACCATTCCCCTATAGCATACACTACAATTGTTACAATATATAACAAAGTGGCGAGGTCTGGTACTTGAGAACACCTCACCACCATCGCCATACCGGTTTTTGACCGGTTCCTGCACTTGGAGCCACAGTTACTGGGAAGCCAAGATATGGGCTAGCCGATAGAATTCAAGATCCGTGTTTTTCTCCTGCTGGAAAGCCTCTTCCAAAGGTGTAGCTTTGATCCTGGTGTGTAAAACCCCCACCATCTGGCCACCTTGCCCTTCCCGCAGCATTTCTACAGCTCGGGCTCCTAGCCTACTTGCGATAATCCTATCTTGGGCAGTTGGATTGCCACCTCTTTGAATATGGCCAAGCACAGTTACCCGGGTCTCAAAACCCGTCTTTTCTTTTACGTAATTCCCGATTTCAAAAGCACTACTTTCATCAAGACTGCGGCCTGTCTTGAAATTCCCCCCTACTCCCTCGGCCACCACTACGATACTATGGGCTTTGCCGAGCTTATAGCCACTGACAATCCGCTGACACACATCGTCAAGATCAGCATCCACTTCTGGAATCAAGATTGTCTCGGCCCCACCTGCCAACCCGGCATATAAAGCTATATGACCACTATTACGCCCCATGACCTCCACAACATAGATCCGTTCATGGGAGGTAGCGGTATCTCGAATCTTGTTGATCGCCTCTACCACAGTATTGACAGTGGTGTCAAAGCCTATAGAGTAGTCAGTACAAGGAATGTCATTATCGATGGTGGCAGGCACACCTATGATATTGATACCAGCAGCTTGCAGCCTCATTCCGCCACGAAAAGAACCATCTCCACCAATAATGACCAAACCTTCTATCCCAGCCTCCCGAAGGTTGTTTACAGCCAAGGCCTGCCCCTCGGGTGTGGGGAATTCGGCAGATCTTGCGCTCTTTAAGATAGTGCCTCCCCTGTGAATGATATCTGCTACAGAGCGGGGGTTAAGCTCAACGAATTCATTATGAATGAGACCATGAAATCCCCGCATTACTCCTAAAACACCCAGTTGGTAGAAGCCCGCAGTGCGCACAACTGCTCGAATAGCAGCGTTCATGCCGGGAGCATCTCCCCCTGAAGTCAGTACAGCAATTTTTTCCATTTTTTGGGCGCGCCACATATCTTAATCACCTTTGCCAAGGCAACGCCATCTTGCCTCCCCTCCGCGTCTACCCTATCTGTGCTCGGAAACGACCACGGCCTTTTCTCGCCATTGACCTAGCCGGCGAAACCTAGCTAGCCGCTTCTCGACTAAGCTATCTTCAGGAATCTTCAGTAAAGCCCCAAGGTTTTCTCGCAAAGCAGCCTTAAGATTGGCTCCTGCTTCTTGGTGATTCTTATGAGCCCCCCCTAATGGCTCCGGTACTATGGCATCAATAGCACCTAACCCAATCAAGTCTTCTGCTGTTAGCTTGAGGGCTTCAGCAGCATCTGAAGCTCTAGTAGAATCCTTCCATAGAATCTGGGCACACATTTCCGGTGAGATTACCGAATACCAAGCATGCTCCAGCATCAAGATGTGATCGCCAATTCCAATAGCCAAAGCTCCACCACTACCGCCCTCACCGGTGATCACACAGACAATCGGAACACGCAAAAACGACATTTGCCTGATACACTCGGCGATGGCATTGCCCTGACCACGCTCTTCGGCTTCAATACCTGGGTAGGCACCCACCACATCGATGAGCGAGACAATGGGACGGCTAAACTTATCTGCTTGCTCCATTAGCCGTAGGGCTTTGCGATACCCTTCTGGGTGGGGCAGACCGAAATTGCGGCGGATGTTCTCTTTGGTATCCCGACCCTTCTGCGGCCCGATTACCGTCACCGGAATACCTTCAAAGGTGGCCACGCCTCCTACGATGGCTGGATCATCTCGATAACACCGATCGCCATGCAGCTCAATAAAGTCATCGAAAATCATCTCTATATACTCTAGTGTTGTAGGTCTTTTCGGATGGCGAGCTAGGAGCACCTGTTGCCAAGCCGAGAGGTTTTGATAGATCTCCCGGCGCAGGTAATCCGCCTTCTTCTCCAGTGTAGCGATCTCCCGGGACAAATCCATATCTTCTTCGGTGGTGAATTTCTGTAGTTCCGCAATCCTAAGCTCCAGTTCATATAGGGGCTTCTCCCATTCAAAAAGCCCATTACGCACTGGGGACCAGCCCCTTTCCGTGCAGGGATAGGATTCGACCCAGGGTATGCCTTAGGTCCTTGCGCTGAACAATCTTATCAATCATACCATGCTCCATAGCAAACTCCGCTGTCTGAAATCCATTAGGCAACTTCTGTCTTGTAGTCTCTTCTACGATCCGAGGCCCGGCAAACCCCACAAGAGCCCCGGGTTCAGCTATTAGGATATCTCCCAATGAAGCAAAACTAGCATATACCCCGCCTAGTGTAGGGTTAGTTAGTACTGATAAGTACAAAAGACCAGCCCGATTGTGTCGTTCCACGGCCTGGCTAGTCTTGGCCATCTGCATCAACGATAGGATGCCTTCTTGCATTCTAGCTCCCCCACCACCAGCAGAGAAAATTACCACAGGTAAGTCTTCTTCAATGGCAGCCTCAAAAGTCCGGGTGACACGTTCTCCCACCACTGAACCCATACTGCCAGCCATAAAATCGAAATCGGCTATTGCTAGCATACAAGGATTACCTTGGATAGCCGCTTGACCGATAATTAGCGCTTCATCTAAACCAGTTTTCTCTTGCGCCTGAGCCAGTTTATCAGAGTAGCCGGGGAAATCCAATGGGTTTTCCGATGCTAAATGGGTATGAAGCTCTTCGAAAGAACCTTCATCCGCCACCTGGCGCAACCGCTCCCAGACGCCAATGCGAAAATGAAATCCGCACTTTTCACAAACGTAGTAATTCTTCTCCAGACCCTTTTTATAGATTAGATTCATACATTGGGGACATTTCTGCCATAGGCCTGCAGAAGTATCTTGTTTGATGGAGACTGCCTGGGGGCGGACGGTTACGTATTTCGGTTTGGTACGAAACAGATCCTTGAACATTCACCCCACTCCTTCTAAGAGCCCATGGATCTGCAGAGAATTTCTTGGGCTTCTTCTGCCTCCAATTCTGAAACTAGGATTTCGTAATAATTCCGATGTTTACCTGCACCTACCGGCCGCAAGGTTGCCATAATACCTTCTCCTTCTAGAACATCTTTGAGCTTTTCTGCTGCTGGTAGATCCGGAGCCACGTAGACAACTGTCAACATCGGACAAACTCCTCCCTTGATCAAGAAGAAGCTACCTCTTCCCCTCATCCACCCCTGCTAGAATCCGGCCATGGCTAGTCAAAATCTCGGCAATACCCCGAATCTTCATAGCCGATGTATGCTCGGTGAACTGGGCAATCATAACTTCGCCCCGATCTAGCTTCTCGCTGTGGTGGAACTTGGTGGTCTCACCCCGAGTCAAACCCATGATGGATACGCCATCCTCAAGTGCCTTAATAACAATGTACTCTCCTGACACAGGCGTATCTGCCATAACCGGATTCCCCCCTCCCGCCAAAACTCGTTACGATCATATCCTACACCCCAAGAGCTGTCAAGCATAGGGAAATGTAGGTCAGCCCCTTACCGGCCCATCTTGGAGAGTGACTCCAAAAGGGGGCCCTCTAGGTATTCCTCAAAGGTATCTTCTTCCCCATCAGGAATCCTTTCAATATCGGCACCAAGCTGCCGTAGCTTGACATCAAGATGCTCATAACCCCGATCAACCAGCTCCACTCCACTGATCTCGGTTTCACCTTTAGCTGCCAATGCTGCCAAGACCAACGCCGCACCTGCCCTAAGGTCAGTAGCCTCAACCTGGGCACCAGTCAATTCCGACACACCTCGGATAATGGCTGTGTCCCGATCCACTCTGATATCTGCTCCCATGCGGCGCAATTCATCGACATAGCGGAACCGATCAAAAATAGTCTCTCTGATAATACTCGTCCCATCGGCAATGGACATCATGGCAGCGAATGGTTGCTGCAAATCTGTGGGAAAACCTGGATAAGGGGCAGTTTCTAGGTCGACAGAAAGGGGGCGCCCCGTGGACCTCACCCGCAGAGTATTGGTTCCTTCTTCGATCTCAAGCCCCGCTTCTTCACACTTTAGTATTGTAGATCGCAAATGCTCAGGCACCACATTGCCTAAAACCAACTCACCATTAGTGATGCCACAAGCCACGATAAAGGTCCCGGCTTCAATCCGATCCGCGATGATCCCATACTCAGTACCCTTCAAGGTATCTACCCCATCAATCCGTATGACATCAGTCCCTGCCCCCCGAATCCGGGCACCCATGGAGTTCAAATAGATGGCAAGATCCACTACTTCCGGTTCCTTAGCCGCGTTCTCCAGTATTGTCGTGCCTTTGGCCCGACTGGCAGCTAACATCAAGTTAATGGTAGTACCGACACTAGAACGATTTATGTAAATCTTACTTCCCATCAACTCGTCTGCTTCTGCCTTAACGAACCCGTGCTCAATATTGATCTTGGCTCCCAGAGACTGAAATCCCTTCAAATGATAATCCACAGGCCGAGAGCCTAGAGCACAGCCCCCTGGGAGAGGGACTTCCGCTTTACCTAGTCGCGCCAAGAGCAAACCAGTGACATAGAAAGAGGCCCGCATCTTCCGCACCAGATCATATGATGCTTGATACCTTTCCAGTCCATCAGGAATCACATGTAGGCGCTTCTTTTCATCAAACCAAATCTCAGCTCCCAATTCCCGCAAGATCAAGCTGATTGTGTAGACATCGATATCTTGGGGAATGTTCTCCAAGATGCTTTCCCCATCTGCCAGACAAGCCGCAACTATAATGGGCAGCGCGCTGTTTTTCGCACCGCTAATATTCACCATACCTTTTAGAGGTGTGCCTCCCCTAATCAGCAGTTTTGCCACCACACTACCTCCCCAATCACAGGGTGCTTTCGATAGACTCTTAGTATCGCCAATTGAGTCACAGATAAGGCGTAAACTGTTCATCCCCTGTGATGCTCATTACAAGGCTTCTAGGTAAGAGCGAACTATTTCCTCTAGTAGTTCATCTCTGTCTACCCGTTTTATCAAAAGCCGCGCATCACCGTGACTAGTAATATAAGCAGGGTCACCGGAGACCAGGTAGCCAACTATTTGATCTACCGGCCGGTACCCCTTTTCCTCCAATGCACGGCATACCTGGCGCAGAATCATTCTCATATCCAACTCATCGCCATCGGCAGCTGTAAACATACGGGTTTTTTCCGATAGATCCGCCACGCAAATCTCCTCCGTTTCACATGTTCAAAGAAGGTTTTGGTTAGTAACCTTTAGGCGGACTTCGCCTTTTCGTAGACTACACTTCCGCAAGTACCCTAATTTCCCCTGCTCGGGAAAGCAACTTGACCTAGAGGTTCATTGTATAGTCATACACAGATTAGTCATTTCTGCCTATAGGTTAGCCCAAAGCTGTATTTTCATCCATGATCTTCCCACAAACCAGTAAAGGATCCCCGCCAATGACGGGAATCCTTTTTGCCCACTTATACCGCGTAAAGGCTACCTGTGCTAAGACCCAGCAAAGCATGGACTTGGTTTAATGCTGCCAATTATCGCCGTGGATTTCGTAGCTCCAGTTCCTTCCGTTGTTATTGTCCCAGTTGTTGCCATTGTCGCGAAAACAGAAGCTAAAACGTCCTTTCTCTCCGGCCTGTACCACCGTCATCCATGCCCCATCCGAGTCCTTCTCCATGGGAGCCTCTTGAACAAAACGCCAATCTCCAGGGCCAAAACCATAGTGCAAGTATACGGCTTCCGCGCCGGACTGGGCCAATAGTCCCCTATACTCGATTTTCAGCTCATCACCTAGAGTAATGGGAGTTGGCTCTACAGCAATACCGCTGTCAGGGGCCAGCTGGTAGTCATGCCCTAAGCTGCTAATAGATAGTTCCTCACTAGCCTCTACATCTAGATTCTCATCTGCCCGTCCCCTTCGTAAAGCCCACGGGAGCTTCATGACAGCCATCCCTCCTTTTGGCACCTTGGCGTTCCTCGATCAATAGTCTCTGTCAGAGACGACAGCTTTATGTGAACACCTTCATCCATTGTCGGTAAAATGAAGTAGAAAACAAAACAGCTCCATCCAAAATATTGAAATGGAGCTAAAGCATTGGGGTACCCCCAAGGGGATTTGAACCCCTGTCTTCGCCGTGAGAGGGCGATGTCCTAGGCCGCTAGACGATGGGGGCAGGGATAATTAAGTTGTGGCTGGGGGACCAGGATTCGAACCTGGAC
>JAAYSL010000148.1 GCA_012518315.1 Bacillota bacterium | reverse complement strand
TCAGCAGGCAGAGCACCTCCATGGTAAGGAGGGGGTCACCGGTTCAATTCCGGTCATCGGCTCCAGTCGTCTTAACCTGCGGAAGTGGCGGAATTGGCAGACGCGCAAGGTTGAGGGCCTTGTGGGAGCTGATCTCGTAAGGGTTCAAGTCCCTTCTTCCGCATCATTCTCTTAATCAGAGACATAATTGAAAAGGGAACCGTGGTGTAGCTGGTTAACACGCCGGCCTGTCAAGCCGGAGATCGCGGGTTCGAGTCCCGTCGGTTCCGCCACTTACTGGGGCGTAGCCAAGCTGGGTAAGGCACAGGACTTTGACTCCTGCATTCCCTGGTTCGAGTCCAGGCGCCCCAGCCAATGCCGAGATAGCTCAGTCGGTAGAGCAGGGGACTGAAAATCCCCGTGTCGCTGGTTCGATTCCGGCTCTCGGCACCATTATTTGAGCCATTAGCTCAGTCGGTAGAGCACCGGACTTTTAATCCGGGCGCCCGGGGTTCGAATCCCCGATGGCTCACCATGAAAAACCCCGCTATTGCGGGGTTTTGTGCTACGCGATTACCGGGGGGAGGAGCTGCCTGTGGAACCGACAAGAGAGAGAACCAGTATTGAAGAAGCACTCAAACTCTGGAAGATGGAGGGAGTTTCAGCATCGGCTGAATCCCTAACAAGGCTTTCAGAAGAGCTGCACGGGTTGGTTGGTAGATTCAGAGTATAGGCTGACCGAGAGGTTAATCAAAGGGGACTGATGACATGGGGAGAGGGCTCATGTGGGTAGCTCTGGGATCGGTGGTGGTTCTCATTGCTGCATTGGTATACGGCTCACTTCGATGGAGAACCGCCACAAAAGTGATGCTTTCCAGGCTGGAGGCAGCTCGTCTTCCCATAGAGGTAAAGAACTAAGATGGTCTGATTGAATCAGTACGGGCCGAAGACCGGGGTCGTACTGTGGGGAGAGAGACGATCCCAACCCATGGGAGGGCCGATGGACTAACTACGAAATGCGTCATGGTATTCTCATCCCGTTGGAGGGTGAGGTGGCTTGGATATTGCCTGACGGTCGTCGACCCTATTGGCGTGTGGCCGGATTAGAGAGATTGACTATGAGTTAATTGAGTAGTCCTCAAGAGGGGGACGGCTGTGCCGGATGCGGGCCTAGTTATGAGGTCGTAATCAATCAGCCACCTAGAAGCTCTTGGAAGCTTTTGAGGCCAAAAGCAACGCCCCAGACACCGAAATATGGTATCTGGGGCATATGGCTCCTAACAATTCTAGCCGAGACGGGTCTCTTTCTCACGTACCTCGGCTGCAGCTCGATGGCATGCTGCTTGATGTGTACCTTCGTAGGTAAGAAACTCAGGTTCGACCTCCCGACAGATGTCCATTACATAGGGACACCTGGGATGTAGTCTACATCCTGAGGGTGGATTGACGGGGCTTGGAATCTCACCTCGTAATAACTGGGAAAAACCCCGGTGCCGAGGATCAGGCACAAACACTGCTCCGATTAGCGCCTCTGTATAGGGGTGCCTGGGATTTCCAATCACTTCGTCGGCTGTACCGAGTTCTACTAGCTTACCCAGATACATCACTGCAATTCTGTCACAGATATGCCTGGCAGTGGCGAGGTCATGGGTAATATAGACAAAGGTTACACCCTTAGACCTAGACAGGTTGAGCATTAGGTTCAGCACTTCACCCCTGATGGATACATCCAACATGGAGACAGGCTCATCAGCCACGATAAAATCCGGATCAAGCACCAAGGCACGAGCCACTGCCACTCTCTGGCGCTGCCCACCAGAAAGCTCATGTGGGTATCTAGTCATGTATTCTTCTGGGGGCATCATCTCTACATCGCAAAGCGCTGAGGCGACGATTTCCCTGGCTTCGTGCACAGTTGGAACGATTCCTTGGATCCTCAAAGGTTCGGAAATGATGGTTTGCACATCCATGCGTGGATTCATGGATTCATAAGGGTCCTGGAAGATAACCTGCATCTTTCTACGTAGAGCTTTCATTTCGGTTGGGGTCTTGCCCATGATGTCGGTACCCTCAAAGATAGTACTTCCGTTGGTGGCATCGGTCAGCCTAAGTAGACTGCGGGCCAAGGTAGTCTTGCCACAGCCAGATTCACCAACTATGCCTAGGATTTCCCCTTTATAGACGTCAAAGGACACATCGTCAACGGCTCTGAGCACGGGCTGCTCTCTGCTGCTAAGTGAACGCAGTAAGCCCATCCGCACCGGGAAGTGTTTTTGCAGACCCCTTACTTCTAGGATTGTATCCTTCTCTTTAGGCTCGTATTTTGTCGAAGGAGAAGCAGTGCCCGTATTCCAGATATCAGCCCCTTGCCCGATGGTCTTGACCTTGTGGCAGGCTACCTTATGACCATTGCCACCCACACCTTGGATAACAGGTTCTACCTGCATGCATTCCTCAGTGGCCAGCGGACAACGGGGATGAAATCTACAGCCAGATGGTGGTGCTAGTAGATTCGGCGGAAAGCCAGGTAAGGATCTAACCTCAGAGCGTTCAGCTTTGATATTCGGAAATGAACCCAAAAGGCCAAGGGCGTAAGGGTGTAATGGATTAGTATATACATCCATTACACTGCCATATTCCACGATTTTACCGGCATACATAATGGCAACTGAGT
>JAAYSL010000147.1 GCA_012518315.1 Bacillota bacterium | reverse complement strand
TATCCAGGGTACGGCCTCCATCTATGTAAAGGCGATACCCCTGCCTTGTAACGGGGGCTTCCGGCGGAGCCTACTAAGCGAAACGCACTGGCTGTGCGCCGTTCGGCTTGCGACTCAGGGGCCCACTCACCACACCCCACCCGCAGGGCTTTGACTATCCCCCGCTCGCTTAGGGCCGGTTTGTCAGTGGCGATCTTCCCCATCAACGTCTTTCCATCCACACATGATTCAGTTTGATGCAATATTACACCGTACTTGGCGGGTTGTCAAGGGGCAATTTGCGACTTGTCTGGTAGGATCGTGAAATGTTTGCGTGTAATCGTAAAGAGGAAGAGCCCCGGAAATAGGAACGAGGTCGTTACTCCGGGGCTGCAGATTCTCATCCTTAAAGCCAACTGGCAAAACGCCGGATATAGAATCTCTTTGCCCATTGTGTGGTGACACAGTAAGCAAACAGCAATGCTATTAGCCAGGGAAAATAGGCTAAGGGCAGTGGCTGCAGTCCGATACCGGCTCCAAACTTAGTAAAGGGCATGGCAGTTCCGACAGCTATGATCATGCCGGTGAACAAAAGTACTGGTCTGGTAGCTCTGCTTTGGACAAAGGGTATCTTCTCTGTGCGGATGAGATGCACAATCAGTGTCTGGGATAATAGTCCCAACACAAACCAGCCTGATTGAAAAAGGCTCTGCTGTTCAATAGAGTTAGCCCCGAAAACATACCACATGACCACAAAGACAGCTATATCAAAGATCGAGCTAATGGGCCCAATATAGATCATGAATCGGGCTATACTAGCGGAATCCCATTTGCGTGGCTCAGCCAAAAACTCTTCATCCATGGTGTCCCACGGCAATGAGAACTGGGAAAAATCGTAGAGCAGATTCTGAGTCAGTAGCTGAATCGGTAACATAGGCAAAAATGGAATGAATGCACTTGCCACTAGCACACTAAAAACGTTGCCGAAATTGGAGCTAGCTGTCATTTTGATATACTTGACGATATTACCAAAGACCTTGCGGCCTTCCATTACCCCTTGCTCTAGTACCAGGAGGCTTTTTTCCAGCAGAATGATATCTGCTGATTCTTTAGCGATATCGACTGCTGTATCTACTGAGATACCTACATCTGCCTCCCGCAAAGCCGCAGCATCATTGATGCCATCACCGAGGAATCCTACGGTATGCCCGCGGTGTTTTAGCACCTGGACAATACGGGATTTCTGTAACGGGGTAACCTTGGCAAAAACAGTGGTCTTCTGGGCAAGGTCAGCCAGCTCGTCATCATTGAGTGCATCTAGTGTATGCCCGCTTACTATGTCCGCAGGGGCAAGTCCAACTTCACGGCATATCTTACCTACAACGGCTTCGGAATCACCGGTTAGAACCTTGACTTTTACTCCATGCTCCCTTAGGGCGGCTAGAGCCCGGGCGGCGGAGGCTTTGGGCGGATCCAAAAAACCCACAAACCCGGCTAGCACCAGCTGGCTTTCATCTCTTGCCACGTATTCCTCCCGGTGGGCAGGAAAATACCTGTATCCAACCGCAATAGTCCGCATTCCACCTTCATTGCGCTGCCTAATCAAGGTTCTTGCCTTGTCTCGCATAGGTTCATTGAGTGGCAGAATCTGTCCATCAATCTCGACTTGGGTACAGGCCTCAAGCATTTCCTCTGTGGCCCCCTTGCAGATGAACAAATGCTGTCCAGTCTCATCTGCCACAACCACTGACATTCGTCTTCGCATGAAGTCAAAGGGGATTTCATCGATTTTTATGAGATGCTGCAATCCTGTAGACCGATGCTCGGACTCCATGTGTTCAATGATAGCCTCATCCATTAGATTCTTTAGACCGGTCTGAAGCGAGCTGTTTAGGTAGGCAAGCTGCAACACATTCTCGCTCTCGTTGCCGTTCATATCCAAGTGCTCTCTGAGCATTACTCGATCTTCGGTAAGGGTGCCAGTTTTGTCCGTACAAAGGATATCCATAGCTCCAAAATCCTGAATAGCACTTATCCGTTTGACAATGACTTTTTCCTTGGCCATCCGAATGGCTCCCTTAGCGAGGTTTACAGAGACCACCATAGGCAACATTTCCGGTGTAAGGCCCACGGCAACAGCTAGCGAAAACAGGAAAGCATCTGGCCAGTTGCCTTTGGTCATGCCGTTGATCAGGAATACTACAGGTACCATGATTGCCATGAATCTAATCAAGACCCAGCTTACGCTTCTGATACCCTGGTCAAAGCTGGTTGTATCCTGCTGAACCAGTACTCGGCCAGCTAGTGAACCGAAAATCGTCTGTGACCCGGTGGCCACCACTACGGCGGTGGCTGTTCCACTCATTACATCTGTTCCCATAAAACAGAGATTATCCGCTTCTAGAACGTCTTTCGTTGTTTGTCTGCCGGCACCATTACGGTTTTCCCTATGGGGAAGGATATCCGGTTTTCCCACTGGCATTGATTCACCAGTAAGGGCTGATTGGCTAACAAATAGATCCTTGCAGGATATTAGGCGGGTATCAGGGCCCAGATCTACTTTGGACCGTATCAGACCATGCCGGTCCTTTTGTTGCTATGCAGATCATCAAACCCGTTGACAAGATCGTTGGAGAGGACTTCCTTGAGGGATTTGTCAGGCCAGGACTTGAATGTGTTGAGCTAGAAGGCAAGACCTGGGGAGTGCCTATTAGTGTTGGCAACCACCTAATGCTGCTCTATAACAAGAACCTGATCAAAGAGGCCCCCGAAAACACGGATGAAATGGTCAAAATTGGTAAAGCCCTCACGGTCGATCTAGATAATGACGGGGTGCCAGATCAGTATGGACTAGTCTACAATCTGAATGAGCCGTTTTTCTTTGCTCCATGGCTAGGAGGCTTTGGAGGCTGGCCCCTTGATGGAACTACACCTACGCTCAATACTAAAGCGATGGTGGATGCGCTTCAGTTTGCCCATGATCTCAAATTCGTTCATAGGATCGTACCAGTCGAGTGTGACTATGATGCCGCTGATTCGCTGTTCAAAGAGGGCAAGGCTGCCATGCTAATTAATGGAGACTGGTCTTTGGCGGGCTATCAGACACCGGAAGTGAAGGAAAAGGTTGATCTTGGTGTTGCCCGTATCCCAAGGATTAGTGAAACTGGACTATGGCCGGCTCCAATGACTTCAGGCATCTATTTCATGATTCCTGACTATGTCAGTGGGGAGAAACTACAGATCGCCAAGGAGTTTATCTATGGTATCGAGAACTTCTTGGATGTTTTCCGGGCACCGGTACTTCAAAATGTGACCTTCTTGCAACTACTCCTAAGAACCATCGTGTGGACTGTGGTGAATGTCTTCTTTCATGTTATTGGTGGGCTGTTTCTTGCGATTCTACTCAATCGCCCCCTTCGGGGAAAGGCCATTTATCGCACTCTGCTCACAATCCCCTGGGCTGTTCCCCAAGTCATTGCTGCCCTCGCTTGGAAAAACGAGTTCCACTATCAGTATGGATTTGTCAATGCCATGCTTAAGCGTCTGGGTTTTACCCCCATTCAACGGTTATCGGATCCTAATTACCTCAGGTCTTCTTATCTGGCGGTAGATGATGGACAAAATCCCAATTTGGATAAATATTACCTGCCATTTGGGGGCAATCTACTGGCAGAATCGATAAGAAGGCTCGGTGGTTCTGGTGATAG
>JAAYSL010000146.1 GCA_012518315.1 Bacillota bacterium | reverse complement strand
CCCTTGAGATTAAGATTGATAGATGCTATTTGAAGATCGTATTTTTCACATAGCTCCTTGATTAAGGCAGTATCAGGACAATCGTATGGGACGACTAATTCGATACCGGTGACTCCTTCTATCTCTGATGCCACCTTGAACTTCTCCTCAATGCTCCGATTCTCGCCGTAGACACAGAATCGATCCCGAGTAGCTCCCAAGAACCCACTAATGACAGCATAGCGTCTTGACATGGATATCATCCCCTCTAAAATCCATCCATCAGTAAGATTTGTTCCCGCATTCAAAAGCCAGTGCAAACTACATTTCCTACCACTATCTCTTTACATTGAATACAACTTCTTTTTCTGTAGAGTGTCCTGCAATATCCACTGCCCTTACCCTGAGGCTGTGTTGACCTTCGTCTAGTGATGTCATATCAAAACCATTGGGCCCCCGGAATAGGTCACCACCAAGGTAGTACGGTGGTTCTCCATCAATCCAGACAGGTGTCTTTTCATCGTCTAGATAGAACTCAACCCTTGCAATGTGACGCCACCCCAATGGATGAACTACTGTAGCTGAAATATAGGCAGTCTTTTCTACTATCTCACCCTGGGTGAGATTATTGATTGCCAGGATCACCGGGCCCTGTCCGGCTTCCGGTATCAGGCCAGCCCAATAGGCAAACCGCTCAAAGATATCTAGTTCTTGTTCATTACCATTCCGACGATAAATCTCCCAGTTATTGGGCATAGATTGCTTAAAGTATTGACCATAGTAGCCCCAACCGGCTTGACCCAAGACTGTGGCATCAAATTTCTCTAGAGCTGGTGGATAAGCCCAGTTATCGTAGAGGATTCCGTCCATCTCTCCTGTTCCCCCAGCGGCAGTACCAGCATCTTCGTTTACCATGATAGGCTTCTCATAGTTCACATACTTGTGCACATCAGAGATGATCTGCTTACCCTCATCTACACTCTTGCCATTAAGATGAATCAGGACAAAATCAGCTTTGTCTTTGTTCTGTGGCAGATTCCAATCAGTATGCCGGATTAGACTAGTTGACACCAAGAGAGTTGAGCCATCAGAGTATCTATAACTGTGGACAATGTCAAAAAGCTCATGGACATAATCTGCTCGTAGAGCCTCACGCCATATGGAGTCATTGCTATTCTCATTAGCAATCTCAATCAGGACATTGCGAAAGTTCTTTTCCACAAGCCAAGCTGCCACACTGTGTACTGCTTGTCTGATGGTTTGATTGGTCATCTTGCCTTGCTGTCCCAGATAAAACAGGCCGACAATCACCACCATACCCAGCTCATCGGCCCGCCTAATAATCCTTTCTGCCCGGGCGGCAAATGACGGCTTCAAAGCCCCTTCCTTGGTAAAACCATTGTTCTCCACCGTCTGGCGGATATTCTGCCCATAGTATTCCTTGGTATAGGGAAAAAGCGGACCGCCTCCCTGAAAATTGATAGTAATGGCCCTAACGCCCATGGCTCGCCAAGAAGGCAAGGCGATCAAGAACCTACGTGTATTGTCATCAGCATCCCAGGTGCCAAAAAGGCCCCCATCATAACCGACATTGGGGTTCGCACTAGGATCGCTCCAGTATTCCTTAACATAAGAACCATCATCGTCTAACAGTGCATTCACAGCCCGCACATTGAGCAAAATGCCCTTGTTGGCCACTTCTGGGCGAGCGTTAGGGTAGGGGTCTTTTCCATTAATCAAAAAGCGATTACCGTCAATTGAGGCTCTGGTATTCATGCTACTGCCCTCCTGCGGATTACTCCCTCTTGGCTCTGATGTCGCTTACTTTTGCTAGCCCAAAGACCTAACTTAGAGAACCATGGGCTACCTGGTTACTCAAATATCGACTCTAGTCGACAATCTTTGTTGTTCGCACAATATCAGGATCAGTAAACTCATCTAGCACGTCTCGGGAGGTTGTGGAATAATCATCGATAACAGCCCCCTCTGGTCCTGCCTGAAACCAATGGACCGTCCCTGGTGCCAGAGTAATCTGATCACCCGGCCCCAAGATGACTTCTTTGCCCACTGTGAAGTAGTCTTTGCGTTCTGGGATCCTGTCCATGGCGGCCGACTCCAGGCTGGCACCGGGAATATACAGGTAGACCAGTCCCCATCTGATACGCATGGTTTCCTCTTTGCCAGGATCAGTGCCGACTCTGGGATGCCAATGCTCCGGACAGATTTGGTTGGGAAACAGGACTATCTGTTTAGCACAAATCCGGTCAGTGTTAAAATATGTAAGTGTCTGAACACCAAAGTGTTCTAACTTACTTAAGCCAAAATCCGATACTTCGATCTGTTCCCGTTCCTTGGCTGTCATGACTACATGGGCTCTATCGAGGTACTCCAAAGCTCGACGCTGTGCGGATTTCAACTCTGATCTGGTTATCAATGTCTTATTCCCCCAACCATCATGTTGTCTAGTTTTCTAACGAATTGCCTCTTCTATCTTCAAACGACGATAGAGCCACACTCTTGTGCGATACAGATGATCCATAGCTGCTTTCCTAGCTCTAAGTGGATCTCTATCCTTAATTGCCTCCACCATCTCCTGATGCTCAGGCAATGTCTCCTCCGGTGATCGAAGTAGACCTGGCTGGAAGCTGATGGACAACACATTTACCATGGTGTCAATCTGTTGTATAAACTCATTCCTACAAGCAGCTACGATGAGGTTATGAAACTTCTTATCGGCCACGGCATATGCTCTTGTTTCATCCTCACCTAATGGCGGCCGAAATGGAGCAAATATAGTTGCTAACCGTTGTATCTCTTTGTCTGTCATCAGGTTCGCTGCCTCTTCCGCAGCTACTCCCTCAACAACTTCTCTCACTGCAAAAACGTCAGCGATTTCGGACATCGTAAACTCTCGTATGAAGAAACCTCTTCTAGGAATAGACTCTACGAGGTTCTCACTTTCAAGAACGTGTAATGCCTTAAGGACTGGTGTCTTGCTAACACCTAGCTCCTCCGCTATTTGATCCTGCAGGATTTTGGTTCCTGGGGTGAGATCCCCCTCCATAATCATCTGGCGCAGGCGTTCCTTAACCATTTCCGTAACACTCTCAACCTGTATGCGTCTTGCCATTGTGCAGCGGAAGTCTCTTTAGGCGACCTTTTCCCGCTTTGCCTCCTTCCTTGATCCAGATGGGTCGGATTCCGGATTACGGATTTCGGATTCTGGATTCGCAGTTATATTTCTCCACGAATGGACATTATCCTTCTTGTTTTCGCGAATCTCCGGATTTGGATGTGAAGTCAATCCTAGAGGTCTATATGTAGAAGTGTAGCAATGGGGATACTCATCGTTAACTATTTCCAAGATGCTCCCCTCGACACCTATCTTGGATAAACACCGGCACTGGGAAGAAACACCCCACAGCTTAACTTGGTTGCTCGCTGTTAGCTATGGAGCGATTTTGTATTACTATTTGGTGAGGAATTGCAGCAAGTAGACGTACAAAAGAGGCGGAGAATCGTACCATTCCCTGCCTCTTCCTAGTTAAGCCTATGTTAGGACCATGAAAGCTCCACAGAATGTCTAGGGAACCAACACCACTTTGATGGACTCCGTGCCCTCCTCGGCCATTGTAAAGGCTTCTTCCCATTGTTCGAGAGGAAAGCTGTGCGTGATAATCGGCTCTCCCTTAACCAAGCCTTTGGCCAAGAAGTCAATGGCAATGGGATATGTATATGGACTAAGATGAGCACCATAGATGTTCAGTTCTTTCCTATCACCAATTATGCTCCAATCCACTGTTGTAGGCTCGGTGAACACACTGAACTCCACAAACGTACCTAGTTTGCGTAGGATTTGCAATCCCTGGATCACGCCTTTTGGATTGCCTGTGTTATGAATATATACATCACAACCGTAACCATCAGTAACCTCCATCACCCGCTGCTTGACATCATCCTCCAGCGGATTAAGCACTATGTCTGCTCCCAGCTCTTTACCCAGCTCAAGCCTCTTTTCTCGCAGATCAATGCCAATAAGTAACCCGGGGTTTTTCAGCCTGGCTAGCTGTAACTTCAATAGTCCAATGGGGCCAAGACCACCAATGACCACGACATCTCCAAATCTGATTTGTGCTCTTTCTACTGAATGAACTGCGCAAGCAAGTGGTTCGATTATCGCCCCATTATACCCGGTTATTGATTCAGGAACCTTATGGATGATATCTCTATCTGAAAGTCGAACGTATTCTGCCATACCCCCATCGGCAACTTCTCTTTGAAAGCCATGAATATTGTGAACTTCGCACATCCAGTAGCTTCCGTTACGGCAGAACCTACATTTCCCACAAGGCACGATTTGCTCGGCTGTTACTGTATCCCCGATATCTAGGCCGTGTTTTTCTTTGGCACCTTTACCAAGGGCAACTACTGTCCCGAAAAACTCATGGCCAGCCACAACAGGTGGCTTGTTATACGGCGGCTGGATTTCATCTCCCCAAAACATGGATGCTCCGGCCCTAGATTTGACATCACCAGCACAAATACCGCAAGCTTTCACCTTGACTAATACATCGCCATCTCCGACTTGCGGAACAGGTATTTCTTCTAGTCTGTAATCATGAGGGCCATGACAAACGACAGCTTTCATTTTCTTGGGAATTCTCACATCCACTTCCCTCGCCTCCTCTCTTGAGACTCTATCAGATTCATCGGTTCTAGCTACCCATGCCTCATCTTTCCTTTGACCATTCTATGGCTCCATGTTGAAAGGAGCGCCTACCGATCTTAACACCTCTACGGAAACCGTTCCCTGTTTTTCTACGAGCTCAAAATCAATAATGTAAATACGGTGATTGGCAAAATCTGTCTGTTTTCTGTTCAGAAGCCAACACCAGATCTGTTCAAGCTGAGCCACACCTTCGGGTCTTCCTTTCGCCGCTTCTAAGACATTAGTTCTCATTTGTTCTTGCTTTCTGTCAGGTGCTAAGGAAGCATTCCATACCGTGATTCCCAGCATAATGAGAACTCGCTGTCTAGGTATTTCGTGTGTTTCTTCCAAGAGTGGCGACACGAACCTCATGATGAGACTAGACGCAAGTTCATTTAGCTCTTGAATTGGCTCTTCAGTGCCAAGAAACTGCCTAATTACATGCAACAGTCTTGGAAACTCTACATCATCGCTTTCTGGCCTTTTCTTTCGTGGGTTTTTTCTCTGCTGTTCAGCCATACCTTTGTCCCTCCCGCCTCCCATCCATTGCATCAGAGGCTACTTGTATGTATCAAACAACGCAAAGGTGTTGGAGTAATAGCCTTAGGGCCAGGCTGTCACAGCGGCCTAGCGGCTTGCTGCTGGTGGTAGTACTGGCTTGTGGCATAGGTCTGACGGCAAATGGATTAATCAAGGGCGAGGACAGAGAGCCCCCGCCCTTAATTCTTCGAGATATCTATCGCCTACGCCTTCCTTAAGCTCCTTAACCGTCGTAAGTTCTTAGGCTTGTCCAAACCAAGCCCTACAGCACCTCGGGATTGACTATGTGAGGTGGCCTCTTCCCTTCCAACGCGGCAACTAGATTGGCTGCTGCCATCGTGGCCATCTTGGTTCGAGTCTCCAAAGTGGCACTTCCTAGGTGTGGCAAAATTACTGTATTGGGAAGTTCAGCTAAGCCCGAAGCCAGCCTCGGCTCATTTTCATATACGTCTAGACCAGCACCGGCTATAATCCCGTCCCTAAGTGCCTCCACCAAAGCCTCTTCATCAACTAGAGGCCCTCTGGCGGTGTTGACGAGATAAGCCATCTTCTTCATCACGCTTAGCTCCCGTCGCCCGATCATGTGTCTTGTCTCATCAGTCAAAGGTGCATGGATAGTGACAAAGTCTGATTGCCGCAAGAGTTCATCCAAAGCCACAAACTCGGCTTGATACTCTTCCTCTGCTACTGGCACCGGAGCCATATCATGATAGAGAATCCGCATATCAAAGCCCATAGCCCGCCGAGCCACCGCCTGACCTATACGTCCCATCCCGATAATCCCCAGCGTCTTGCCAGTGATATCGGTTCCAAGAAGAAGCATGGGATCCCAGCCCTCAAAACGGCCTTCTCGGGTAAAGACGTCCCCTTCGACTACCCGACGACCAACAGCCATGATCAGAGCCCAAGCTAAGTCGGCGGTAGTATCTGTCAACACTCCCGGTGTGTTCGTTACCTGAATTCCACGTTTGGTAGCAGCTTCCACATCAATGTTGTTGTATCCCACTGCATAGTTGCTGATTACCTTGAGGTTAGGGTTGATATCCATTACCTCTGCGGTTATGTCATCGGTGAGAAGACATAGGAGTCCATCAGCTGTTCTCACCCCATCAAGTAACTCATCTTTACTAAGCACACGGTTATGGGGATTGACTATGACCTCATAGTGTTCCTTGAGCATATCTAAGCCAGGTTGGGGGATCTTGCGTGTCACAAAGATTTTGGTTTTGCTATTATTGCTGCTCATCTATAGTTCGACCTCCTTCATGATCCAATATTACGATGGGTATGGCAAGATCCCTGTTTTGGACGCCTCTTTAGTTGGTCTATACACCTTCTACACATCCATCGAGTGTATCCTGCCGAACCCCTCTTTGCCGACTATGCGCTGCATTTTCCCTGATAGCTCTAGGATAACAATCTCCGCAAGGGTCAAGACTTTGGACCCGACTTCCAAGTGACCACCGAAACCCTCATCGGCTTGAGACAAAGAAATATGCAAGTGTGGCTCCCCATTGGCGATGATTCCGGAAACTGATTCTATTTCAATAGTCCCTGCCTTTTCAATGAATCGGTCTTTCCAGGGTTTTTCATCTCCCGGCTCCACAATATGATATCTAGCCTTGGATAAGCTTCCCACTCCCGATATCACTACCCCATTTGCGATGCCTTCA
This sequence comes from Bacillota bacterium, assembly GCA_012518315.1. Taxonomy (GTDB): domain Bacteria; phylum Bacillota; class Limnochordia; order DTU087; family DTU087; genus JAAYSL01. The sequence goes on along the minus strand of JAAYSL010000146.1, from coordinate 2,943 downwards.
GTCTCGATGACTCTTTTTATGGAAACCAATAGATCGTCACCAGAATCCAATCCCACGACGATGACTCTTTCCACATTGCCACCTGAAAAGTGCCTCATTAGTTTACCTCCCTGTAGACAGCATTGACGAAAGCACTAGCCTCCAGTATATCCTGGCTTCTCACCTATGATTACTGATTGAACTTAAGGTAGACGACCTTATTTACCATACAGAAATCCTTAGCAGTACCGCCAATGGAATAGGCCCCTTGCCCGCTGTTTTTCACTCCACCGAATGGGACATGGGCTTGACTGGCTGTGCCGTGATTGATATGAACCATTCCCGTTTTGATCTCAGTGGCGAACTGCATGGCTTTATCAATATCCTTTGTGAAGACACAGGCCGCCAATCCGTACTCCGTGTCATTGCAGATAGTCAAGGCCTCTTCCATAGAGTCCACAACGATAATTGGTAAGACGGGACCAAAAACTTCTTCTTTAGCTACCACCGATTTGGGAGTTACCTTGTCTAGCACTGTAGGACTATAGTAAAAGCCTTTCCCTAATTCCGGCAAACGCTTACCACCGGTAAGGACTCTAGCACCTTCTTTCTTGGCAGTCTCTATGTACCCCTCCACTATTTCCAACTGTGCTTGACTGACTAACGGACCCACCTCCACCTCCGGAGAGAGCCCATTACCCACCTTCAGCTTAGATGCTAGATCGACAATTATCTCTGTTAGCTTTGTTGCTTCAGCCCTACTTGTGAGCACCCTACTAATAGCAGTACATCGCTGTCCACTAGCTGCGAATGCTGCTGACACGATCTCTTTAGCCGCTTCCTCAAGATCGTATGCATCCATGACAACTGCTGGGTTTTTTCCGCCTAGCTCCAGCTGTACTCTCCCCAAATGCTGGGCAGTGGCTGCATAGATTCTTCGACCTGTGGTGGTTGAGCCCGTAAAAGTAATTCCTTGAACCAGGGGAGATTCTGCCAGTTTCTGTCCGACCAAGGAACCAGGCCCCATTACTAGATTTACAGCTCCGGGAGGAAAACCTGCCTCCAAGAGTAATTCCATTAGATATACCCCGGTCCAGGGAGTGTCTGAAGCTGGCTTAAAGACGACGGTATTACCACAAGCTAAAGCCGGGGCCAATTTGCGAACCGGTGTTACAACCGGAAAATTCCAGGGCATAATTGCCCCCACGACACCTAGGGGTTCCCGAATTACCTGTACCCACACCCCTTGACGCTCACTAGGGAGAGTCTCACCGGCCAAACGGCTGGCTTCCCCAGCCATAAACCGTGATTCTGCTGCGGCTCGCTTGACTTCACCCACCGATTCTTTGAGTGGTTTCCCCTGTTCTTTTGTTAGTATTTTCGCAAGGGGGTCAGTATGCTGCTCTAGTAGATCAGCGAATCTGAGCAAAAGCTTTCCCCGTTCTGGACCAGGCACTCTTCGCCATCCCTCACTGGCGGCTACCGCCGCTGCGATAGCTTGTTCTACATCCGCTCCACCAGATGCAGGGAACATACCCAGTATCTCAGCAGGGTCAGCGGGGTTAATGTTTGCGACATAATCGCCTGTGCCCGGAGCCAGCCATTTTCCGTTAATACAATTTGCATATCGCTCCACCATTCTCCCCCTCCAATCGGTTTCTATAGAGTTGCCAAGCAGATGGCTGTGACATCCTCTTTTGCTGCTTGGCGGGTGTTAGCTGCGATATTTCCACTTTTCATGGCTTCTTCGACCACACTAAGCACTTTTGCTTCCGTCAAACCGTAGTCGCCTAAACCTGTAGTTAATCCAATATCAGTAAGCAACTGCCTAACAGCGGTTACAGACCTCTCAGCCGCTGCTCGCATTCCCATGCCTTGAGTCTGCTCACCTAGTGCTTCAGCAACCTTAACAAAACGCTGGAGATTGGCCACCATGTTAAACTCCATAACATGGGGAAGCAGGATACCATTGGCTATACCATGGGGAATTTTAAGATCCCAGCTACCTAGAGGCATGGCTAAAGCATGGGCTATCCCCAAACGAGTTGGATTCATGGCAATTCCGGCTAGCATGCTGCCCAGCATCATTCCATATCGGGCCCTGCGGTCTTTTCCATTGGTCACAGCAGGCCTGAGGTATTCACCAATCAGTTCTATAGCTCTATATGCCAGGATGTCGGAAATCGGCTGATAGCTATCATTCGTGTACGACTCTATGGCATGAGTAAGCGCGTCCATCCCTGTTGCCGCGGTTAGGTGTGCGGGTAGGGTCAGGGTCATCATCGGATCGCAGATAGCCACTTTAGGAAATACCCAATAACCGCCAACACTGACCTTTACCCTAGTAGTGTCATCAGTGAAAACCGCCCAGTAACTGACTTCACTACCGGTTCCCGCTGTAGTAGGGATCGCGAATATTGGTAGTGGCGGATTTTCAAGCTTATTAAGGCCAATATAGGTTGAAATATCACTGGTGTTGGTCTTTCTAAAGGCAACAGCCTTGGCGGTATCCAGTGCACTGCCTCCACCTAGACCGATGACACCATCACAACCTTCAGCCTCCAACAGCTCCAAGGCCGATGTTATTGAAGTGGTACTGGAATCCTGTGGCACGTCAGCAAAAGCAGCAAAAGGCATGTCTGACTTACATATGATTGCCGTGACCTCATCCAAAAGGCCAGCTTCCTTAAGTCCCCGATCAGTCACAACCAAGGGCTTCGTAACATGCTGTTCTTTTAGCTTCACTGGCAAGCGCTCAATAGCCCCATACCCGAACACAATTTCAATTGGTAATGGCGGAAAGAGAAATCCTTGACTTATATCCACTATCTGGCCTCCCTCGTATACTAAGAATTAGGGAAGATCCTTTTGGGATTTCATCTCCCATTGAACCTTGAAAACCAAATAGACAACTATTTGTCTCAAACAAGTGAATTAACACTTGGATCCTGATGCATATCCCTG
>JAAYSL010000145.1 GCA_012518315.1 Bacillota bacterium | reverse complement strand
ACTTGCTTGAAAAATGTGGTCGGGGCGAGAGGATTTGAACCTCCGGCCTCCTGCTCCCAAGGCAGGCGCGCTAGCCAAACTGCGCTACGCCCCGATACTAGTGTTCAACTGACGGATTTGATTATAACACACCTGGCGGGATCCTGTCAACGCTGTTTTCCGGCTAAATGAGGCCATCTTCTAGCCATTCACGAATAACAGGCAAGGCTTTCCAAAGAGCCTTTCCCCGATGGCTTATGCTGTTTTTCTCATCCCCAGACAACTCAGCGAACGTCTTTCCTAAGTGAGGCACCATAAACAAAGGATCATAACCAAAACCACCGCTTCCTTGCGGCTTATCGATGATTACCCCCGGACAGACACCTTCCACCAAGCGCTCATCACCACTTGGACTTACCAGGGCAATGGCACAGCGAAAGCGCGCCGTCCTCTCTTTCGGTGAAACTCCTTCCATCAGCCTGAGGAGATTTGCGTTATTCTCCTTGTCACTAGCACCTTCCCCGGAAAACCTTGCGGAATGCACTCCCGGCTGTCCACCAAGGGCGTCTACTTCTAGGCCAGAGTCATCAGCCAAGACTGCTTGGTTAGTATACTGGGCAATGATTCTAGCTTTCTTTAGGGCATTGGCCTCGAAGGTATCACCGTCCTCTTCGACCTCGGGGGCATGAGGAAAGTCTCTTAATGACAGAACATCGATGGTAAGGTCGGCCAGTAGCTGCCTTAGTTCCTCGACTTTATGCTCATTCCTGGAAGCGATGACTAGTGCGGCCACGGATTTGCCCTCCCATTTTGGCAATCAGATCTTCTGTTAGAGCTCGTCTTTGCAGACCAACAAGCTCTCTAATCCCCTGTTCGGCAAGATTCAGCATCTCGTCCATCTCTGATCGCGCAAAAGGTGCCTCCTCAGCAGTCCCCTGTATCTCAATAATCTTGCCGTCTCCGGTCATGACCACATTCATATCAACTTGGGCCTGGGAGTCTTCTGCATAGCAAAGATCCAAAAGAGGCACACCATCCACTAACCCCACACTAATCGCGGCTACGAAGTTGGCAATGGGCAGTTTATCCCAGTTTACCGTCTGACCTAGGCGTTGTATGGCATCCATCATGGCAACAAAGGCGCCTGTAATTGACGCAGTACGAGTGCCCCCATCAGCCTGAATCACATCACAATCTAGCCAAATGGTTCGCTCCCCCAAGGCTTCCAAATCCACTACTGAACGTAAGGCTCTGCCTACCAGCCTTTGTATCTCGGAAGTACGCCCACTCAGCCTACCTCGACTAGCTTCCCGCACATTGCGGGTCTCGGTTGCCCGGGGCAGCATAGAATACTCAGCCGTCACCCAGCCCTGTCCTTGACCTCGCAAGAAAGGGGGTACCTTGTCCTCAATACTGGCAGTGCAGATCACCTTGGTATCACCGGCCTCGATGAGCACCGACCCCTCCGCATATTTGGTAAAATTGCGTGTGATCTTGACCTCTCGAAGCTCACCGGGCTTACGTCCATCGACTCGTACCATCTTTGCGCCTCCCTGGCCTAAATTCGCTGTCCTAACTCAAACCTACCTTTTCCCCGCCATTCCCCTAACTAGATCCCTAAATCTTTGGCCCCTCTCCTCGAAATTCCTGAACATATCATAGCTGGCACAGGCAGGGCTCATCAAAACTACATCACCGGATTCGGCTATCCTAGCGGCCTTCATTACCGCATCGTCAAAATCCTGTCCCCGGCAGACAATCGGTGTATCCGACTTCTGCCTTCTTGCCTGAATTGCCGCCTCGATCTTGTCTGCCGTTGCTCCAACCAACACAACTGCTTTAACCTGCTTGTTGATTGTTTCTGCCAGCTCATCAAAGGCCAATTGTTTATCATAGCCACCAGCAATCAAGATGATGGGTTCATTAAAAGCTCTAATACCAGCAATAGCCCGGGCGGGGCTGGTGGCAATCGAGTCATTATAGTATTTTACTCCCTTGACCTCATCCACCAACTCTAGCCTATGGGGAACCCCGGTAAAAGTAGCGATCACCTTGATAATAGCTTCTGGTGTTGCACCACAGAGCGAAGCTAAGGCTACCGCTGCCAGTACATTTTCCCAGTTGTGCACACCAAGAAGCCGGACAGCACCGATGGGGCAAAGAGCCTCTTCTTTGCCTTGGGCAAACCCAATATCCCTAAGGGTAATCATACCATTCTTAAGGAAGACCCCCCGGGGTGGCTCTTGTAGTCGACTAAAGAAAAACACCTGCCCAGGGCATTCCGATGCCAAAAGGCGAGTGGCCTCATTATCGTAGTTTAGAATCACATAGTCATCTGGTCCCTGAAACGTAAAGATATGGCGTTTGGCCGCAATATATGCCTCCATACTCCTATGCACATCTAGATGGTTGGGAGTTATATTGGTCACCAAGGCATAGCGGGGACTATGAGGTAAAAGCTCTAGCTGGAAACTAGATAGCTCCAATACCACTAAGTCCTTTGCGGATATACTATGCACCTCATCTAGTAGAGAATTACCTATATTGCCCCCTACCAAAACCTTATGGTCTTTTTGGGCAGACAGGATCTCACCGACTAATGTAGTAGTAGTAGTCTTCCCGCTACTACCGGTAATCCCAGCAATTGGGGCTGGGCATAGCTTGAAGAATATCTCCATTTCGCTACTTAGCCTAATCCCCCGTTCCCTTAGAGCACTGATTTCAGGCAGATCTTTGGGAATCCCCGGGCTTAGGAAAATGGTATCAAAATCGTCAAGGTCATCGAGATACCCCTCACCCAGTTGATAAGCTACCGGTAGACCGGCAATCTGTGCTAGCCGGGACTCGAGTTCAGCTGGTTTTTGGCGATCGCAAACAGTGATTTTAGCCCCTTCGTCCACTAAATACCGAATAAGTGGTATATTGCTGACTCCCAGGCCTATCACTGCCACCCTTTGGTTCCGCCACACCATGCCGCTTTCACCCTTCATCCCCAAAGCAGCGTAGCTTTTCTCTACCAAAACACTACTATTTACTCTAAGGGACATAGCCTCCATTCGATGACTCCTTCCCTCTAACCTCTGGTTACACAAACTATAGCTAAACTAGACTCCCAGTTAAATAGTATACTTCGTAATATCTACATGTTCCACCCTGTGAGTATATCCTAGCCTGGCAGAGCTGGCACGAAAACTTATAGGATCGCCACTGACAAAATAACCGTCTTCTCCAAGCTTTTCCAAGCTCCATAGATCAAGCTCCCCAAGTTTTTCCCTAGCTTCCTTGGCAGTAGCCTCCGCCGGATCAACAATTTCGACTTTGGGGCCTAGTAGCTCTTGAACTGACCCAAGCAGAAAAGGATAATGGGTACAGCCCAAGATCAAAGTATCTATATCCTGTTTGGCCAATGGTGTCAAGTATTGCCGTAAAGGCTCCCTAACTACCTCTCCCTCCCAGTGCCCTGCTTCGATCAAAGGTACAAGCCTGGGACAGGCTCTTTCATAGACAGTGACACTAGGGTCAAGCTCCTCCAACGCATAGGCATACGCGTGACTTTCTACTGTTGCTTCGGTGCCAATCACTCCAACTTTCTTGTTACTTGTAACCTCAAGGGCCCTATGGGCGCCTGCCCCAATCACACCCATTATTGGTATGGGGGATATGGGTGCAACCACCGGCAAAGCCAGGGCAGATGAAGTATTACAGGCGGCGATGATGAACTTGACCCCCTGCTTTTGAAAAAACGCCACAATCTGTCGGGAAAACTCGATGATCTCTCCTGGGGTTCGACCGCCATACGGCACCCGTGCCGTATCTCCAAAATAGAGGATCCGCTCTTTGGGCAGTATTTCCCTAAGCCAGTGAACAACAGTCAGACCACCCACTCCCGAATCATATACCCCGATAGGGTGCTGCCTTGCCTCCCCCACCTGCCTCAACCTCTCCAAAATTCATCTAGGAATACTGGTGGCCTGTGAGGTATCAAGAACCCTTTGCCAAATACTTGTTTGCCACAGGCAGACACCATTCCTATTCTATCCCGCCTAGGCAAGTACATGCAAGTACGAGAAAAGCCCCTTGGCTAGGTAGGGGCATTCAGTCTTTACCAAGTCAAATCCTGCTAATCGGTGACAGCTAGCGTCAAATCCGGTTCTAGGGGAGCAGTCAGATCCACATGGTCTGCCAGTGATTCCACGGTATGTCCCTCAATAAGGATGCGCACTGATTCAATGCCCGGTAGTTGAGCCATTGTGTTAACGATGGAATAGACCAGGGCTATCTCTTGATCACTCCCTAGATACTGGCCCCTCACCAGCTCTCCGCTAAAGCTAACCACTAAGGTGCTGCCTTCCTCCCGGGCTTCCAAAAGCTTAGCTCCAGTAGGTAATAGGGATTCAGAGCTATGTCCAGAGGCTCGCATTAGTTCCTCCCAGAGCCTTTTGGCATTAAACCGGCTATTTGCCACTTGCACATCTATCACTTCCAGGCCGCCGCCAGGAGCTGCAATATAAAGCTGAATATCGGTCTTAGGCTCAAAGTACCAGCTAATCGTGTTCCAAAGCCTTCCTCCCCACGCAATGGCAACCAAAAGGAGCGATGCGAGAAAAAGCCAGCCGATGACCTCTTTATAGCTTCTGTTCATCAGTATCACTCCCTGCGGATTGCCTAGATAGTGGGCTATCCGCCTCACTACCTTCTACCCCTTCTTTGGCACCACCATCTAATGGTTCTACTCCCTCTTTCAGGCCAGCTGGTATCTCGGCCGGTCTTGGTAGGGGATTGTCCCGGAAAAAGGTAGCAATCCCTCGCACCAAACCCATGCTAGCTTTATCGATAGCCTCAGGAGTCAAAAGGAAGACACCTTCTTCTGCATGATCTAAAAAGCCCACTTCCACCAAGGCACTGGGAATCGGCGAATGTCGCAAGATGTAAAGATCCTTCCTCTGTTTTATTCCCCGATCAGGTAGGCCCAACTGGCCTACAAGGTTTTCCTGTAGGGATTTAGCTAGCAATCGACTAGCCTCCAGGCCTGAGTGAAATAGTGTCTCTGTTCCCGTAGCATCTTTAGCTAAGGATGCATTGGCATGGACACTAAGTAGAATCTCTGCATTCACCACTTCGGCCATACCCACACGTTCCCCAAGGCTGACAGTCCGATCATCAATGCGGGTATAGCTAACATGGGCTCCTGCCCACTCCAGTAGCTCCCCTACCCGCAAAACCAGTTCTAGGTTATATGTCTTCTCCCAAACACCCTTTACCCCTGGTGCACCGGGTTGAAAACCTCCATGGCCAGCATCAAGAAGAACTCGGCGCCCAGCTAGGGCAGCTCTTTCGTTGGCCGTAATCCAATTGGGTTGCAGCCTCGGCCACTTGGAAAAATCCATTTCCCGAAAACGGGGCTCCAAAGGCATCTCCTCAGACGCAAAGGGCACTGAAAAGCCGAAAGGCTCGTCACTCTGTTTTGCAGGTTCTTGCCAGTTTTCCCCAACCACTACCGATCCGGTTTCACTATCGACACCATCATTGGACTCCTCCAATAAGGCTGCCGAAGGATAAAGGTCTTGCTCTACCTCATGGGGTGTAGTGGATATCTCAGTCAGCTTGGTTTCTTCCATGGCTAAGGCTCTACCATTGGGGAAAAGATTCACTAGGCTCTGACCTAGGCTGGCTAGCTGCCTTAGCCCTAGCAAAGGCAACTCCCCGGCAGCCTGCCATGAGGCTTTTGGTTCCCCCCGCACAAGGCTTTCTAAGTCGCCCGCTTTTACCCACTGTGGATCTTGAAAGGCTAGTTCGATTTCCGAATCACTTGTACCCCCGTCAATATCCACTATCTCCAAGTTGTGTTCAAGCTCTATCACTATCCGACTGGTAGTAGGTGTATACTGGCTGATCCGCAGGGCCTTAACTGCACTATCATTGACACTTACTTCGGCAGTGCCTGCAACAAAAGTAGCATGATCAACATCCACAACTATCCGCTGAGGTGATGTGAGCCTGCGAACGGAATACTGCACCGGGCCAGATGTTTCCATGCATAGCCCCACTGTACTTCCTCTTCGCCAGAGCTTAACCCGTCCAATCCGTCGATTGAAAACCACGGAGAACCCGTTACCGTCGGTAAGCTTCTCTATCTGATACCCGGTGGTTTCCGCAAGATCTACTACTGCCCGGGCGATCCCATCCTGATACTGACTAAGCCGCACCCTGTGGATGACTCCCTGACCTACATAAAGCTCATCATCGATAGCCTCAATAGTAGCACCGGCAACATCCAGCACTAAACGAGGGGGTTCGACGAGTAGCATAGGCTCTACTTCCACCTTGGCATCGGTGATAAAATCTAGCCTTTGTCTACCTTGCTCTACAGTAGGCAGGACTCCCACTAACCTGGTTCCCTGTGTCTTCCTGAAACCCTCTTCTGCGAAGGCCAATGTCTGAGCTCGCATCTCCTCCAAGACCCGGGTGAGCTGTAGAGGGTGTGTGCCCTGCTCAGTCGTGACCTTTTCTATCTCTCTAGTCACGATATCCTCTGTGGATGGCAAATCAGGTTCTTCTTGGTGTATGGCTTCTTCCTGTAGTGGTT
>JAAYSL010000144.1 GCA_012518315.1 Bacillota bacterium | reverse complement strand
CACACCACCTGGCATGGATAACGCCAGTATTACGCCTATTGTCATACATACTAACCGCTTCATGATTGAACCTCCGTTTCGTGTTAACCGATAAGTGACCCAGTAGTAAAGCTCAGCACATTCTATAAGATAGGTTCAACCACCTCCCTAAACAACGCGATTATGTCTAGCCACCCCCTCCGCAGCTAAACTGCACTCTAGCCTGATTATGCCAACTGCTGTTTCTTTGACCGCCAATCCATGAGAACAGCAGCGATAATAACTGCGCCAATAACTACCTGTTGCCAATAGGCATCGACATTTAGGAGGTTCAATGCGTTTCTAATTACCCCCATAATCAGGGCACCCATGAACGTACCAGCGATAGAACCCTGCCCACCGGAAAGACTGGTTCCTCCAATAACCACCGCTGCTATAGCATCAAGTTCGTATCCTTGACCAGCCAAAGGATGTGCTGAGTTGATCCGGCCAACGAACATCAGAGCCGCAAACCCTGTGAGGACTCCGCTGATTACATATACTAGCATTTTGTAAAAATCCGTCTTGATACCCGATAGGCGGGATGCTTTTTCGTTGCTTCCCACAGCGTAGATAGAGCGACCAGCTGGTGTTTTAGTCAAAATATACCAAGCCACCACAAAGATCAGAATTGCTTCCATGACCGGAACTGGAATGGCGCCTACGTATGCTGAACCAAAGAACCGAAAGCTATCAGGAAAACCACTGATGGGCATTCCTTTGGTGTATACGAAGGCTAACCCCCTTGCCATAGCCATCATTCCAAGAGTGGCACAGAATGCTGGAACGTTACCATAGCTAACCAGCAAACCATTGACCAAACCCAGCAACCCACCGATAACTATACTTGACAGGACCGCCAAAAACACAGAACCAGTAGCCTTGAAAATCCCTGCCAGCAAGACACCGGTAAGACCCAAAATGGACCCCACTGATAGATCAATTCCACCAGTAAGAATGACAAATGTCATTCCAGCAGCTATCACAGCAATAACGGCCACTTGTAAGACGATGTTCATAAGATTACTAACTGTAAAGAACACCGGTGATAGGATTCCAGCAACAATACACAATACTATTAATCCAAGTGTTGGACCGAGCTGCCTTACGAATCCCGAAAACTGCTCCCTTGCACCACTCGAATCCTTGCTATCACTTTGAATCTGCTTTTCCATATTCATGGTTATGCGGCACCTCCCGAAGTTGCAGCCATCATGATCTTATCTGGTGTTGCCTCAGCTCTGGAGAACTCTGCAGCTATTCTCCCGTTGCTCATCACGAGAATTCGGTCTGACATACCTAGAATCTCTGGCAGTTCCGGAGAAACCATGATAATCCCCACTCCCCGAGACGCCAACTCACTCATGATTCTATGAATCTCTGACTTAGCCCCCACGTCGACACCCTTGGTAGGTTCATCCAGTATCAAGACCTTTGGCTCGGAAACCAGCCATTTGGCGATAGCTACTTTCTGCTGATTTCCTCCACTAAGAAAACCAACTAATTGTTCTGAACCAGTAGTCTTGACGTTTAGTCGGCTAATCAAGGATTTTGACGTTTTCTCTTCGGCCTTGCGACTGATTCTAAAATTCTGGTAGAACCTGCGAAGATGCGGCAGGCAGATATTTTCCCGAACCGACATCTCTAGATGCAGCCCTTCATCACCCCTGTCTTCCGGAACCAATGCTATCCCGTAGGCAACGGCTTCGCTGGGCGAGTGGAATTGCACCTTTCTCCCTTCAAGCCAAATCTCACCGCTATCAATGGGACGTCCACCAAAGATGGAGTGCATTAGCTCGGAGCGGCCAGACCCAACTAGGCCAGATATCCCCAGGATTTCCCCTCGTCTGAGGCCAAAACTTATGTCATGAAGTGTGTTGCCTTGAGAAAGCCCTTCTACACGCAGGACTACATCACTGTCAGGCTGTGGACTATGCACTCTGGGATACAATGTCTCCATTCTGCGACCCACCATCATGTGCACAATGGTTTCCTTGTCCAGCTCATCTATGGGTTTTGAGTCAACATACTGACCATCGCGCAATACCGTTACCCTATCTGCAATCTCAAATATCTCCTCTAGGTGATGGCTAATGAAAATCAGGCCAACGTTTTGGGTCTTGAGATCCCGCATAACATCGAAAAGCGTTTGCACCTCTTGAGCGCTCAATGATGCCGTTGGTTCGTCCATAATCAACACTCGGGGCTTGAAGCTAAGGGCCCTGGCGATGGCAACTAACTGTCTGTCTGCAACAGATAGATCACCTACCCGGGCCATAGGATCAATTCTTGCATTGACCCGTGTAAGGAGTTCCTGCGAAGCATGTTTGATCATGTTGAAATCAACAGCACGCAGGAAGCCTTTATGGGGAAGACGTCCAAAGAAGATATTCTCCGCCACACTCAGATCAGGTATAAGGTTAAGATCCTGATAGATTATGGCGATCCCCAAATTCATTGAGTCAGATGGTTTACTGATTTGCACCGGCCTTCCATCGAGAAGTATCTCTCCCTCATCTTTCTGATAGGCACCTGAAATTATCTTCATCAGGGTGCTTTTTCCAGCACCGTTCTCCCCTAGCAACGCGTGAATCTCATTAGGCCTCACCGTGAGATTAACTCGATTAAGAGCAACAACTCCGGGAAACCTCTTTGTGACGTTGCGAACCTCAAGAATGGGAACATCTCTCATTAAACAGCGCCTCCTACTGACTCTATTGGCGACCTGCAGGACTGCCGCTTGATCAAGACTGGCCTGAATTCCCGCTTGCGCTCCTGCATTCTCTGCCCCTGTAGTTCAGCAATTAGCATAGAGACTCCGGCCTCAACCATCTGATCAATCGGCTGCGCCATGGTCGTAAGCGGAGGGGACATCATTCCGACGAAGTCAAGATTGTCATACCCAACAACTGATACATCGTCTGGCACTTCGATGCCGTGCTCTCGCAGGATTCCATAGGTTCTGATTGCCTTAAGGTCGTTGGAGCAAAATACTGCTGTTGGCCGTTGCCCCGAAGTCATTAGCTCTACCAGGCGGTCACACTGACCTCGGCTCCATTCCGCCTCATCATTAACGATTATTAAGTCTTCATCTACGGGTAGACCAGCTTCCCGTAAAGCCACTTTGTAGCCTTCAAGTCTTTGGCTTTCAGCATATGTTACATCCGAAGTGGCGAACACGATCCTGCGATGACCGATTTCAATCAAGTACTTGGTCATCTCCCGACCTCCGTAAAGGTCATCAACGGATACTGTCGGGATATCATATCCGACAACAGCCACATCAAATAGCAATACTGGTGTATCTTCTCGAACCTTGAAGTTGATAATATTGGTAGCATCACCTATGGCGCTGGCAATGAATATGCCGTCTACACTCCGATCCTTCATATGCTTTAGATAGATTGCTTCCTCACTAGTTTGATTACCGGTATTACAGATTATCGCTGAGTAACCGTGTTCTCTCATGGTTCGCTCAGCCTTCCAACACATATGAGCAAAGAAAGGGTTTCTGATATCTGGCACAACTATGGCGATGGAATAACTCTTCTGTGTTGCAAGCCCCCTAGCCAAAAAGCTAGGTCGGTAGTTAAGCGCCGATACCACCTTAAGCACCTGGCGCTCCGTTTCAGGTGACACTCCGCCACTTTTATTCAGGACACGCGAGACTGTGCTCTTTGATACACCCGCGACCTTCGCCACATCGTTAATGGTCACTGACACGTCTTATCCCTCATCCTCTACACGGAACCGGTTTCATGCGTAACAGATTCCTCCAGAATCTCGCGTCCACTACGCGGCCGTGTCGGCTGCAGCATTACATAGTGGAGACCCTCAGCACATATTCTCAAATATCGGATCCGACCTTGCCTACGGGTTCATGGGAGCGGTTCCATGGTGATCATTCTACGAGAGTTTGAAGATCCCTTCTCACTTGATCGAAAATATTACCCGGTTGAACAGTCCACCATTCCCTTCAATCCTTTGTAGCGTCCTAGGTCCAAGGTATGAACAAAAGCTCTTTTACCCTTCATCTATCAATGATACCTATATCAATAATACGCTCCTTTCAAGACCCCATTTCAGCCGCATATACCACTTTTGCGCAGCAGGAAAAGCGATGGCTCCTCAAGTAATGTAACTCAGGGGTTTTGCCACAAACCTGTGAATCGAAGTGTTTCCGGGTTTTGCAGTGAAGGCTGACCGGTGTATAGATGTGTTCTGGCGGTTTTTGGAAAGAGGAGGCCGTGCCTTGGCTAATGTTTTTGATATCATCGGCCCCATAATGATCGGCCCATCTAGCTCACACACCGCTGGTGCCGTCCGGCTGGGTCTGGTCGCTAGAGCACCCTTGGGGGAAAGTCCTGCCCGAGCTCAAGTGAGACTGCACGGCTCCTTCGCCCATACCTATAAAGGGCATGGGCCGATAAAGCCCTAATCGCAGGGCTACTTGGTTTCGCACCCGATGACCTTCAAATCATCTACCCCCACCGGACGAAGAATAGCCCAAAAGCTACTCAACCTTTAGGAGGATGCCAGCGAAATACTGGATTTTGGAGCAACGATGGGAGAGGTAGAGTATGTGGACAAAGCTACGTCTTTATTCCAAGCAGCTGAAACTAGGACTGCGTTACTACCGGGCTATCCTCGATGATCCCCGCACACCGAGACTGCCCAAGGCTCTTTTGGCAATCGCCTTAGGTTATATGGTGCTTCCCGTTGACATCATCCCTGATTTCATACCGGTGCTTGGCTACCTGGATGATCTGATTATTATCCCAGCTCTTGTCTGGCTGGCTATGAGGCTCGTACCCACGGTGATCAAAGAAGCACACCACCCTCTGCTAGACGATGTCAGTAAAGCAGGCGAATCCGAAGGCTAATTTACTAAAGATCCACCTTGTGGGACACCCCGACTCCCACTCCCTTGCTTTTGAGAGGAGTCTTGCCCAGCTGCCAAGAAGTATAGTTCAGCATGAGCTATGCAAGACTAGCAAAAACAGTTCTCGGTGTGGAACGGAAGCCGGTAGAGATTCCCCAGGGACGTAACATCACAGGTCAACCATCATCCATCAGAAAGGCTTGCTCTCCAACATGCAAATGACCAAAACAACACAAAGTAGTGATAGGCCATTAAGGCCACCGTTAAAATGGGCCGGTGGCAAACGGTGGTTGGTGCCTACATTAAAGAAGTATTGGGCTAAGCAAAGTGGCAGAAGACTAGTTGAGCCATTTTGCGGAGGGCTGGCAGTACCCCTTGGACTGAGACCAACCAACGCACTGCTTAACGACATCAATCCACATCTAATCAACTTCTATCAATGGGTACAACGAGGGTTAAAGGTTGGTATCAAAATGGAGAAAGACGAGGCACTATATTACGATTATAGGGATAGATTTAACGATCTGATAGGGCCCCAAAAAGCAGCTGATAGCAAGGAGGCCGCGGAGCTATTTTACTATCTGAATCGCACCGGGTATAATGGCCTGTGCCGTTTCAACCAAAGCGGTGAATTCAATGTCCCCTTTGGACGCTATAAGCAGATCAACTATGTACAAGACTTTACGTGCTATCAGGGGCTATTCACTCAGTGGGAGTTTACCAGCAGCGACTTCCAGGAGGTAAAGCCTACACCAGCCGATTTAATCTATGCCGATCCACCCTATGATGTGGAGTTCACGCAATACGCCAAGGAAGACTTTGGGTGGGATGATCAAGTAAGGCTAGCCCACTGGCTAGCCCGGCACGAAGGTCCTGTAATCCTTTCTAATCAAGCAACTCCCAGGATAGTAGAGTTATATGGCGATCTTGGCTTCAAGCTAAGATTCCTAAAAGCTCCAAGAAGAATCTCCTGCACAGGTGATAGACAATTGGCCGATGAGGTCCTGGCAACCAGGAACTGCTGATCTCTGCCAGGCTTAGCAATGATCTTGTGCATCGCATCTTGGGCCTGGATCGTCTTGTCGCGTAATTCATGTTTGATCTTGTCAGCGTAAACAGCGGTATAAAATGGTTTCAGCGCTAGAGTCCATTATCCTGCCGCCAAATGTCTGTGGTTATGGTACACTTACGTGAGGAATAGCAATCATTGAAAGAGGATATCACATGACGGGAACACTAATTAACGTAGGGACAATCATCACAGGCACTTTTATTGGTATGGTTGTAAAAGCACGCATGCCCGAACGCATTACCCAAACCACCATGGATGGGATAGGGCTTTTCACAATCTTCGTTGGCTTGAGTATGTTGCTGGAAAGTCAGAACATGCTCATAGTCCTATTTAGCATTGTCCTTGGAACCATTACAGGCTCTTTGCTGGATATCAATGGCCGTCTTGAACGGGCCGCGAACAACCTTGAATCCCGTTTCGCTAAAGACCGCTCCGGGCTTGCCCAAGGCTTCTTGGCGGCAAGTCTGCTTTTTTGTGTTGGCCCCATGGCTATTTTGGGCTCCATAGAAAACGGCTTAACAGGGAGTTACCCCATTTTGATGACAAAGGCGCTTATGGACGGATTTTCCTCTGTGATATTCGGGGCAACTATGGGGATAGGTGTGGCCCTTTCTGCCTTACCACTTTTGCTATACCAAGGTGCCCTTACCTTAGGGGCCTCAGTAGTCAAAGAGGCTTTGACAGATTTAGCTATGACTGAGATGACAGCTACAGGTGGCTTGTTAATTGTAGGGATCGGAATCAACATGCTAGGCATTAAGAAAATCTCTGTAGCCGATATGCTGCCGGCAATAGCTATCGCGGTGCTCTTGGCTCACTTATTCCCGTAATGGTGACCGAAAGGGCGGATCCTGCCTAGTGCCGGGCCTTGGATTTATGAGTTCATGGCAACGGTTATTCGTCGACGGAATTTCCGCCCAACTTCTATCGTCTGACCAAATTCCTCTCGAAGATGCGCGGTAAACCGTAACAGGCCGGGAAGGGGTACCTTTTCTCGGCCTGTAGGTAATTCATCACCCTATTTGGCCCGTTGGTTGATCATGCACATGGCCCCATACATTCTACATCAGCCACAACCGCATCAGCATCTACCGTGAAGATTACGTCGAAGGTTACGCAAAGGAGCTGATCAAAGGTATCGGTACAGCTACTTAGTTCACAAATTGCTAGCCCAGGAGAACAGGTTCTTTCTTCACTTATACATCCTTCTGCCTCTAAAACGACTAAAGAATTGCCTGTGTATCGAAATCTTACGGT
>JAAYSL010000143.1 GCA_012518315.1 Bacillota bacterium | reverse complement strand
CATCAAGCCCGCTCTTTACCTTTTCTAGATTGGTAACAACTGCCTTTTTCTTCTCTTCGGCCTGCCGCTCCCCGTGGGCTGCACTCTCTGCTGCCAGCAAAGCCCTCTTCGCCTCGCCCCTCGCCTCACCGATTGCCACTACCTTTTCTTTCAGCGACTCTAGATGAATGACAGCCTGTACCAGGCGCTCCCGTTCCTTGCTTCGGGCAGGTGATTCCTCTTCTTCCAGCTTCCTTTGGGCTCTTCTGGCATGCTCCCTTGCCTCAGCAAGCTTCCTCTCGGCAGACTCTACGGCCTCGTTGGCCTTCCTTGCCGCTTCCTCCGCCGCTATGTACAGGCTCTCAGCACCAGCACAAGTTAACGCTCTTCGAGCAGCATCATGCTCATTTCGCGCCGCTGCAACCTCATTTTCCCTTGCCTTGAGTTGGGCTAAAGCCGCGGCCGCCTCTTCCGCTTCTTTCAGCTTTTCTGCAGTTCTTTTTCCTTCTTCCAACGCCTCAGCAGCCTTCCTTGCTTTCTCTTTAGCCGCCTTCTCTGCTTCCTGAGCCTCAGCCACCTTTTTGCATACCAAATCGTAAGCTTCCTTCAGCTCTTCTAGAGACCCTGCCTCCGCCTGCCCTAAAAGCGTATCCCGGCGCTCCCCTACTTGTCTAAGCCTATCTTGCAAGACCTCTGCCTCCGCTTTAAGGGCAGCTTCGATCTGCCTATAAGGCTTTGTTTGAAAGAGTATCTCCATAATATCTCGGCGCTCAGCGGAATCTGCCGTGAGGGCTTCTCTAAACTGGCCCTGTGGCAAGAGAACAACCTGGCGGAATTGGTCAGCCTGAAATCCCAAAATCCCTTCGATTTCAGCAGTGACCGCCCTGACCCCCGTGGCATTCACCCGACCCTCACTTTTTTGATCAGCACCTGTTCTATCCCACAAGGTAGCACTGGGGGCTATAGGAGTCTTCCGACTAGATACTTCATATGAGGGGCTGCGCTTTACTCTGTATTCCTTCTGACCTACGACAAAGTCAAGTGTTACCTCGGTGGGAGCCGAGTCATCCGCATAGTGGGATCTCATATCACCTGGATCTCTTTCAGCTCCACTGGTCTTGCCGTAAAGGGCAAAACAAATGGCATCTAAGATAGCAGTTTTCCCGGAGCCTGTTGGGCCGTGAATTAGAAAGAAGCTTCTACCCTTAAGCTCTCGAAAGTCAACCATCTCTTGGTCGGCATAGGGTCCGAAGGCACACATTTCTAATCGAATGGGCCTCATGACGCAGCTACCTCCTTCTCCCTTTGCATTTGTTGGAGAACCGCTACAAAGGCCGCTTCTTCCTCATCTAGGAGTCTCTCTCCTGTAACTTGTGCATAAAAGTCCCGAAACAGCTCTAAGTCTGTAACCCTTCTGTGATCTACCCTTGCTCCAACAAGGTCGGATTCGACACCTGCCAGGGCATCTTCACTAGGGACGATTTCGCATACATTGGGATAGACTGACCGCAGCCGATTCATTGCATCCCAGATCGCCTCCCGGTCAGTAAGGCAAACTGATACATAATCCTCCTTCGATTCCCCAGGGCCAGGGCCTTGCATCACTTCTTCGAACCGACCTTTGATCCTGCGCACATCCCGCCTGGGTGTTAAAGGCACAGCTCTGACCCGCACTGTCCCTTCCCCGTCTATTTCCACAACTGTAACAGACTTTGTATGCTTGTCCTCGTCAAAGGAGTATTTGAGCAAAGAACCCGAGTATCTTACTGTTGTTCCCGAAAGGGTCTGTGGCCGGTGTAGATGCCCCAGGGCAGTATATGTAAAAGGCATAAAGCGGGATATGTCAATCATACCCGTACCTCCCACTGAAAGGGGCCGCTCAGATTCTGAGACTATGCCACCACTAACAAACCCATGGGCAATGGCAACTGTTCGGCCACCCTTAAAAACGGGGGTTGAGCGATAGCTGGTAGCTGGTGGTTCATCAAGCAATGCCTCATCTTCTGCCAAGCTTGCTGCAATTTCTTCCCCTAATGTAATATTGACACCAGCTCCCCCGAAAGACTCCACGGAAGCTATAGCTGCAGCAAGCTGCGATTTTATGGCAGTATCGTGATCTTTGGCATCCACCGCAGCTAGTGTTTCCCGAACAACTACCGGTTCAGCATAGGGAATAGGTACGAACCATACTGGCCCATGCTCATCGTATATCTCAATAGGGGCACAGGCATTAGGTAGCCCAACGATATGCAGCCCCTGTGCCTCCATAAGGGAGGAGCCGAAACTGAGGCGTTCAGGTGAGTCGTGGTTTCCGGCGATCATGACAACAGGCACTCTAAGCCCCAGTACAATCCGCGAGAGGGTCTCATCCAAAAGCTGCACAGCCTCAATGGGGGGTGCAGATCTATCATAGATGTCACCAGCAATCACTACTGCATCCGGGGATTCATCCCGAATCAGGTGAATGAATTGATCGAGAGCGTAAGCCTGATCTTCAGTAAGGCGGATATTGTAGAAAATCCGCCCTAGATGCCAATCAGATGTATGAATGAATTTCAAAAAAACATCCCCCCATAAGTCAAAGCGAGGCAACGCCTTAGTTTGGCCTCGGCTCCACGCGGTATGTTGGAGAACACCAATTTTCCGGAGTATGTTGGTAAGATCGTGACTAAAACCCACATTCCACACCCTGGAACCCTATCTCGATTTGATTATCTTACCTATAGCATCAATATGTTTTTTTAGCTCTTCGTTTGAAATACTCTCATAGTGCACTACGTCGAAAAAATACGGTAGCGGATATTCTTCATTCAGATCGTCACTGAGCCTGTTGATTATCCTTCGGTCAATTCTCGCACCTTTTACCGCTAAATCCACGTCAGAGCCCTTCTTGTAATTGCCCATTGCTCTGCTGCCAAAAATGACCGCTTCTTCGATTTCTGGATACTTGGCAATGGCTTTCTCTATCCATTGTAGGTCTCTTTCTAATAGCCCATACATGTTACCTCACAGCTCCTCAAGTAACCGTTTGTATAGCCTATCCAGTTCAGGGAAATATTTCTCTTCAATATCCTTAATCATTTGCTTTGCCAAATTCTCATCATACGTATGCACCGTTCGGTTTCTGTCAGACAAAGCATCGATCCAAACATGTCCATTATCAATTAATCCTATTTGGAAAGATTGTTTAATTGCTTCTCTCGGACTGTTAACATAAAGTTGTTGTGACTCTAGATAGTCTTTCATCAATTTCCAGGCTAACTCAAAAGACATCTCGAAAAACTGGATTACGCCTGCCCGCTCGAGTTCAGAATCGGCACCCTTGTCTTTGTATTGTCGCAACAATTGATAGGATCGCTCGAAGTTGGCAAACCTTTGCCTCCACCGTCGATCTTTGTACTCATCCACTGTGATTGCCCCCCCCACAGATCATTGTCCACAGCGCAAACTCCCACTTCATCATACTAGCATACATATCCTGCCGGGCTGGTCTGGTGCGGCTGTTGACCTATGGACAGCTGCTCAGCAGATACTATGTCAGTCTCCTGCGACAAAGAACCCCATCTTCCAAGTCCCATCGGTTTCTGTCCAATTGCCCCGATAGTCCACAGGACTTCTCCCGTATTTCGCAGGAATGTAGCCAATGTTACCAGAAAGGCTCTCGATTCTCAGCCAGGTGGGTTCTTGCCGGTTGGCCGCTTCGGACTTAAGGTGGCGCTCCAATACTCTCACAATACTGTAGGTCAGCGTCCCTAAGACTTCAGCATCGGTATTCGGTTCAGCGTAAACCTTCACGTTCTTGTCGATGATGGCAACGTGCTGAAAGGCATCTATGTCTTCGGGAAACTCCGTGTACACGTAGGGAGCCGTGAAGGAGGTCCTTTTCTCATTTTGAAAGCTGCCCCCTAGGCTTAGCACCTGCAGCAGCTCATCCCAAAACGCCGATCCCTCGGGATTGGAATCTAGCTCCCACTCGCGGAAGAACCCTTCGATCCGGTCATTCGGCCCAAAGGTATAGTGAATGTTCTGATCGGTATGCTCCTTGATAAACTCTACGTCCTTCGCTTTGGCTGCTGCCATGAGCTTTTCTCCGAATGCTTCGAAGCCAGAGTTCAGAGCTGCCTCATCGATGGGATACAGCTTGACATCATCTGGGCCACCTAGGTCGGTATATTGAACTATCTTAGTGCTCTTTTCGTCTGGTAGATTAATTCCTTCTTCTCTATCCCTTACTCGATTGAAATGCGCACTTGCCGCGACAAATACTAGGATCACGATGAGAACCGCTAAGTATCTTCTCATTGTTGCCGACCACAGCTATCCCCCGACCGAAGCGGGGCAAACCGGCGGCCTTGCACCCCCTAGGCTTATAACTTCTAAGAAATCTAGCCTCTAGTCTTTAGTCTCCCCGCCATCTACTGGCAATATGTTGCAGGGCGGCGTTAGTCTCGCCAATCTGCAAGTCCAGCCAACTAGTTACTTCGAGTATGGCCCCGGCTCCCCTTCCGAACTGGAGGGGGTTGCGCAGAGTATCACTCTATCTTTCAGACCTAATGTCACCATACGTCCACCATCCCTTACCAACCTTCTCAGGTGCAGCCTTTTCATTTGCATGGAGCTGTTCCGGCAAGCTTGCACATGGTCTGGGACGTGAGCGCTCTCTTT
>JAAYSL010000142.1 GCA_012518315.1 Bacillota bacterium | reverse complement strand
GCCCTGCTTGAAGTGATCGCCAAATCTGTAGCCGACATAGTAGGTTTTTCTGCCCCCATGTTGAACCATAATATTGGTGAACGATGGTGACGGGGGTGGATCTAATGGATGATGTGACATCGGCCGTAGCGAGACAGAGGAGCTGTCGCAATGGATCAAGAGTCAGTTGTCATGCTAACTAAGAAATATGCCGAGCTGGTCCGCCAAAGTATGCCAGTGAGGCAAGTAATCTTGTATGGTTCTTATGCCAAGGGTACTGCAGTACCCGACTCTGACATTGATGTGGCTGTTATCGTTGATGAACTCGACACTGATTACTTGGATCAGCAAATAAAGCTGTTTAAGCTGAGACGCTCCATCGATCTACGCATTGAACCAGTACTAATAGAATATCGGGAAGACAGAAGTGGCTTTCTGAAAGAGATAATGCAGACTGGGTATGTAATCTATCCCCCCATCGAGCACTAGAAGTATTTTGGCTCGCCGCGGGGTTCAGAGGCAGTTCTCATACGCTAACTAATACAACAGGGCTGAGGTATAGCGGCATACCAACACAGCCCTTTTGCATTTTCGCTCGATGCAAGGTTTGGCTAGAAGGAAAGCTAGGTTGAGTGCCGAAACTTGTATACAAGTGGTGTTCTAGATGCATACGAGAGGGGGGTAATCTAATGACAAATGGAGATAACGCACCTCAATCTGACAAGATCTACCAGGAGCTAAAAGAGGCAATTCTGTCCGGGAAGATTGCTCCCAGCACCGTACTTAGCCAGAACGAACTGGCTCGGCAGTATGACGTTAGCCGATCTCCGGTGAGAGATGCCCTGAGGCTCCTGGAACTGGAAGGCCTAGTACAGCTGGTACCAAAGGTCGGTGCCTTGGTTAAGGCAGATGATTTCTCTGATGCGGTGGATGTCACAGAGATACGCAGTATTCTAGAAGGTTATGTCGCTCGGCGGCTAGCCCATTCAGTTACCTATGAGGATGTTAAGGAACTGAAGAATAGTCTAGATATGGTGAGGAAGGCAGTAGAGGCTCAGGATATTGAAGCTTTTTATCATCGAGAGCGGACCCACCATGATAAGCTTGTGGCTATGGCTGGGAACAAACGGTTGGTTCGGGTATTGGAAAGCCTGGTGGATCCCCTCTGTAATCGGGCTTATTCGGCTTACGTACGACGTTCGCCGGAATCCGCCCGAGTGATGTATGAAGAGCATCTGGCGATTCTCGGTGCCATTGAAGAAGGTGATGGTAGTCGAGCAGAGGCTGTAATGCGCAAGCACATACAAAGAATGCATGCCGCTATGCTACACATGGCAGGCTATAACTACCCTGACATGGATCTGGGGATATAGCCTAGGAAGCGAGTGGTCACAACAAACAATGGGGGTGGGCAAATGACTATGATGAAAGCACTACAGAAACGGGTGGCAGGGCCGGGACTGGAGCTTTGCGAGGTAGAGATACCTAGCATCCGTCCGGATCAGGTGTTGGTGAAAATCGAAATGGCGGCTATCTGCGGCACTGATTTGCACATATACAACTGGGATACTTGGTCCGAGAATCGAATCAGGCCACCACGGACTGTAGGGCATGAGTTCACCGGTAGGATTGTCCAACTTGGCAAGGATGTTGTCGGCCTTCGGGAAGGCATGCTAGTGACTGCCGAGGGGCATTTTACCTGTGGAAGGTGCTACTATTGCCGGACTGGGCAAGGCCATATCTGTGATGACGTTAAGATCCTAGGTGTAGATGTTGACGGTATTTTCGCTGAATATGCTGCTGTAGATGCCAAGAATATCTGGCCGCTAAAAGAAGATGGTGATCCGGCTGTTGGGGCTATCCATGACCCATTAGGGAATGCTGTACATGCAGCTTATGCCCATTGCCTTACTGGACAGAATGTGGTGATCACCGGCTGTGGCCCCATTGGGCTCTTTTGTGTAGCATTGGCGCGGCAGGCTGGGGCACGTCGCATTTTTGCTTCGGATGTGAATGATTACCGTATGGATCTAGCCAAGAAACTCGGTGCAGATTATGTGGTGAATGCCAAAGAAGATGACTTGGCAGCTATTGTCCATCAGGTTACGGGTATTGGAGCCGATATTCTCTTGGAGATGTCTGGCTCTCGCCAGGCACTAGCTAGTGGTTTGGATGCACTGCGTAAGGGTGCGGCAGTATCGCTGCTAGGTATCTTTTCTGACCGTGTAGATATGGATCTGGACGGGGTAATCTTTAAGCAACTTACCTTGTATGGTATCAATGGTCGGCGCATCTTTGATACCTGGTTTCAGATGGAGGCGGCTTTGGAGGCGGGGCTTGATGTAAGTCCGGTGATCACTCATAGGTTTGGTTTTGAGGAATATGAAGAAGCAATGGCCCTGATGAACTCTGGCCGCTGTAGCAAGGTGCTTTTGCTTCCCTAGAAAGACGGACAGGTGAGTTGATTCGTCGAGAGAAAAGGAGAGGAGTGTAGGCATGTTAAGTGCGCCATTAAGCTTTGTTAAAGACGAGCTCGAATCCCTGAAAAAGGACGGGCTATATAATTCCATCCGGACATTGGAAGGCCCTCAGGGTGCCTGGGTAACGATTAACGGGGAATCAATGCTAAACTTTTGCTCCAACAACTACCTAGGCTTGGCCGCTGATCCAAGGTTAAAGGCGGCTGCTAAAGAGGCCATCGAGGATTATGGAGTGGGTCCTGGGGCGGTAAGAAGTATCGCCGGAACTATGACGCTGCATAAAGAGCTAGAAGCTGCCTTGGCGAAGTTCAAAAAGGTGCCAGCCGTTATCTCTTTCCAGTCGGGGTTTACCGCCAATCTGGCAGTGATCGGTGCCTTGGTGGGCAAAGGTGATACTATCTATAGTGATAGCCTTAACCACGCCAGCATTATTGATGGGTGTAGGCTGAGCCGAGCAGAGATTAAAGTCTATGAGCACTGTAATATGCAGAGTCTAGAAGAACGTCTAAAGGAGCCGACAACAGGCAGAAAGCTAATCATCACTGACGGTGTTTTCAGTATGGATGGGGATCTGGCACCTCTACCTGACATTGTGGAGTTGGCCGACAAATATGGCGCGATGACCATGGTCGATGATGCCCATGGGGAGGGTGTCTTAGGTTCTAATGGTCGGGGGATCGTGGATCATTTTGGGCTGCATGGTAAGGTGGATGTGGAAGTGGGGACACTTTCTAAGGCCTTGGGTGTAGTGGGTGGTTATGTCGCCGGAGCCAAGGAGCTCATTGAGTATCTAGCCCAGCGGGGACGGCCATTCCTCTTTAGTTCGGCGGTGACACCGGCCGATGTGGCTGCATGTATTGCCGCAGTAAAGACCCTAGATACCGATGATGAACTGGTGACTCGGCTGTGGGATAATGGCCGTTACTTCAAGCAACACATGAAGAAGCTCGGATTTGATATCGGGAAGAGTGAGACACCGATTACACCGGTGATAATCGGGGATGCCGGCAAGGCGGCTGAGTTTAGCCACCGACTCTTTGACCAAAAGGTCTTTGCTCAATCCATAGGATTTCCAACGGTTCCTCGGGGTAAGGCTCGGATCAGGGTGATGGTTTCGGCAAGCCATAGCAGGGAAGATCTGGACTATGGTATTGAGGTTTTTCAGCAGGTCGGCAAAGCCATGGGCCTTATCTAGCATGGCGGGCCTCATCTAGTCTATCGGATTAACACGCAGAAAAAAAGCCCGCCGGGGTTGCGGCGGGTTAGGTAATAGGAAGGAGAAAGCATACATTCCTAGATGGTATCATATACCAAGCACGATTAACTACCTACATTATAGAACAGTTGGAGGTAGCAGTCAAGACTGGAAAAAAGAACAGGCTGGGAAGAGTAAAGGCTAGCACCGTAATTTGGCGCTAGTCTGTTTTATTACTTTTCAGGGCAACGGCCTTAGCTAGGTGTTCCTCGGGAACCATTCTTGGCTTTGGGTTGGTTAGTCTTGGTTTCAGGGTCACGTGTTGATATTTAGCAGTATGTCTATTGTACATTTGCGCCAAGCCCCTATTTGTCCCCCTACATCAGTCAGCTCGATAGTAATCAGAAAGACTAAATCATCCAACTCGGAAGGATTTACCACCTTGAGAGCGAATATATCTAGTGGTTAGTCATAAGACAACTGATATGTAGGATATGGTCGATCACTGACGCCCAATGGTTCTGTAAACGCCTGCAAGAAGCCTATAACAGAATTGGACTATGTCATGGTTTCGACCTGATGACTTAGGTAGTGTATAGAGAAACGCGAGTTCTGCAAGGAGAGCGGGATTAGGTTTGCCCACTTGTTCTAGGCTCACAGACTTCCTCTAGTTTTGGAGATACATTGAACTTAGCATAAGCACTAAGTTAGGAGGTGATGGGTGACAATAAGACTAGGTGATGGATGTCATGGGATGCGCGATATGGATGGGATTAAGCAGAGGATCGGTGAAAGGAGCCAAAAAGATGTTGAATAGAAAGGCTACGTTTTTTTACCTACCTGTTTTGCTGATTGTCCTACTCGTGAGCGGATCGGCTCTGGCGGCTGAAAAGGTGACTCTGGAGCTTTGGACCTTTGTGTCGGACCATCAGGATTTCTATGAACTCATGGCCGAGGAATTTAACAAAGAGTATCCCGAATACGAAATCACTTTGAAGGCTACGACTATCCCGGTGGATCAGATGCACGATAATCTACTCATTAGCTTGATTGCTGGGGTGGGGGCTCCGGACATAGTAGATATCAATATCCAATACTCGGGCATGTACTTCAAGCAGAACCCGGAGTACTTTGTTGACCTGACTGAAGTAGTGAAGCCTTATGAAGACGTCATGAACTCAGCCAGGATGACTGTATATACGGATGCCGAAGGACACGTTCTGGGCTTCCCAACTCATTTGGGAACGGGATTGATGTACTATAATAAACCTGCGTTTGAAGCCGCAGGCATCAACATTGACGATATCAAGCTGTACGATGATTGGGTTGCGGTGGGCAGAAAGGTAACGAAACCAGAGAAGAATATCTGGATGACGGCTACAGAAAACAAGCTCGCCCGGCAGTTTCTCCTTTGGACCATGCAAAAGGGTGGATACATGATTGATCCAGAGGGCAACGTCACTGTGAACGGTCCAAAGGCGGTTGAGGCTCTCCAATTCATCTATGACTTGGTCCATGTGGATAAGATAAGTGCAATTGCTCCTGGAGGGCTCGTAGGGGATCCCAGCTTCTACGACATGATTAATCGAGAACACGTACTGTGCTTACCATATGCGCAGTGGTTTACAAGTCGATTCAAGAACTTCATGCCGGATCTTAACGGAAAGGTAGCTATTAGGCCCCTGCCTCTATGGGAGCCGGGTGGAAACACGTCCGCAACGATGTGTGGTACGGGGACAGCAGTGATTGCACAGAGCCCGCGTAAGGATGTGGCAATCAAGTTCCTGGAGTTTGCTAAACTCTCATACGAAGGCAATGTTAGGATATGGACTGATCTTGGCTTTGACCCTCCACGTATGGATGTCTACGATGATCCTCGCTTGATGAAACCAGACCCTTACTTCTCTAATGAGAGCGCCCTAGAAGCTGTCAAATCCGGGGCTGAAAGGCTAGTGGCAAAACCGGTGTGGCCAATTTCAACCGAGGTCATGATGAAGTTGAATCGGGAGACCATATATAATGTGCTAGAGGGCAAACAGACGCCTCAAGAGGCACTTGATGAGGTCGTCAGGGAATTTGGAGGCAAGTAGCAGGTACTTTGCTGGGCAGCTGTACCCCATCTTGGGCTGCAGTTGCCCAGTGGCTACACTAAATCGGGCAGTCAATTAGGAGGGCGATAGACTTGGCGGGTAGGAGGCAAGTCCTTACAAAGAAGACGGCTCCATATGTCTTTATTTCGCCATTCTTTATTCTTTTTGCAATTTTTATGGTCTTTCCCATAATCCATTCATTGGTATTGAGTTTCCATGAAGTTAAGCAACTTACTCAACTAAATTTCATCGGATTAGGGAATTATAAAACGCTGTTTAGTACTCCACGCTTTCTACGAGCATTGACTAATACTACGTATTATGCCGTTGGCATGTGTCTATTGAACGTCTGTATAGGCTTTGTGCTGGGACTCATGCTAACATCTGGACATGTCCCGGGCACGAATTTTTATCGTGCATGCGTTTTTCTCCCCGTCCTGGTATCAACCGTGATTGCAGGTGCAGTCTTTCGTCTCATTTTGGTAGATACAGAAGGAGGATTTCTCAACTACCTACTTGGGTATTTCGGAGTACCTGTGCAGAACTGGCTGGATTCCCCGCGGTGGGCTCTCAAATCGGTCATGGCCTTAGGATTCTGGAGAAGTATTGGATTAAGTACCATCTACTTTATTGGAGGATTTCAAGCCTTACCCTCCGACGTCTATGAAGCAGCTCATATAGATGGTGCCAACCGGATGCAACAGTTGCGATATCTTACCATTCCACTAATGCGGCCTATCATTGCCTTTGTATCAATCGTTACTCTAATTCAGGCCTATTTGGTCTTTACGGAGGTGTTTGTCCTAAATCCCTCCGGGGGCTCGGCTAGGGATACTGTTGTGACTTTGGGTTACTACCTGTACGAATCAGCCTTTCGATTCTTCAAACTAGGTTATGGTGCTTCCATTGGGGTTGTAATGACACTGATCATAGTAGTCCTCTCGATTCTTCAACTAAGACTATTGGGTGTCTTTCAAATCGACTAATCACTGACACAAAAAAGGTCATTACTATACTTCTGGAGGAGTCTTCCTGGGGGGAATGAAAGTGAAGCCACGACGAGTCTACACTGTCATTACAGTGATTGTGTTGATAGCGGTCAGTGCCGTAATGGTCTTTCCGTTTTATTGGATGTTAATATCATCGTTTAAACCTATAGGGCGGATTTTTACAGTCCCCCTAGAGTTGTTTCCAAGAGAAATAACTCTAGCCAATTATCGAAAGCTTATTTCCCAAACACCATTTTTACGTTGGTACCTAAACAGTATTATTATCACTGCCGCGTATACAGCGTTGGCGATATTCTTTAGCACACTCGCAGGATTCGGGTTCGCCAAGTACGATTTCAAGGGAAGAAACGTCCTTTTGGTTATCGTATTAGCTTCGATGATGATACCGCTCCACTCCTTGGTTATACCCTTGTTCATGCTCCTGATACGCTTGGGTTGGGTAAACACGTATCATGGTGTCGTGTTGCCATTTGCTGCTAACGCCTTTGGCATATTCTACATTTCCCAGTATCTAACTAGCGTTCCATCGGATCTTATCGATGCCGCTAGAATTGATGGTTGTTCGGAATTTGGTATCTATCGGATGGTTGTCATGCCATTATTGAAGCCTGCGCTAGGCGTGCTTACAATTTACTTTGCCATGACCAGTTGGAATTGGTTTCTATGGCCTTTGGTAGTTATGCGGGACGAAAGCCTGTTCCCTTTGAATGTGGGACTATCTACCTTCATTTCTGATTATCGGCAGCGCTATGATGAACTTATGGCAGCTTCAGTATTATGCGTAGTTCCCATCATTACACTTTTCTTAAGCATGCAGAAGCAATTTGTGTCAGGACTCACGGCTGGCTCAATCAAACAGTGAAGAATGTTCTGCTCCTAGGAGCAAGAAAATATAAGAGGAGGCGTCCAATTGACAAAGGTACAGGTTGTCTTAGGTGAATCCATAGGAAGAGTAAATGCGAACATTTTCGGACATTTTATAGAACACCTTGGCAGATGTGTATACGAAGGTATTTACGTTGGCCAGGAATCCAAGATACCCAACACAAGAGGTTTGCGAAATGATGTAATCGAGGCTCTAAAAAGAATAGGGCCAAGTGTCTTGCGATGGCCTGGGGGTTGCTTCGCTGATGATTATCATTGGAGGGACGGTATCGGAAGACGTGATGAACGCCCTCGCACGGTAAATATCAATTGGGGTTCTACCGTGGAACCTAATGCCTTTGGCACTCATGAGTTCATCGATTTCTGTCGTCTGATTGGTGCAGAACCGTACATCTGTGCCAATGTCGGGAGTGGCAGTCCGCAAGAAGCTCGGGATTGGGTTGAGTACTGCAATTTTGTAGGAGATAGCTCCTTGGCTCAGCTTCGCCAGGAAAGTGGCAGTGAGGAACCCTTTAATGTAAAATATTGGGGGATCGGAAATGAGCTCTGGGGGTGTGGAGGTTCGCTACCACCGGACGACTATGCCATAGAGGTGCGCCGTTTTGCCAGCTTTATGAGGGATTTCGGTGGAGGTGGAATGTACAAGATCGCGTGCGGACCTCGAGGTAATGATCCGTGTACAGTGAGACGAGACTGGGTCTTAAAGTTCTTTGAGAAGATGCAGATCGATACATTATCCGATGGCTGTAGATCTCGGATAGATGGCTTC
>JAAYSL010000141.1 GCA_012518315.1 Bacillota bacterium | reverse complement strand
CCAGACTATATGATAGTTCAGGAGGTACACCGAGTGTTTTGAAGAATGTATTTTCATAGCAACTACATGGTACCATATGGTAAAGGCTTTGTCAAACGTTTGTTCGCCTTTCATCCCCGGAATGAATGCCGGGGTTTTCCCGGCGCGGATCTATAATCCTTACCGATCCCTCAATCTTATCCTGCTTGTGGCCTTGGTTTAGGCCGTTGGCTTTAGCCTTTCATCTTCGCCTTGAAGGTGCTGGTTGCAGCGAAGAACAGCACGACCGCATAGACGATCACCCAGAGAAGATGGGGAAGAACGGAAGTGCAGTCCCCTGCAAGAGCTGTCCGCACAGCACCAACTGCGTGGGCACTAATAGGAACAACGAGAGCTCCCTTTCAGCTTGCTGATCAGCTTCCACAAATCTCTTCTTGCACGAACATCAAGCCTAGATTTCCAATTTCCGGATCCTGGGGTGCAACTTTGGCCCTGGAAGGAATTCCCGCCCTTGAGCAGAAAAGACAGCTGATGAGGAAATGCCAACATATGCGCCGATGACAGTGCTCGTCTAAGGTGTCTACAAGGTGGGATTTAGTCTTTTATCGTTTGCGGGTGTATGTGATGATAAATGACTGGGAGGGTTTATATGTACGTACTTAGTGCCGAGCAGGTACAAGCGGCGAAGAGGTTTATCTTTGAAAATGCCCGATTGCTTGAACGGCAGTTATTCGAGTACTTCTTCGGACATGGTACCAGAGAAGCGAGTATGAAGGCGCTAATGGCATATCAGAACCCTGATGGTGGGTTTGGCAATGGTATCGAGCCGGATTTGCTATGCCCTGACAGCACTGCCATTGGTGCAGAAACTGCCATGTACGTGATGGACATCCTAGACTTCTACGATCCAAAGGTGCTAAGGCCACTAGTAAATTGGATAATGGAACACCAGAACCAAGCTGGTCATATTGCGCATCCCCCAATCGGCATATACGAATACCCTTGCCAGCCCTGGTGGACAAACCCAGATGCTGACAGAGTCCTCAGCCTGGCAGGCCTTCTTAGGAAATTCGGAGTGGTGAACGATGTGTTCTACAGCAAGACACGTACATACTTTCAGGAGCTAGACATGCCTATAATGGACAACTACTATTGTTACCCATATTTCGTCTACCTAAAATACTGTAGCGATAATGAGGATGATCGGGTCAAATTTGCCAGCATGGTCAAGCAGACCGGTGCTTTACTTGACCAACACGCCGATCATTTTCCTCTCTTTAGCCGTGCATGGTATCATGCAAACGACTGTGTTTCAAATGAGACGGTTGTGCTTGAGGCACGTAAGTTCGTGGCGGCCATGCAAGAGGATGGTGGATTAGATGGGCCATACCCGGAGCTTAAGCACTGGCGGCCAATCTTTACTTTGGATGGGTTAATTCAGTTGAAACGACTTGGATTGTTGTAACAATGGAATCCCGAGTGTGAGAAGGAATAGGTGTCCTTTGGCAGAAAGAACAGAGGAAAAGCTAGTTCGAACATGTGAGCGTTCTATTCGTGAGGTGAGCATTAGAAAGCTGCCACAGCTATATAGCATTTATCGGGATGATGTCTTTTGGTTTGAGCAAGACACGTTTTTGGGGAGGTTAGAAAATGGCAAAGGTGATTAAAGTGTTCAAGGAGAGCTTTCCGCCACTTCGCCTTATCGGGAAAAGATACATCGACATCGATAGAGACCCAGATGGCGGGTTCAGCCAGAAATGGGGCGAATGGTTCGAGCAGGGTTATTTCCAACCATTAGAGCAGCTTGGGGCTGCACCAGCGAGTGGAGATGCCTATATCGGTTGCATGCGGTGTGTGGGGGAGTTCGAGTATTGGATTGGTATGTTCTTTTCCGAAAGCACTCCTGTGCCTGATGGCTACATGTCTGTTGATATCCCTGCCAGTGATGTGGGGATCTGCTGGATTTACGGCCGTCAAGATACCGGGGAACTCTACGGCCAGGAGGCACATGAGATGTGTATGGCCAGGATTAAAGAGGCAGGGTGGTCTATCGCAGATAATCCTTGGTTCTTTGAATTGTACAATTGTCCTCGGTTTACGACCCCCGATGAAGAGGGGAACGTCATCTTGGACTACGGTGCATATCTAAGGGGGTAGCGTATTATCGGGGGTTAAGCAAAATGAAAATCAGACGAGAAGAGTTTGTATCTGAGCCGATCACCATAGATAGCAGTTCCGTTTCCTCGCTACCGCTATCCCAGGGGGCCCCGAGCTGTCCCACTCGGTTTACATGGCGTGGTCAGGAGCACCATGTCATAGCCATACTAGAGACTGGTAAGCAGTTGAGGGCATATGACAGCAAGGAAACCTATGTGAGCTCACACCACGATCAGTAGTCGAGCCGCGATAGCCGTGATTTCCTGGCTGATGGTGTGGCCGGATCCGGCCGACGCGGTTAGTCTCGATAGACCATGGGCATACGGAGACAATCGA
Source organism: Bacillota bacterium (assembly GCA_012518315.1). Lineage (GTDB taxonomy): Bacteria > Bacillota > Limnochordia > DTU087 > DTU087 > JAAYSL01. The sequence goes on along the minus strand of JAAYSL010000141.1, from coordinate 23,865 downwards.
CCCGCAAAGTGGGCTAGGCACGTTTTCTCCAGGAATGCCTATCATTGCTGCGAAGAACGTTTAGGGCAATATTTGCACTAGAGCGTGTTCCATGATAACCTGTATCTGCTAGTAGGCCTCGTAAGTACTCCACATAGAACCACGGATGTTTTCGTAGTATCAGTTATCGAATGGATAATCGAATCAGGTCATTAAGATAGGGTTTTCCCTTACTAGATAGGGGTATACCCTCTTGCCTGCACCAGGAGGTGGATGTAAGTGTTTGTGTTGCCAGATGCAGGTAAAAAGCCGATCAAGGTATGGCTCCGAGATAAGTCAGAGGTTGAAGCCAGTTGTATGGAACAAGCTATTAACCTATCCAATCTACCCTTTGCCTTTCGCCACATAGTCCTTCTACCAGACTGCCACACAGGCTATGGCATGCCCATCGGGGGTGTTTTGGCAGCAGAAGATGCCATCATTCCCAACGCTGTTGGCAATGATATCGGATGTGGAGTCGCTTTCGTCCATACAGATGTACCAGCAGATCTGGTCAATGAGATCCAAGTGAGCAATGGTACCTTAGCCCAAAAAATGGTTGGGGATATCATGCGGAGTATCCCCACGGGTTTTGACCATCAAAAGCAGCCACAAAAATCAGCGATCCTAGAGCAGTTCCAAGCTCCCGCTGGTATGCCAAATCTAGAGAAGGAAATCGATAGGGCATATTACCAATTAGGCACCCTCGGCGGTGGCAATCACTTTATCGAGCTTCAAGTTGATGATGATGGTAGGCTGGGGATAATGGTGCACTCCGGTTCCCGGAATCTGGGGTTCCAGATCTGCAGAGCCTTTAACCAGTTAGCTCGAAATCTCAATGCTAAGCGTTCTGTACCGATACCACCAGAGTGGCAGCTAGCCTATCTGCCTACCGATACAGCGGAAGGACAGGCGTATATCGAATGGATGAATATGGCCTTGGGTTTTGCTCGAGAGAATCGCCACTTGATGATGGAGCGTGTTAAGAAGATTTTCTTTGACAACTTAGCAAAACATGCTGGCATTGACGATGTCCAGCTTGACCTAGAGATCAATGCCCACCATAACTATGCTGCTTTGGAGACTCATTTCGGCAAAGAAGTATGGGTGCATCGCAAAGGTGCTATTCGAGCGAGAAAAGGCGAATATGGGATTATCCCTGGAGCAATGGGTTCCTTTAGCTATATTGTCAAAGGGAAAGGTAATCCAGAATCCTTCCATAGTTGCTCTCATGGAGCCGGCCGGGTGATGAGTAGGAAGGAAGCTACACGGCAGTTCAGTGTAGAAGAAGTCGTGGATGATCTGAAGTCTCAAAGTGTGACTCTGGGTAAGCGCAGGCGCTCTGATGTAGCAGAAGAGTCCAGGTGGGCCTACAAAGATATTGACGAGGTAATCGAGAATCAGCTAGATCTCATCGAGCCAGTGCTCAGGTTAAGGACGGTAGCGGTGGTGAAGGGATAGAGGTGGTCTTAACTTGCTCCATCTCGGTTCTGACCTTCTAGTAAGGTCAGCCCTTTGCTGGCTAGATACTCGGTGGGAGATGCCCCGAATTCACGTCGGAACGCTCTACTAAACGCGTTGACAGATGAGTACCCTATGAGAGACGAGATCTCTGTTATGTTTAGATGGCGCAGCTCCAGCAGTTTCTTAGCTTGCTGCATACGCAAATGGAGCTGGTACTGAAGCGGAGCGATTCCATACTCATCCTTGAAGCTCCGGGCAAAGTGGTATTTGCTTAGGCCAACATGATGGCTGATCTCGTCTAGGGTAAGAGCCTTTTGGAAATTGGCTTCTATGTACCATTTCCCATTGAGGACCGCGATCTGGATCTCGCTTTGGGTCTGAATTTCCTGCTCCCGGGCTAGAGATATCAGTCTAGATAGCAGCTCAAGCAGATTGGCTTTGCATAGCAGGCTACCCTCCCGCCAAGGATAGGGCCAGAGCTCCACCATGTTCTTAGCCAAGAGACTGAACAGATTGCTCTTGGGACCGGTGGTGGTAAGCACGGGTAGTCCAGGTATGCACTTGATCTCAGTAAGTGTTAGTGGGGCTTTTCTTTCATAAGCATCGAAGAGGAGCCACATAACACTCATTCCCTTCGGTGTTGAGACAGTATAAAACTCATCGGCAGGTACATAGATGGTGGAACCCGCTTCAGCCAAGTATTCCTGGCCCCTGATGTTAACCGAGCAGCTACCAGAAAGCAGAAGTACTAAGCTATGGTGGCTGTTTTGGTTTGTCAGTGACCAGCCTGGATAGTATGTAGTCTCATATGCCCCCCACACCTCGGTGCACCATCTACTAGGGTTTACAGAGGCCGTGGCATTACCGGTTGGAAGCAAAGCCACCCTGGACAGGAGAAAATCTATGTATGCAATAGCATCGACACTGTAGCATAGGTCGATTTCTTTCCCAAGGTGTGGTTCTAGGTAAATGGTTCCCCTACTTGGACCTGGCGCAGTAGTGATGCCCACCCTTGTGGGGGAAGAGTACACTAGGGATGGTTGGCAGGCCAAAGCTACTGTCAAGGGGTCGTGCATCAAGAGATCTGGGCTACGGGCTCCGCGGAGCCATGAGTCACACAAATTCGACAGGAGCCTAGGGCCTCGTGCTCCGGTGGATTTGAGTTGGGCAAAGTGATGGCGCTGTAAAGCGCAACCAAGGGTTACCTCATACCCTACTGCTGTGATCGGGATGTCTGTCCTAAAGATAGTCTCGGCTGCCTCTGGATCTGCCTTAATATTCCACTCCGGCAGTGCTTGACTTGACCAACCGCCCATGAATATAAGGTGCTCAATACCTCTCTCGGCCTGGGGGTATTCTCGGAGTAATGCGGCGATGTTCGTCAAGGGCGCTGTGGCTACTAGGGTGACCTTCCCATGTTGCTCCAACTTGCTAGCCATAAACTGCGGTGCCTTGGTGGGGTCCAGAGGCGAAATCGGTCCTTCATAGGAATCGCTGGCCTGGTGTCTATACCAGGAAACATTCTGAGTTACCGCCTGTTGATAGCCTACAGACACAGGAACACTGGTTTTGCCATAGGCTCCCAAGACTTGCCGGGTCAATAGCTCTGCCTCAGGTTCCAGAACAGTCACCCCGACGAGCTCAATCTCTGGAGAGCACGCCGCCAAGGCCAGAGCAAAGGCTTCATCTATGTTGTCCGCGAGGTTTGTATCCATCAAGACCTTGATTGGCACGGTTGCACCCTCTCTTTTCCCCAGTTGGTAATACTCACCTGCTTTTTTAGCAAGACATGTTAAGCCACAAGCAATCTCTACCAAAGGGGAAACGCCCTATACAGCAGAAACCAGTCTGTAGTTAGTTATTTCGAGCAAGATTAGCGCGTTCCTGCTTCAGCCATTTCGCTGTGCAGAAGTAGATGAAACCTTTGGGTAGGTGAGACATCCTTGGTGTCGCCTTTCTCGGGGGCCGCCGCTGAACAAGCTGTCGCGAAAGGGAAGTGCAATGAAAATGTTGGAAAAGATCCCGGTACTCCTCGATACAGACATAGGCTCCGATATCGATGATGCACTCTGCCTAGCGTACCTTCTACATCAGCCCCAGTGTGATCTATTGGGCATAACCACAGTCTCAGGTCAACCAGTTCACAGGGCTATGCTGGCTGATGCCGTGTGTAAAGCTGTCGGCCGTTCGGATATACCCATTCATCCCGGGTGTGAACAGCCATTGTTAATCGAGCAGAGGCAGAAGATAGCACCCCAGAAAGAGGTTCTCGACAGGTGGCCTCATAGGCAGGGCTTTGAACCTAACTCTGCTGTGAAGTTTTTGAGGGATACAATCCGCAGTCGACCAGGGGAAATCACCCTTTTGGCAATAGGACCATTGACCAATATTGGGCTGCTATTTCGGCTAGATCCCGAGATCCCCAGCCTCCTGAAGTCTCTGGTCTTGATGGGAGGAGCCTTTTCGTTCCCACTTAGGGGTATGGGACTTCCCGTCGAATGGAATATGATACTTGATCCCCACGCAGCGTCCATTGTCTATGCTGCGGAAGGACTTCAGGTCACTGCAATCGGGTTGGATGTTACGACTCAGTGTCTCTTGTCAGCAGATGTTTGCCGCAATCAACTGCGGGGAGGAGTCCTGGATCTAGTGCGGGAGGCAGCAGAGGTCTGGTTTAAGGTCCGTCCAGAGATCACTTTCCACGATCCCTTGGCAGCAGTAGCTATCTTTCATCCTGAATTAATGCAGTACGATGCAGGTCGGGTAAGCATAGAGCTGGTAAGTGAGTCCCTTGCCGGGATGGCACTACTGGATAGTTCTAGTGAAACAAAAACCCACAAAGTAGCCAGAACAGTGGATGCAGATGGGTTTTTCCAAGAGTTTTTCACGGTTGTCAGGGGCGGACTAGATTGTAGCAAGTAGGGTCACTCAACACTTGGGTTTCGGAAAATGAGCCGATACTTTGAACACACATGGAAACGTTTCCGTTGTTTTCGCTACAGGAAAATGTAGTTTGTGGTTTTCAGCAGTCAAGGCAATTGTGAAAGAAAGAGAAATGGAGCGAGTGATCAAGTCTGGGAACTCCGTGGCGACATCAAAGAGAGAGCTAACCCAACCTAGCAGAAGGCCAGCTGCAGGGCAGCTGAAGGATGGCAGTTCATGGCGGCGAGAGCTGCAGAAAAACTGGCAGCTTTATGCCATGGCACTTCCGGGGATTTTGGTTTTGCTCATCTTTGGCTATGGGCCAATGTTTGGCCTTTCTATTGCTTTCGTTGATTACTCTCCTGCCCGAGGTATCATGCACAGCGAATGGGTTGGTCTGGAATGGTTTAGAAGAGCATTTTCAAACCCGATGTTTTGGACTGCAGTTCGCAACACTCTTACCATAAAGGGCCTTCAAACCCTAATTGGTTTTCCAAGTGCAATCATTCTGGCATTGCTGCTGAACGAGGTGCGCATTCGCTGGTTCAAAAAGATGGTTCAGACGGCCACTTTCCTACCCTATTTTGTTTCATGGGTAATCATATCTAGTATGTTTAGAAATATCCTAGGGAGTTCCGGGGTCGTAAACCAAATCCTAGTCAATGTGTTCGCACTGAAGCCTGTCAACTTTCTTACTGATCCGGCCATCTTCCGTTGGGTAGTTGTCCTGCAAGATACATGGAAATGGTGTGGTTACTTTGCAGTGTTGTATCTTGCTGCTATGACAACCATTGACCCGGCCCTTTATGAAGCAGCGGAAATCGATGGGGCCAGTAGATGGCAACAGACTTGGCATATCACCATCCCGAGCATAAAGCCGATGATGAGCACGATACTGATCATTCTTGTGGGCTTTTTGATTGATACCGGCAGTGGAGGGGGAGGGACATTCGAGCAAATCTACACCATGTATAATGTCTCTGTTTATGCTGCTGCTGATATCATATCGACCTTTACGTACCGCTTAGGGTTGGGACAAAGCCGCTATAGCTTAGCCACAGCGGTTGGCCTATTCCAAAGCGTAATCGCTTTTGGTCTGGTCGCGTGTGCAAATCGGATCATGAAACGGCTGGGTCAGGAAGGGTTGTTCTAGACGGATCTTCTCCTTGCGAGATTTATTTAGGGCAGGAAGAATCGGGGTAACGGCTACTCAAATAGCCGCTTATGGGAGGGTAATACAGTGAGCCGATCACCTAGACGAACCATGGGTAAGCTGACGTTAGCGAAATTCGCCATTTATTGCATTTTGCTAGTGGTCTTTATGCTAGCGTTCTACCCGTTTTTCTACACACTATTTATGGCAGTAATGCCCTACAGTGAGTATGTGAAGAAACCGGTCCACGTTCTGCCATCTGGTTTTACACTGGATTATTTTGAGCAGGTTCTGAGTAATGCTCGACTTGTCCGAGCCTTTGCCAATTCCGCTCTTCGGACATTTGTTGGCACTATCTCAAGCATCATTGTGACGATGCTTACCGGTTATGCTTTGTCTCGCAAACACTTACGGGGGCGGCGTGTGATGAATTTCCTTTTCGTTGTCCCGATGTGGGTCAGTGGCGGCATGATCCCCTATTATCTGACGATACGGGCTGTTGGGCTGCTCAACTCATTCTGGGCCATGATCATCCCAGTTTTAATCAATTCTTTCAACATGTTTATCGCTCGATCTTACTACGCGGACTATCCCCAGGAAGTGATTGAGGCGGCCTTGGTGGACGGTGCCAGTCAGTTCGGTACATTCTGGAGAATCATCTGGCCGACCTCGAAACCCCTGTTTGCTACTTTGGCTCTTTTGATCGGCTCCTTCCACTGGAACGATTTCTTCTGGCCAAGTATCTTGGTGTCGTCTGAGTGGCAGCCTGCCCCTGTACTACTGAACAGCATTATGACTAACCGTACGCTGCTGTTCGGATTAGGGCAAGGAGCAAGAATCGAACCTCAATCTTTTATCTCAGCGGTTGCTGCTATTCAGATCATTCCTCTTTTGATCATTTATCCGTTCTTACAGCGGCATTTGGTTAAAGGCATTATGCTGGGGTCAGTCAAGGGGTAGTTCTGGAGAGAAGAAGCCTAGTCAGATATCTGTGCAAACAACTGCCGAGGGGGATTTGAGGAGGTGGTGTAGACTTAGGAGAAAACAGCAGACTAGTCAATCTGTGGTGAGCGGTGGGTAGTGACCAATTGACAGAGAGAGAGGTAATAACGATGCTTACCCGAAAACAACTTCAATTTGTGTTTGTGGTGCTGGCATTGAGTGCAATGATCTTGGCCGGTACAGCTTTTGCAAAACAGGGCCCGGATAAGGTGGTTATCTGGACAACCAACCCTTCGGAGACCGTGGCTGACTGGGATAAGGACCCCATTCTCAAGGAAGTTGAGAAAGCAACCAATACTGATATCGAAGTAGTGGTAGTGTCAGGTACACTCACAGACCAGATTAACGCGGCGATTGCTAGTGGAACATTGCCGGACATTATCCCTGTGGTAGGTCCTGATCAGTATGGTGTCACCAGGCGATGGGCGACCGATGGTGTGTTGGCGGCCTACGAAGGGGACGTTGCAGCAGCAGCCCCTAATGTCATTAAGCAGTATGAAATGAACCCTACATTGAACGAGCTCAAGATAGATGGTAAGATCTACTTCCAGCCAGTATTTTGGGGACATGGAGATTATCCCAATGGTGGGTTGATCCATGTGCGTAAGGATCTTCTCGACAAGTATGGAATGACTCCGCCAGAAACCTTTGGTGAATACTTCAATTACCTGAAAACCTGTAAGGACAATGGTGACGACATGGGCGTTGTCTTTGCAGGTAGCGGGGGAGTCCAGGGTGCTCTATCTGCTTTTGTCGGTGCCTATGGTGTACCGAGCGCGGGTTGGGTAAAGGCAAACGATGGTTTCGAGTACTGGGCCCTACAACCGGGAGTCAAACAGGGACTGCTCAAATTCCGGGAGATGATTGCAGAGGGTTTGGTTCATCCTGGCGTTTGGGAAATGAATGATGACGTGGCTCGTACGGCTTTTGTTTCAGGTACATCCTGCTCGGCTATTTTCTGGGGCGGTGGACATATCGGTCGCATCCAGAACGACATGGAACTAGTTAATCCCGATTTTCAGGAATGGTTACTTCCTGCCTTGGATGCTGGTGCCGGTAGCCGTGGATATACCTCAGAACCGATGTTCTGGGGGACAGGCCAGCTAGGTGGTATGCGTCACAATAACCCAGTGGCGGCTGCACGGGTCATAAACTTCCTCGTCAGTGAAGAAGGAGTTAAGCTCACCGCTGTTGGGGTTGAGGGCGTACATAATACCGTGAAAGATGGAGAAATCGTTATGCTTGACCAGCGGGCTAAGGATGGCTTTCCCACCGAGGCCGGGCATACCGGAGCTCACCCGCTAGCAACCCACCTCGTCAGCTGGGTTCCTCAAGAGTGGCAAAACTGGTCTCTGCTCTATGGCAAGGGTAAGGACTATCGGGACTGGTTCGATCAGATGTGGGCAAACCAAGGCATGTATCAGATGCCGACCTATGGACTTCTTACTATGTCTCCGGAGTGGAGCTACTTCCAGCCAACCAGTAATGAACTAGTTGCTCAAGCTTTCACTGCCATTGTCAAGAGTGGTACTGAGGAAGAAGCATTGGCACTTTACGATCAGTTCGTCAAAGACTGGCTCGCATCGGGTGGTGCCCAAGCTCAGGCAGAGATGAGCCAACTCCTGATGAAGGTGTACAAGTAGTTGATGCCATATGCTCTTTCCTAGGTCAGGCAATATGCGAGACTGACCGTTGGAGATGGTCGCCTACCATAGGGCGACCATCTCATCAACGGGATTTCGCCGAGGATTTTCTTCTTCAAGTGACTGCCTTATGGAAGGGAACCGGCAGCAAATAGCTAGTCCGATGAATCAATAGCAGGAGAGCATCCGGTATGGAGGGATTAGAACCAAATGGCATCTTGCGAAACGCTACAAAAGCTTCAAGAGAACCCAGAATGGATTGCACCTCGTTCCGATACGCGAGTTTTCCTTGGCGAACCGGGTGCTCCCGAAGCGACCAAGACCACTGTCGAGCCAGGTAACGCTTTTTCACCTGGGATCGGAACATTTGGGGTTGCTTGGTGGCTCAGATTCCCAGATGAAGACAGCTTTTTCGCTCCAGAGACTCAAGCCCTTGAGTCCCTTAAATGGTCCTTTGAAGACGGTTACCTTCCCTTAATCCATTGTGACACGCTAGCTATGGGTCTTGAGATTCGCCACAGCCTTTTTCAGGATGGGACGGCTTTGGAAAGATCGGAGGCGGTCTGTGGAAACCTCCAGATCCGCAATTCCACCGCTCAAACGAAAAACGTCCAGGTTTTCATTGCATTGCGATCCCTGGGACCTGCTGGGGGCCCTGTACGTGATCTGAAAGTCGGGGATGACGCAAAAAGTTTCTGGCTTGCCCAGCGGAACCTACCTTTGCTTGGATTCCATCGATTCCCGGACTCTGTCGGCTGTGGTGTGGGCGATCCCTCTCCTCTGGCTCGGGAGGGGAAGGTGCCTAGTGCCAAGACAGTCGCAGATCCAGACGGTTGGTGCTTTGGCCTGGCCCGATTTGATATCAAGCTCTCGCCACAGGAAACCTGGTGCTTGCGTTTCGATTGCCCGCAGCAATCCTATGGCGTAGTACCAGATGCTTTGCCTGGTACGGCTTCTATGCGTCCAGATCAGTATGAGCAGCGGGTACAGGCTCACCTTGAGACGTGGCGGGAACGCCTGGCAGGTATGGAGCTGGAAGTCCCTGATACCGATTTTCATAACGCCTTTTTTGCCAATATGCAACACATGTTAACAGCTTTAGTGGGGGACCAGGTTCGCCTTGCTCCAATTGCTTATCCGTTGCCGTGGATTCGGGACGGAATTATGATTATGCGCTGCTTTGACCTTGCCGGTTTTCATGAGCTGGCGAGGAAGACAACCGAAATCTGCGTACGGCAGGATTTCTTTGGCGGTTTTTGTGCTGAAGCTGATGCGCCGGGACAGGGAATCTGGGCCTTAGTGCAGCATTATCGGATTACCCGTGACCGTGCCTGGCTAGAGCGTGTCTACCCAGCCATCAAACGCAAAGTTGACTATTTCTTCCGAATGCGCCGGGCGAAGGAACCGATCCAGATTGTCCAGGATTGCCCAGTCTTGCCCTTCATGCACGCTTATCGTAATGCAGGTGTAATCTGTGCCCCTGCCAAGGATGGTATCATCATGGGTGTAATGGATCTGCAGATTCGTGAAGGCCAGACGAGCCAATGGGCCCTTTGCGGGTTACAGGAAGCCGCATATGCGGCACGGGAGCTTGGGCGTGAAGTTGATGTCCGAAGCTATGAGATGGAAGCCCAAGAGCTGCGGGCAGCACTATGGCGCTACATTCAAAGTGAACCACGATACTTTGAATTCGAACGAAACGTCAATAGCCTTGTCTGGCCGACACGGGCGTGGGAAACCGATACTGACAAGGTTGTCCCTGGGTTTAGGGCTTGGTGGGCAGAGGAGCGTGGAGATGAAACCACCTACATTCCAGAACGATGGTGGCTCCACTTTGAGCTAGGGCAAATCCATAACGCACTCTTACTCGGCCTGCGTCAATCGGCTTGGCTTGGGCTGAAGTACCGACTTGACCACCAGGACGTACCGGGCCTATATGGTTGGCGGGAATATGGTGGAGGCTTCGAAGAGGCAGGCAATGCGGTAAATGGTGTTTCGCTCATTAAGCAACTGCGTGGTTGCCACCGGTTTGATCAGATAACACCTCATGGCTGGTGTGCATCAGAGATGTGGCTATTGCAGCGAGGAATGCTGGTTGAGGAGTGGAAAGGCGAGCTAGTGCTGTTTGGCGGCGTGCCAGCAGAGTGGATAAAACCGGGTGCCCGGATCGCATTCAGAAACTGGGTCACCTGGTACGGGAAAGTCTCGGCAGAGCTCATCATCGGAGAGGATGGTCGCAAGGCGAGGATCCATGCGTCAGGCATCGATGCAGACACGCCTGTGCGTATCAGTCTGCCTAGCGGGGAGATAGTCACTACGCCTACAGCTAGTGGAGAAGTCTCAGTGACTGTTGAAATGTGAAGAACGTAAGCTGCGGTTGAGGAGACGGCCACAAGCAGCTCATGTGGCCGTCTCGTCTGACTTTCAGTTTAGCGAAAATGGTGCTTTCTTAGTACCTGGAAGCTATGTTCCCAAGGCAGTCAGAATCGCCTTTGTAAAAGGTACTAGATCCCGGGGAGTTCTGGATGTAATCAGATTACCATCAATAACCACTTCCGCGTCGCTCCAATTTCCACCGGCATGGACCAAATCGTCTTTGACGGCTACATAGGATGTTACCTTCTTGCCCCGCACGATATCCGCCGAGACCAGTAGTGAGGGTCCATGACAAATAGCGGCCACAACTCCATTGCGCTCATCGGTCTTACGCACCAACTCTACATCTCAGGATAAATCCTGAGCCGGTCTGGTGCCCATCCTCCCGGTATGACGACACCATCCCAATCCTGCTCCTTAGCCTCCACCATGCCGATGCATGACTCGATCATGTAGCCGTGTTTGCTAGGATACTCCTTGTTGGCTTCGGGCCCAACGATGGCAACATCATAGCCTGCTTCTACAAGGCGTAGGTAGGGATACCATAGTTCTAGATCTTCATATTCCCGTTCCACCAAAACAGCGATCCGTTTCTTGACGCTCATTGGCACAAACTCCTTTCATTCGTGTGCTAGTAATTCATATTTCCCTATTTGCTTGTCAACTTCCTCCCCGCGGATTGCGCAGGAGTGAATCGTGATAATCTTGGCAGTATAGTTGATAACTACTAAGAGTCCGTGATACAATTGGCACGCGATGTACTAGGGGTGTTTGATTAGGGCTATAGGTGGGTTGGTGGTGTAATCCTCTCACTTTAAGCCTCGCTATTGGGAGACACCTCCAAACAGGTTAGGAGTGATGTAATATGACTTGGACAAGAGGGCGGTCGGTCGCCGCATGTGCATATAAGTTGGACAACTGTTATCCGGAAGAGATCGCGATATTGAAAAAGGAGAGATCCGTAGTTGGATTTAGATACGTTAGGCTGGAATGACTTTTTTGCCAGCCGGTTTGCGGAGTATGCCAACGGAAAGCATATACCTGCCAGAGTCGGCAGTGAGAATAGAGGAATATACATCCTGTACACTGCGGAGTATGGGGAGCTATGGGGCGAGGTAACGGGTAGGTTACGGTACACAGCGGTGAAGCGAGATGAACTGCCTGCTGTAGGCGATTGGGTGGTCGTAAATGTACTGCCAGATGAGGGTAAAGGTCTAATCCACGCTGTCTTGCCTCGCCAAAGTAAATTCTCGAGGAAAGTAGCTGGTCTCACCTCGGAAGAACAGATAGTAGCAGCCAATATTGATACGGTATTTCTAGTCACTTCCCTCAACCGTGACTTCAACGTTAGCCGCATGGAACGATATCTGATCATGGCCTGGGATAGTGGGGCTAACCCCGTGATTGTCCTAAACAAGGCAGATCTTTGTCCCGATCCCACTGCCTATCTGCAAGAGCTAGAGCGAGTAGCTGTGGGAGTCCCGGCGATAGTTGTGAGTTGCTATACGGAAGATGGGCTAGGTGAGTTGGAACCGTATCTTGTTAGGGGGAAAACCGTAGCTCTTTTAGGCTCATCCGGTGTTGGCAAGTCCACTCTGGTGAACCGTCTCATCGGCCGGGATGTTCTGGCAACCAAAGCGATTAGAACCGATGATGATCGGGGTAGGCACACGACTACTACTAGGGAACTACTCTTGTTACCTAATAGGGGGATGATTATCGACACCCCGGGGATGCGGGAGATGCAGCTTTGGAGCGAAGAAGACAGACTAGGCGATACCTTTGGGGAGATCGAAGCCCTTGCTCTAGATTGTCGGTTTAGGGATTGCCAGCATAACAATGAACCTGGCTGTGCTGTTCGTGATGCCATTGAGGATGGGCGGCTCGACGCAAGAAGGCTAGAAAGCTTTCACAAATTGCAGCGGGAGTTAGCCTACCAGGCGGCAAGGCAAGTGCAGAAAGCTTCAGTCATAGAGAGGAACCGGTGGAAGCATATTGCCAAAATAGCAAGAAGTCGAGGCAAATAGGCGTGGCCTTGATGCAGCTATCTAAAGACCACAAGGGGTGTGCTTAGCACACCCCTTCCCAGATAAGAGTACTTTAGGTTCGTCATCGACTAGATTGCCATTGGGGTCGGTTCGGCTTCCACCTGGCAAGGAATAGTCATGATCTGGCCTTCATAGTTTCGAAGTACGGCATGCTCATTAGTCAGTTCCACTAGCTTAGACCGACTGAGGGGGATTTTCCCCAGAGGACTGTCTACGATGAACTGCGGTACTGCCAGCCCCGTGGTATGGCCCTGGAGTTCATCGATAAGATCCAAACCAGTTGTGAGAGGAGTCCAGAAGTGTTCTGTTCCGATAATGCGGTCACATTGATACAAATAGTAGGGTCTGATCCGCATCTTCAGGAGCCCATGCAGTAGGCTTTTCATCGTGTCTAGGTTGTCATTGACCCCTCGGAGCAGGACACTTTGATTGCCTACAGGAATCCCGGCTCTAAGGAGCCGATCTGCGGCCCTGGCTGCCTCCTCCGTCAACTCCCTAGGATGGTTAAAATGAGTATTGACCCAAATAGGATGGTATTTCGCTAGCATATCGCAGAGCTTATCGGTGATCCTCTGGGGCATGGTACAAGGTGTTCTTGTACCGAATCGAATAATTTCCACATGGTCAATGGTACGCAGAGCTTTTAGTATTCGTTCCAGTCGATCATCGGAGAGAATAAAGGGATCTCCACCGGTGATTAACACATCCCGGACGGATGCTGTTTTCCTAACATAATCGATCCCCGCCTGGATAGCTTGCCAGGTGGTGCGTTGCACCGGTTGGCCCACAAAGCGCTTGCGGGTACAGTGGCGGCAGTACATAGCACACTCTGAGCTAACAGTCAGAGCGACCCGATCCGGGTAGCGATGAATTAGCCCCGGAGTTGGGGATTGGGTTTCTTCCTGCAAGGGATCTTGTACACCATTGTGATTTCGAAGTTCCAGGATGGAAGGTATAGCCTGCATCCGGATGGGACAGTTGACGTCTTTTTTATCCATTAACGAAGCATAGTACGGGGTTATGGACCAACGAAAGTGTGCCCCGGCAGCGGCGATCTCGCCGGCCTGATTGTCACTTATCTCCACATAGTTGCGCAGAGACGATATATCGGTAATCCTATTAGTCATTTGCCATTGCCAGGAATCAAGTGTTTCCATGTTAGCCGAGAGCGGCCTCCTTCAAGTAAGCTTTATTTTTCAAATAGGGATAACGCTCAATGGCGGCCAAGAGAATGGCCTTAATCAATTCAGCAAAACTCAACCCGGCGGCCTGGGCTTGTAGCGTCAACAAACTTACAGCAGAAAGGCCTGGGAGAGGGTTGACCTCAAGAAAGCGGGGAGCACCCTCCCGATCTAGCCGTATGTCAACTCGAGCTACATCGCGGCATTCTAGTGCCTGAAAGACTTGCATTGCCATCTGCCTAATCTCATCTAGTAGATGTGGCTCAACCATAGCGGGGCACGAAAACCGCTCAAGATTGCCGCTTTTGGTCTCAAACGAATACACGAAGCGAGAACCTTTGGGGCATTCGTTACCTGGCAAGATCTCCATGATCGGTAGTATGCAAGGTTTGTCATTGCCGATTAGGGCAACAGTGAATTCTCGCCCGGGCAAGAATTCCTCAACTAAGGCAGGTTGCTGGTAATTACTAAGTAGCCAAGCTAGCTTTTCCCTTAGTTCTCCAGGATCATTTACTCGGGACCAGTTACGGATACCCTTACTAGAACCTTCTGCATTGGGCTTGATGAACACCGGGTACTGCAATTGCCCAAGTTGCGTATCGTTGGGGTTTTTGATCAGGATTCCCCGAGCAGTAGGGATGCCAGCCGCATTAGCTACCTGTTTGCAGAGAGACTTGTCTAAGGTTAGGCCAAGTGTCAGTGGATCCGAACCTGTATATGGCAGGTTGAAGAACTCAAGGAGCGCTGGAACCAGAGATTCCCGGTTTCGCCCTGACCAGCCTTCGGCAATATTGAAAACCAGATCCGGTCGGAGGTTTTCAAGCTTCCGGGGCAGGGAGGGATTATACGGTAAAGCAGTAACTTCATGACCAAGCTGCTCCAGGGCTGTTGTGATTCCTTCTACGGTATCTTGGGATTCATACTCTGCACTGGCATCTTCATTTGACTGCATTTCCTGGGGACAATCAGATTTGAGATTGTAGGTTAACCCGATCTTAAGGCCCATGGGTATCACCCTTGTCTATGAAAGATAGCACGCAAGGTGCCTTTAATTCATTGACATTCTACTTCGATGGGCCAGTAGAGTCGATGTTCTCTTTTGGCGGTTTTAGCCGTTTTAGGCCATTGATGGTCTTGACGATTTCAATGTTGCGCTACCTCGGCGTGTAGCGTGATATTTCGCTGTGTAGCTATGTGTAGTGTTGATGAGAATATAGAGGAGAAGTTGTGCCAAATCAGTTAACAGGCTAGGAGCCGTCGCAAGGAGTGTATTGTCGCTTCGGCGTTAGGGCTAACTGGGATTTGGGCTAACTGGAGGCTACGGACTTTGCGTGGTCTTCGGCTTTCTTATCACTAGATGACGGATGTGGCGAAAAAGCTGCAGAAGGCACAGACTTCCGACCAAAGAGACTGCTCCAGTAAAGATGAAGATGTAATTCAGACCAAAGCGATCTCCCACCCAACCTGCGGCGATGGGGCCGATGAGGCCCCCGAGCATACCTGCTGATTGTTGCACTCCATAAGCCCTTCCCCGGAATTCCTCGGGAATCTTGGTTGCGATCAAGCAGGCGGCACTGGGAGCTAAAGCAGCTGCAAAAAGGCCATAGATAAAGTAACCAGTACCGAACCACCAAATACTTGGGGCCAAAGCGAGACACGCCATGGCTGTACCCGCCCCAATAAATCCTACAAGAATTGGTTTATCGAAACCTTGCCGTTCTCCCCAGTTACTCCACCGATAGGCGGTGAGTACGAAAGCAATGCCAGGCAAGGAGAAGATAGCACCACTGATTGCACCGGACATTGTCGGCGCAATTTCTCGCAAGTAAAGTGTGAGGACTGGGGTTACCGATAGAGTGAGAATATTGGCGAGCAGAATCGTAACCAGCACTACCCGCATGACGGGGCTCTCAAAAACTATTTCCAGGTCTTCTTTAATGGTGGAGCGCTCTGAGATGGTTTCTGTCTTCTCTTCCCGCACCAATAGGCCCACAGCCAAGGTACTAAGAAGCAAGATAATACCTGATGCCTTCAGCGATAGCCGGTAACCAAAGATGCCAGCTAAGATGCCCCCAAGCACCGGGCCTATCATGCTGCCCGCGGCACTGGCACTCTGGGCAATGGCTACAGCCCGGGCTGCCATGTCTTCGGGAGTGTTGGTTGCAATAAGAGTAATTGAACCGGGGACGAATCCTGTAAGAATGCCGTTGGCAAACCGCCAACCAACTAGATGCCAAGGCTTTGTACTCATGCTTAGGCCAAAGTACACCACAGTCAAGCCGAAACCGGCTCGCATCACCATAGCTTTGCGGCCCACTCGATCACCGAGCTTGCCCCATAGGGGCTGCGCGAAAAAAGCAGACACAAAGTGTGCGGCAAAAACTAGGCCTGACCATCTGGCAATATTGACGGTGGCATCCATGGATTCTATATAAAGGGCCAGAAAAGGTGAGATTTGATTCCAGCTGCAGGTGGTTAGAAAAATACTGATGGATAGTACCAAGAGATTACGTTTATACAAAGGCAAAGGAGGCACTCCTTATCGTGGTCGGTTTTGTAGAGTGTTTTTCAGGAAAGCAAAAAGTGAGCCGGAGACTCAAACCCGAAGTTTCCAAGGCCATTACTTCTCTACAGTTTATCAAAAACCTTTAGAGAATACTACGGGAATGGCGCGTAAGGTTATCCATGAAATCATGATATGGAGATGTGGCAGCTATGAGATCACTTCCCAGTAATATAGCCCCAAGCACAGGCGACAATAGGGGCGGTGTCAAATGGCTTGGGGGGTAAGAGTGGCTGAGCTGCTGATCGATTGCCTGCCACAGGGGGTTACCAGGTCTAAGCAGCCCCCCTGTAGCAGCAATAGTGGTGGGTCTATTAGTTACACCAAGTCGATTTAGGACAGTCCCTATCATCTCCACTAGCCGCTTTGCTGCCCCAATAATAATATGCTGACTAACAGGATCACCTTGGGAGGCCTCCTCCAAGACGATCTTCGCAAGTTTAGCAATGTCTGGCCGCTTTAGGGGTCCTTGATAAACTAAGGGGATAAGTGCTTCTGGATTTGTGAGGCTTAGGTGTGAAAGCACTCGGCCTGTCAAAGATGTGGGTTTGCCCCATCCGTCATGCTCCCGCAGGATGGCAGTCAAGGCTGCCTTGCCAATAGAGTACCCACTACCCTCATCTCCTAGGATAGGGCCCCAACCTCCAACCCGGATCTGGCTGCCGGCATCATCGATACCCAGGGCAATAGAGCCGGTACCGGCAATTAGGAATCTATACCCAATATGTATTGCATACTGATCACCTATTTACCTATAATCGTGGCCAAGGGCAATGGCCTTTCTGGTAAAGCCTCCTGCTTTGCTTAGTAAGGCTTGAGCAGTAGGGAGGTCTACTCCCAACTTGCCCATGACTATGGCCGACTCCGTTGTTAGATATTCGAGGCTAGATGGGTGGGCATCCGGTATTTTTGCCTCTTTGGATTCTCGGTGGTTTTTCATGAAAGGCTCTTTCCTCAGGCTGTAATCTAGTAACGCTTATCTGATACAGCTTTCCTGGTCTTCTCTAGACAGTCCATAGTCGGTTCATATCTTTTGAGTATAACCCCAATATATAAGACATCGATGACACTAAGCTGGGCAATCCGGGAGGCAATGGCACCGCTTCTTAGGGTCGTTTCTTGGGATGAAGTGAACAGTCTGATCTTGGCAGCCTTTGCTATCTCTGAGCCAGGGTAATTGGTGATACAGATAGTGGTAGCACCGGCTTCCTTGGCAATGTTCATGGCGGCTACAATATCCTTGGTCTGTCCCGAGTGGGAAATCCCTAC
This sequence comes from Bacillota bacterium, assembly GCA_012518315.1. GTDB lineage: Bacteria > Bacillota > Limnochordia > DTU087 > DTU087 > JAAYSL01. Next base: position 6,226 of record JAAYSL010000141.1, on the reverse strand, counting down.
TGCGACATCACCTTTTCCCAAAAGGGCAGCCATACTTGCTTGCATATGTGTATCGATGTAGGCATTGCAGTTTAGACCGATGCGAAGGAACTTGTGCTGGGCATCTTCAGCTACAATGCCAGAAGCCCCCAGACCATAAAAGTCAATGCGTTGGGCACTTATCATGGCGGCTACTGCTGCCTGCAAGGCGCGATCATCCAGCAGGTTTTGGGTATCCTGTAGAGCTAAAATATTGGCATGGAAAAGCTTCTCTTTGACAAGGCCAATGGGATCATCTAGCTCAATCTCTCCATACACAGGTTCCTGGGTCTGAGGTAATTCTTGCGCTAGGTTGATCTTTAAGTCCTGATACCCCTTATAGCCTATTCTCTGGGCGAACTTGACAATGGCGGCATCACTCACACCGACAATCTGGCTGAGCTCTGTTATGGACAAGTGGACTACCTTGTCTGGATGAGCCAATACATATTCTGCAACTTTCTGCTCTGAAGGTCTAAGGCTGGGTAAAAGTCCTCGTAGTCGAATAAGGCAGTTGCTGTTGTCTAGCATGTCAAAACACCACTTTCTTGGCACCAATTCTAAGCTTAAGGCTTCAGGTGATGATTCCTGGTTTGATTCGCTAGGAATAAGCGAAAAAGAGCATATCGAGAAAAGAATTCGGCATCCAGATAAAAAACCTTCTAATCAAAGCGCAAGGTGTAAGAAGGACTAACTGAATTGATGGTGAGAAGAAACATGGTGCATGTGTCGCAACCCGTTGCTGCAATCGGCCTTTGTTCCACCAAATAAGCACCGCAGGATGTTGGTGGCAAAACGGTATCTCATCTTATATCAAGTCAAAGCCAAGACGGTATATGTGGATTATATTGTAGACTGCAGGCAAGACTACCGATGGTTGACCTGGCAAGGAATTGCATCTCTCAATAAGCAGGAATCTCCGAGACGTCATAGAAATGAGTATAGTAAAAGTACGACATATTGACTGTGCAAACTGACCCTTTCGTGATTCCTGTGTCTGAAGGGCGCTTAAATCTGCATCTTTTCGTGCACGTGAACGCGATATTATCGGGGAATACAGGTAGGGATATCTAGAATGTCCAGACGACGGGTTACTACAAAGGATATTGCTGAGGCATCCGGTTTCTCAAGGGGTACCGTTGATCGGGCCCTCAATAACCGTGGTCAAATCAAAGAAGAAACCAGGAAGCTCATACTAAACAAGGCACAGGAGCTTGGGTATGAGCCTAACCGTTTGGCAAGAACCTTGGCCAGTCAGCCCCATTTTGAGATCGTGGCTGTTTTCCCCTCCGAGCCCCCATCTTTCTTTGATGAGATCCAGGAAGGCATGAAGGTTGCAGAAGAGGAGTACAAAGATTTCGGTGTAAGGCTTTCCTACTATAGGACTATTACTCACGATGTGCCCAAACAGGTGGAGTATCTTCATAGAATCCTTGATCCCATGGTTGAAGACCAACCTAGTGGTATCCTCATGGCGCCCGCCCATTCCTTCTTGTTGGATCCTCTCATAGCTCGAGCCGCTGCCGAAGGGATCCCGGTAATCACCTTCAATACCGATGCACCAATGAGCAAGCGGCTTTTTTATGTCGGACAGAACTCGGTAGTGGCAGGTAGAGTTGCCGCAGATCTTCTAGGTAGATTTGTCGGTGGCAGTGGGCAGATAGTGATGCTCACCGGGTTTTCTGAAGTATTGCCGCTACGGGAAAGGCTAGATGGGTTTCGTAACCAAATCAAGGAGTATTTTCCGGCCATCAGCCTAATGGGTCCATACGAATATCTCGACAATGAGAGCATAGCTTACAAGATGGCGAAAAAGCTTATCCACGATATTCCTGAATTGAAGGGGATGTATATCACAAGTGGTATTGGCTTAAAGGGCGTTGCAAAGGCTGCTAAAGAGACTGACCATAGACATAGGGCAAAGATCGTTGGTTTTGATCTAGATGATGAGGTCAGGCAGATGCTCAAGGATGATGTTGTACAAGCAACGATATGCCAGGAGCCCTTTGACCAGGGCTACTTTGCCGTAAAGCTCATGTTCAGGTATTTGACAGAAGGATTTGCCCCGGATAGCCAAGAGTTATATACACAATCCAGCATTATTTTGCGAGGTAATGCCACGGAATCTATGGGGGAGCGGAGTAGGCATCACCTAGGAAGGGCTATTTTTTAGGCACAAAAAGTGCTCGTGCACGAGTTGAAAGAAGGGGTGGGTATTCCGATGAATGGGCACGAAAGATTCTTGAGAACAATCAATTTCCAGGAGCCGGATCGTGTGATTACCTATGATCTACTGGGTAATTCTGAGCTTATAGAGCGATATGGTGGTAGTGGAACTGCCATCGAGAAAAACGCCCAGGTCATGAGGACTTTAGGTATTGATGTGACCCGGGGCATATATGATCCCGACAGGCATTGGCTGGAGGATAAGGTTGACCTATGGAAACGACACTATGGGCTCGATCCGGATGGTTGGAAAGTCACACCCCAGGGAGGAACTTCTTGGATTTCCCAGAGGCCATTTAATGACTTAGAGGGCCTGAAACGGAACATGCCCCAGATGCCGAAGAAAAAGGAAATGGCCGAGTGGTATGTCCCTACACTTAAGGAGATAAAGAGAGTCTTCGGGGAAGATCTGGTATTTATCGGTGCAACAGAGGGACCAGTTACTGATGCCTTTGACTATACAGGGACAACTCTTTTTTGCGAATTGATTTATGATGCTCCTGATATCGTGGAGCAATTGCTGGATGTGACGACGTTATGGGCCCGTAATCTCGCGGAGCTTTATGTGGAAAACGCGATAGGGCCAGCTTTTTTCATCTGTGATGATATCGCCTATAAAACCGGCACGATCTTCTCGCCTAAATGGTTGCGAGAACATGTGTACGATAGGTGGAAGTATATATATGAGCCGGCTAAGAAGGCTGGGTTCAAGTGTTTCTATCATAGTGATGGTGACCTGATGGGTGTACTTGATGAATTGGTAAATTACGTGGAAATCGATGGCTTGAATCCTTTAGAACCCTTAGCAGGAATGGATCCGAAGGTAATACGGGATCGATACCCGGATCTTATCATACTTGGAAATATTGATAGCTCCACAGTACTGGCCCATGGTACCCCAAGGGAAGTGGAGGAGTCTGTGAAAAAGCTAATACAAGATATTGCTCCTAGCGGAGGGCTTTGTGCGGGATCTAGCACCGAGATCCATGAGGGCATACCGGTAGACAACGTTCATGCTTTGTATGAAGCCATTAAGCGCTGGGGTAGGTACCCAATCACTATCAACTGAAGGCATGGAGAGATTTATTGTGCTATAGCAGTTAGGTTCATCAGCTTTGATTCTAAGCTCAAGTAGGCTGCATACCTACTTTTCACGAGAAATATCTCGTTTTTCATGAGCTTAACGAGGGTTGGGCAGCCGTATACAGCCCCAAGACCAAAGACGCGGTGGGACTATCCTTTCCACAGGGAAAGTTGCTCTGCTTAGGTTTTTGGTCAGTCAGTAAAGGTGGGTATTACGGTTAAGATGACGTGGCTCTAGAACCTTATACAGGGACGTTTGATCGGGGCGATTTTGCCAGCAGGTGTGATAAAGTGTCGGCACTTCCGACTGAGTATTCTACATCTGGCATCTCGGTCTTACAGTAGAGTAGCCACAGGCGCTTCACAGCGCTTATTCCGATGGTTCCTCTGCGGCTTGTATTAGGGACAGGAATTGCTTCAACCCATAATCACTGGGCCACGGGAAGGGGGAATGCTTTGGGGTATTAGCGTATGTGGGTAATAGCTTTAAAATGGATAAGAATAAGGAGAGTGTTAAGAAATGAATAAGTGGCTTCGTTTGGTTTCTATCTCTCTTGTTATCTTTTTGCTTGGCTCTGTTGCGGTTCTTGCCGCCCCGGAAAAGGTTAAGATCGGTTTCTTAGTCAAGATGCCCGAGGAGCTGTGGTTTCAGAATGAGTGGAAATTCGCTCAGCAGGCTGCGGATGAATATGGATTTGAGCTAATCAAGATCGGAACCCCTGATGGCCCCACAACCCTAACTGCCATAGACAATCTGGCGGCCCAGGGTGCTCAGGGATTTGTCATTTGCACGCCGGACCCACGCCTAGGTCCAGCCATCATGAGCAAGGCCAATTCTTATGGCATGAAAGTCTTGGCTGTTGATGACCAATTCGTAGGCCCTGATGGTGAATTCATGGATGTGCATTACATGGGTATATCTGCCCGGAAGATCGGGGAGATGGTTGGTCAATCTCTTTATGAGGAATTTCTAAACCGTGGGTGGAATGTGGAAGACACCGCTGCTATGGCAATAACCTTTGATGAGCTAGACACCGTTAAACAGCGTACCGATGGAGCCGCCGATGCACTTATAGCCGAGGGTTTTCCAGCGGATCAGATTCACAGAGCGGCAGAGCGAACTACTGACGTTCCCGGTGCCTTTGAGGCAGCAAGTGCTCTTTTGGCAAAGCACCAGAAGGTAAAGCACTGGCTCGTATTTTCTGTGAATGACGAGGGTGTTCTAGGTGCCTTGCGGGCCCTGGAGCAGCGGGGATATGCCGCCGACGACATTGTTGCTATCGGTATAGGTGCGGGCGATGGCCTAATGGAATGGAACAAGCAAGAGGAGACCGGGTATTTTGCTTGTGCTCTCATTAGCCCTGTCAGACACGGATACGAAACTTCTGAGTTGATGTACAAGTGGATTAAGGATGGCATCGAGCCACCAAAGACCATCTATACTGCTGGTGAGCTCGTAACTCGTGAGAACTACAAAGAGAGGGCAAAAGCACTAGGGCTAGACCTGTAGTACTGAAATCAAATAGGTGTGATCTGGCCGATAACCTCGGCCAGATCACAGACAAAGGGAAGACTGGTGAACTATGCAGGAAGTGTTCTTGAAATTCGACTCCATTAGCAAATCCTTCCCCGGTGTACAGGCATTAGATAAGGTTTCCTTCGAAGTAGCTGAGGGGTCTATTCATGCACTGGTAGGTGAAAACGGGGCTGGGAAATCCACCTTGCTCAAAATACTAAGTGGGGTTTATACACCTGACTCAGGGAGCATTCTCCTTGGCGGTAAGCAACAGGTTTTTAACTCCATTAGTGATGCTATCCAGGCCGGGGTTGCCATTATTTATCAGGAGCTTAACCTTGTACCACAACTTACAGTCGCGGAAAATCTAGGTTTGGGTCAGTATCCCAACCGCTACGGTGTAATTGAAACAAGGGAGATGAACCGTCTAGCTGCCAAGCAATTGGCTGAACTAGATGCAGATATCGATCCATTGGCTAAAGTCGGCTCGCTTTCCATAGCTGAGCAACAGGTACTTGAGATTGCTAAGGCTCTCTCCCGAGATGCTAAGGTAATCGCCTTTGATGAGCCCACCAGCAGCCTTTCCGATCGCGAGGTCAATAGACTATTTGATGTCATGAGAGAGCTAAAACGACAGGGTCGTGTGATCATCTATGTCTCCCATCGTTTGCAGGAAGTATTCGACATCTGTGATTCGGTTACCATCCTCCGAGACGGAAAGGTTATCGACACTTATGGCAATATGTCGGATCTATCTCAAGATGACCTAATTAGAAACATGGTAGGGCGTTCTATCGGGGATATATACCACTACTCACCTCGGCAGCATGGAAGACCTGTTCTAGAAGTAGAAGACTTGATGGGGCCTGGGATTGCTGAGCCAGCTAATCTGGCGGTGGCACGAGGTGAGATTGTCGGGATTTTTGGCCTGGTAGGCGCTGGTCGCACTGAGCTGTTGAAACTAATCTATGGGGCTACTCCATCTACAATGGGCCAGATAAAGGTAGATGGCAAGATGGTTCCAGTAAGAGACCCCGGTGGTTCCATCCACCATGGAATTGTGTTTTGTCCAGAGGATCGCAAGAAAGAGGGTATCATTCCCATACTGTCGGTGGAGGAGAACATCAATATCAGTGTAAGGCGTAACATGGCTCGTCTTGGGGTTATTGATGAGAGAGCTGAGCGAGAAAACGCCATCGATTTTGTAGATAAGCTTTCCATCAAGACACCGGCTTTGGAGCAGTTAATCGCCAATTTGTCTGGTGGGAACCAGCAAAAGACCATATTGGCCAGATGGCTCTCAGAGGAGGTAAAGGTTATCCTATTTGATGAGCCAACCCGGGGAATCGATGTTGGGGCGAAAAGTGAAATCTATAGTCTGAT
>JAAYSL010000140.1 GCA_012518315.1 Bacillota bacterium | reverse complement strand
TCATGGAATACAAATACAGGCGAAATGCAGAACTCCTTGAGAAAGAGCTAGAACAAGATCCGGAGAATATCTACTATTGGTTTCAGCTCTCCCAAACCCATGCCATGTATAAGCAACATCAGGAGGGCCTTAAGGCTATTGAGAAGGCATACGATGTCATGATCACTAGAGGGAAATCAGATTACCGTATGTTCGTCTTCATTAGTCTAGCAAAGAGCTGTTGTGCCAATAAGATGTATCGCAAGGCTATAGAGATATGTGATCAAGCTTGTGCCTTCAGAGAAGGGTATTTTGACCTTTATTACTATCGCGGTGTATCTTGTCTTAATCTGGGCAATTATGAGGATGCACTCAGCAGCTTTCTGCAGTACTTGGAGGCGGTTGAAAAATTCAACCGGGGTGAGGGGCTAGTCGACTTGTCCATCACGTATGGGACTCCGGCATTCTACGAGAATGTCCTACAATACATATGTGTCATATATAAGAGACAGGAGCAGTATGACCTAGCTTTGGAATACGCCGAAAGGATCACCGATAAGGAGATTTACCAGGGAGTAATTCCGTTGGTTGTGGAGATTTACAGGGAAAGGGAAAGCTTCGCTGAGCTAAAGAGCTTATGTCAGAACAAGGTTGCCGAATTCCCTGAACTACGCGATTCCTTCCTATCTGCTTTTGAGCAACAATGGTTGACCATGACCACAGAAGAAAAGAAAACATGGGTAAGACTCTATGCAAATGAGCCCAGCGACTATGGTTTGCTCAATAGGCTCAGACTTCTAGATGAAGCTGATAGCTACCTATCTGACCAGTTGATCGCAGAAGTAGAAGCCTTAAACCTCCAAGAACTACCCACATTTTATGGTGATATTCTCTGGATCTGGCTCAAGCGTGATCGGTCCATTCTCCCGCTTATTCAAGGTGTGTCCGAGGCTAAACTCAATGGTTTTCTAATGTACCTAGCTGCTGACCAACAACGGGATTACAGCACTATGCTAGTAGACTATCTGCAAAAACAAAACCTATGGACAAGCAGCCTAGAACCTACTGCGCTTCGAATACAGGTTTTCCTGCTTCGTAGTATTCTGGTGGTTAACGGTCTGCCAGATGATGTGTATGAATCGGCTTTTAGCATATATGCACAAAGTGGGATCCAGTATCTGCAGACACTTTACCACCCAGAGATCATTGAGCAAGAAAAAGTCGAGTTCATGAAGACCGAACCTGATGCTTTCCTCCTCTATATGCTGAAGGCTGATAAATGCTATGAGTCAGATAAGGCTAAATACGCACGGTATCTACGGCAGGCTCTGCATTATGATAACTCGATGAAGAGAGGAATCGAGATCCTACAGAATCAACTCAGTGAGAACCTAGACTCACAGCGTAAGGAGTTCGAAGCCCACAGGCAGCATGTGCTCGAGGCTATAGAGAGCTGTATCAGCTCAGGTGAATTTGAGGCTGCTAAGATGCTTATTGCTGAGTATGAGGATATAGTGGGCATTGATGCAAAGATATGCTCTGCAAGAGCAATAATCCTCCTTGCTGAGCAGCGTCTAGACGAGGCTAGGGAGGTTCTTTTGGATGGACTAGGGCTGGAACCGTCTAATGAAGACTTATTGTTTAATATGGGATATTTATGTGAACTGAACAATGAAGTCTCCGAGGCCATCAGATTCTACTCCTTAGCAAAATCAAGGTCTGTTGATGCTGATCTTGTTTCGGACGCCAATGATGCTATATCGAGATTGTGGAATGAAGCAGTACCCGCAATGAGAAAGGGAGAATTCAAGAGGAGATTATCACAAATTGGGTCAGCCAAGAAACAAGTCTTGGTGCAGAGGACAAGTCTGACTGATTGTATTCATGTGGCCTATGTAATGGCTCATGTCGGAGTGTGTGGGGGAAGCAAGATTATCTTTGAACATGCTAATCGACTGACTTTGCTTGGAGTAAAGGTGACGATTATCTGTCATTTCCCTAAACCCCAATGGTTTCCTATCCTTTGCGAATACATCGAGGTGCCGTTCGAGAAGGAGTTGGCTGGAGGCATTCCAGAGTGTGATGTGATTGTTGCTACCTACTGGGATCACATTCAAGAGTGTATCGATGCCCAGATAGCCCCTGTGGTATATTTTGAACAGGGCGATTCGCATTTGTATGATACCGCGGGCTTATCCCCCAAGATCGAAGAGTTTATTGCTCGGCAATATGAGCTAGCTCCTTTCGTCATGACTGTTTCGAATCAAACTGCCGCCGTGATCAAGGATAGGTTCAGAAGAGAAGCTCGTGTTTTCCCAAACTCAATCGATGAGAGTATTTTCCATGCTGGCCATAGCAGACCTATTGTAGAGTATCCATATATTCTCATGTTGGGTAGTGGTGATATCGCCTTTAAGGGCATCAAAGATATCGTGGAAGCATATCGTTTGTTCTGCACGTCGCTAGAGCCAACCAATCGAGTCGGCTTGATCTGGATTACACCGACTCAGCCTTCTCGCGTCTCTAAAGAGGTCTCCGAAGTATTCGTCAGTCCTAGCCAAGGGACAATAGGAGACCTATATAGAGGTGCACTGATGTATGTGTCTGGTTCCCACTATGAATCATTCTCTCTTCCACCACTGGAGGCCATGGCTTGCGGGTGCCCCGTCATAACAACTGATAATGTTGGAGTGAGAGAATATGCCAAAGATGGCGTAAATGCCTTGATATGTAGCATCAAGAAGCCAAGGGAATTGGCAGAAGCAATGGGTCTGGTATACGCAGATAAGTTACTGAGAGACAGGTTGGTGAATAACGGGTTGGCAACTGCCGAGCAGTACAAATGGTCTGAGATAATCCCAGACATCAAATCCTATTATGAAGAAATATCCCGTCTAGAGATAAGTGGGTGATGTTCACATCACTTTAGAGGATTTATGATGCTAGGAAGGATATTGGACATTTACCAGCGCCGGGGGAACAAGCATAGGGATTCTCTTTCATCTCCCTACGCCAGCGCCCCAACATACTGGCGTTAACACCGAGATCCTCTGCTACTTCCCTGAGCTGTTTGCCACTTGAATAAGTTAATTTAACGGTCTGAGAGCATCTCTTCCTTGTAGCAGTGCTAGCCCTTGGTCAGTTTGTGGAAAACCAATAGGCAGAAGGCAGTTATAGCACAGTTTAGACTGTATGGGATAGGCTTGGAGCTGAATCCATAGGGGTGGGGATGTGATCTATGGGAGAAAACAGATTATCTTCCTGGCATAGGCCCCTTCTGAAGCGGTAAGCTAGTCATCTCACCGTTACAAAGGGGCCTCTAGGTGGCGTTACCTTGACGCTTACGTTTGTTCCCTGTGGTGAAAAACAATCCTCGGTGGGCATCGAGGCGTATCAAATCAATCGTGCCGATCTGATACGACCACTTGCCCCCAACAGCCCACATCATGGGCATGTTTTAGCCATGCTTGAGCCGACTCCCCACCGGCCGGATCGCCACAGAGAAAAAGCGGCCACGGCATGGAAAATGACGACTCGTCAACACGAATATGAAAGGGATCGTTTAGGGAGCCTTCATACCACCAGTCATAGCACAAC
>JAAYSL010000139.1 GCA_012518315.1 Bacillota bacterium | reverse complement strand
GATGATTGGGGTGAAGTCGTAACAAGGTAGCCGTATCGGAAGGTGCGGCTGGATCACCTCCTTTCTAAGGAAAGTTAGCCTAGTAGAGAAATCTACCAGGTTCATGAACGCACTTCACATCATATTTTGATGTAAGAGATTTTGCTATCGCAAAACTCTCTGCTGTTTAGCTTTGAGGGTTTTACCTCAACGGGCTTATAGCTCAGTTGGTTAGAGCGCACGCCTGATAAGCGTGAGGTCGGTGGTTCGAATCCACCTAAGCCCACCAGTAATCCAAAGACATTAAGCTCAGGCTTAATGTCTCCTAATGAGATGGGGATGTAGCTCAATTGGGAGAGCGCCGCCCTTGCAAGGCGGAGGTCAGCGGTTCGACCCCGCTCATCTCCACCATGATCCTAAGGCCAATCTAGTTTGGTTTTTCTTTATGAGAACCCAGTGGGGGAACCTGCTGGGTTCTTGTGTTAGGTGGAACTTGTCAATACTTGTGTAGAATACTGTGCTGACCAGACAACTAACACCCTGATCAAGTAAGGCAATGGCTACTTCTCTGCACCGAGTTCTTGTCGGACTAGCTCGATGACCTTCCGAGAAGTAAACCGACCAGATAAGGCGATTCGACCATTAACATAGACCGCAGGGAGAGAATCGGGATGTTCTTTGGCCCAGGTCATTGCCTTAGCTAGATGCTCTGGCACTGGTTCGTCGATGTCGGCGTAGACCAGGGAAAGCTGATCTGGAAAGTGCAGCTTAAGCTGTCTTAGGTAAAATGCGGCAACCTCAGCCTGAGGTCGGATTCGACCCTTTCAGCCATAACAGGTACTATGGGTTTTGGAGCCAAATATGACTATCTCTAGCATATTGATACTATTCCTCTCTTTCGAAAACTGGGTCAATTTCGTTGTCATCATCATCATCATATTCAGGGCTTTGGGTATCGGCGAATTCAGGGCCTTGAGTAAGGGCGAAAGCCTCCAGTGTGCGATGTCTCACTTCTGTCGGATCTTGGATCCAATCTACCCACGACTTGTCTGTGATCACTGTCTTTAGGAACCTGATCCACGGATTGCTTTCATCTTGCAAAGAACCCAAAGTATCGACAATTTCCCATGGGGAAGGTAAATCCTCGGCAAGGATTCCCAGCTGGTATGCTTGGTAATGGGCCCAAAGCAAAGCTAATGCAATGAAATTGGGACGGTTCTCTGCAGTTGGAGATGTGAAACTCCCCTGACTTACACTAACCTGTATGTTCTCCGGGCGCAAAGGCTCAGGGGATGTTTTTGTCACCTTGTAATAGCGCTGCAAGGTGACAGTAGTTGATTTCTTTGCAGACATGCTCCTACCCCCTTTGCATAACACGATATGGGGAGTGCACACCCCGTGGGCTGTGCACTCCGGGGCCTTGCATCTGGCAGCGTTTACCATGGCTTAGGATACTACCTAGGAGCCACATGGCAAGGAAAGCTGCGATGGTGCAACCCACAATACCCTAGGGGCGCTTAGCCTACCTCAGGACACGGTCCAAGGCAATTGACATCGGTTACCTCCGCATCGGCTGTGACTGTAAAGGTGACCTCGAAGGTGACACAGATGAGCTCATTAAACTCATCAACACACTGGTTGATCTCAACCTGCTGTAGCTTTGCCATATATCTCACCTCCTCACATCGCTCTAATACGATGGTTTCCTTAAGAGTCTACTGAGGGAACCAGGCTGCAATCCAGATTACGTTCATTGCTCCCGCCTCGCTACAGGAGTTGAATCCGATTGTGTGAAGGATGGCTCCATTGCATCAGTAGCTCAAGGGCAAGGGCAGGCAGGTCCCAGCTGACAATCGGGATTCAGAGTTGCTGGTGCTGGACCACCCTTAGCAGCCACATCCCTGAGGACCTGGCCAAACTGTCCGATTACATCAAAGCAGTAAAAGACATCCCCTTCGGCTTGCGTTGTGCCGACATCGAATTTGATCCCGATCTGTCCACCTAAGTCGGCTTGAGGTCCAACCGAGAACGTGATAGGAACTCCATTCTTGGTAACATTGCTTACAAAGGGCGGGGGATTGCAAAGCTCAAGCACCCAATGGCTTAGTGCCGGGTCGCCAATAACTCTCACCCGATAGCACCAGCGTTGAGTACTCCCGATTTGCTGCACACTATCTAGAGTGATGAAGTAAGTGGCTGTTTGACCTGTGACAGGGTTGGTGATTCTGAAAACGCAAGCCTGTACAGATGGACACGGGCCCAGACAGTCTACATCAACTACGTCATTGGCGGCATCCAATGTGAAAGTGACTGTAAAAGTGGTGCAGATCTGCTCATCAAGCTCTGCGGTGCAGCTTTCGGGAGGCTGTTGCTGGAGTCGTACCATCGTTGTGTCACCTCCTTTCCATGGTCACTTCAAGATACTCGGACGCCCTGTCGTCTGAACCGGGATTCTACTACTGATTGGGTTGGCGGTCATAGGTTAGGGGGGTGGCGTCTACATTATGGGTTATCGATGAAGACTGTTCCCAGGATAGCGGGAGTGGTGTATAATGGCTGTATGTGGTGGCTATATGCGATGGCTGTCGCTGTTGGGAGGTGCTAAGTTGACTCTTGCTAATCTGCTTACCATACTGCGCTTAGCAGCAGTGCCTTTGTTTCTCTATCTGTTTTCCTTGGAGGGAATGGATTCCCGCTGGATTGCTCTGGTATTTGTGATTACCGGTATCACAGATGTTCTCGATGGCCATGTGGCCCGCTCTCGTAATGAAGTATCGCGGTTTGGTACTCTAGCCGATCCCCTAGCAGATAAGCTGATCATGCTAGCGGCGGTGTTTTCTTTAGCATCACGGGGAACTGTGCCGACATGGTTGGCAGCATTGCTGGCGGCTAAGGAGATCGCCTTGATCGTGGGGGCCGGTGTGCTTCTAGTTTCGAAAAGCAAGGTAACCCCTGCCAGTAACCTTGGCAAAATGGCCACTGTGCTTTTATACGTGGGGGTTACAGGCAGCATCCTTGGCATCTCGGCTTCTACATATCTGATAATCCTGGGTGTAGGTGTATCACTTGCCGCGGGCCTTGATTATCTATATCAAGCTCTGGGGAAATAGACCAAGTCAAAGAGTGGCATGGATTGGAGCCATACGGGGAATGGTATTTCGCGTATGGTTTTTGCTTTGTAAAGGGGAATCACCGTGCGACTGATAGTACTCGGCATCGTTTCTTTGGTACCAGCTTTGGTGTGGGTATGGCTTTTTCGGGAGCAGGATCTTTATGAAAAAGAACCACCTGGGGCTTTGGCTGTCACCTTTTTGGCCGGAATGCTAGCGGTTATCCCGGCGATACTACTGGAGGAGCCCTTTCGGATGGTGATGGAGACAGGCAGCCCGGTTTCCCGAATGGTTATTGCGTTTTTGGTAGTCGGGCTTGGGGAGGAGGCTCTTAAGTTGCTAGCGGTCTACCTTGCGGCTTATCGCCAAACAGAGTTCACCGAAGTGATTGATGGGATGATTTACTCTATTACGGCGGCCTTGGGGTTTGCCGCAGTAGAGAACATGCTATATACCTTAGCCTTTGGGATTCAGATCGCTCCAGCCCGGGCATTGATCAGCTCCCTCGCCCATGGAGCCTTCTCGGGTTTAGGTGGCTACCATCTGGGACTGGCTCGGTTTGCCACCGAGGGAGCGGCGTGGAAGGCAATTAGCGGCTTAATCCTTGCCGCCTTTCTACATGGGGTCTACAATACGCTTATCATGCTGAGGATCGCCTCTCCCCTCAGCGTGACCCTGTTTCTCGGGGGTTTGTACTTGCTTATCTTTAAGCGGCTCAGGCAAGCAGCGGCTCTTTCTCCTTTCCGTCATCGACTGAAGAATGGCGAGAATGGCTAAGCTTCGCATCGAGGTAAGCTCAGCTGTTTGGTGCTACCCTGTACAATTCTTTACGGGCGTCTTGCCTCTGCGATCACTAGAATTCAACACACAGCAGCCTGGTCTTGCTTATGTATCCTGCACTCTCCAAGGTTAGCTTGCTATTATGGTTATAGATCCGCGCCGGGAAAACCCCGGAATTCATTCCGGGGATGAAAGGCGAACACGCGTTTGACAAATCCTTTACCATATGGTACCATGTAGTTGCTATGAAAATACATTCCTCAAAACACTCGGTGTACCTTCTATCCTGCCTAGCCCTCTGCGTCAACTGGTGCGACCGGAAAGTATGGTTAAGATGTTGGGCGTAAAGCTACTGTAGGGGTGGCGTAGGATGACTGCGCCTGGCATTACCGGTATCTGTATGATAAAATAGGTGACGGGACATGGGCGCCAGCCGGGGATTGGAAGGGGAGTGGTTTGTGTGGCAGGACATTCCAAGTGGGCTAACATCAAACACCGAAAGGGTAAAGAGGATGCTCGCCGAGGGCAGTTATTCACCAAGTTGGCTAAACAGATCACCCTTGCTGCCCGGGAAGGTGGGGGTGATCCGGAGTCCAATTTTAGGTTGCGATTAGCAATGGATACGGCCCGCAACAATAATATGCCTAATGACAACATAGAAAGGGCAATTAAGCGGGGAACCGGAGAACTGGAAAGCGAGAACCTGGAAGAGGTTATCTATGAAGGCTATGGGCCTGGTGGTATGGCTGTTTTGGTGGAGGCGCTCACCGATAACCGCAATCGCACTGCCAGTGATGTAAGACATGTGTTTTCCAAGCATGGGGGGAGCTTGGGGGAGAGTGGTTGTGTGGCGTGGATGTTTGAGAAGAAGGGCCGATTGGCTATAGATAAGCAGGCTGCAGCAGTTGATGAAGATGCTCTAATGTTGGAAGCCATTGAAAATGGTGCCGAGGATATAGAAGTGGATGAGGAATATATCGGGATTATCACCGCACCAGGGGATTTCGAAGCGGTGAAAAAGGCCTTGGAAAGCTCGGGGTACAAGTTTGACGATGCGGCAGTGACCATGATTCCCACTAACACTGTTGAGATCCCCCAAGATAAGTCAGTTCAAGCCCTACGACTTCTGGAAGCCCTAGAAGACCTTGATGATATCCAAGAGGTTTATGCTAACGGCGATATCGATGAGGAAGCACTCTTGGAGGGAGCCTAGGGGCTTAGTTTGCTGAAACCTTAACTTTTAAAGGCCCGCTTGTTTAAGAAGCGGGTTTTCTTATACCTCTCCCATGGTATAAGTTTCCGCCAGTAGGAGACCATAACCATGAATAATCTTTGTGGGAGATGGTATATATGGTGGCACGGCATAAATGGTTGCTGCTGGGTGTCGCCGTCTTGTCGTTCTGTCTCGGCTTTGGATTGACTGTTTGGGTATGGAAGGGAGCACTGATTGCTCCCGCCCCCCTAAAGGTCAAGGATCATGCAGAACAGACCATTGACACCGGGCTTACGGAACCATCTTTCGAGGAATCATCAGAAGAGAATCCTGATGGGCCCGAGCTGTATTTGCTGTCAGAGGCAGATTTGGTGCAGACGGTGGTTTCTGATGCGGGACAGGTGTTGTCGATCACTACTTCTGCCCTTCCCGAGGATCTAGTGGGAAGAACACTAGGGGAAATCAAGAGCATTCATCCCGAGTGGCGGATTGTAGGATTTGCACCGGAACGACTGACAGTGAGGATCCTTGAAACCCATATGGAAGCACTATATGGCCACCTTTCATTTCTAGGCGTCTTTGAGGGCAAGGTGGCCGTATTCCGAGGTAGACCTGAGATCTACCAGAGATTAGTGCGGGTTGTGGGTATTCCTATTTCGGGGTTGCCGGATTTTGAGGTTCGCAACCTTGAGCGGGGAATCCCTTTCAATGGTGAAGAGGAACTGTCACTGCTGCTTGAGAGCTTAAGAGAGCGTGGCGAATAAGGGTTTTGTATCATAGGCTAAAGCGCTTGATGGTAGACTGCTTCTGCTGCTGGGACCATTCGGGGTAGCAGGAATTTGCTGCCCGGATATGGAATAACTGTTCGAGTGGGGAGCAAATTTCCCCTAGGACAGAGAGATGTAGCAGAAGTTTTTGGCGCGCTTAGAAAAGGTTGTGTAACCCTTGCTGATATTGGGAATCGATCCAGGCACAGCGATCACCGGCTATGGCTTGATTAGGGCCGAGAGAAACAGACTAGCACCTATTGACTATGGCACACTCCGTACCAGGGCAGGGGAGGATACAGCTGTCCGGCTTTCTGTTTTGTACAGCCAGCTCTCGGCACTGATCAAAACGACCGCTCCAGATGTGGTAGCAGTTGAACAGCTTTTTTTTAACACCAATGTGACTACCGCTTTGGCAGTTGGCCAGGCCAGGGGTGTAATTTTGCTGGCTGTCGCTCAGGCAGGAATACAGCTAGCCGAGTATACACCCTTGCAGGTGAAACAGACCATTACTGGGAATGGGCGGGCATCTAAACAGCAAGTGGGGTTTATGATTAAAGCTTTGCTCAACCTAGAAAATGTTCCTAGGCCTGATGATGTTTCTGATGCCTTAGCTATAGCCGTCTGTCATGCTCATTTGGGTGTGACGATGGCACGGATATCTCAACATGCCGAGCCCATGGCCTGAAGTCGAAGGGTAGGTAGGGGTCTATGATCGGAAAACTACGTGGCAGGATTCAGTTTATCTCCAAGGATCAGCTGATCGTGGATGTGCATGGTGTCGGCTATCTAGTTAGTGTTCCGGCATCTACTGCAGCACAGCTGGTGGATGGCAATGAAGGGTCGCTATTGGTCTACACCCAGGTGCGGGAGGATGCTATTGTTCTATATGGATTTGCCACCTCTAGGGAAAAAGAGGTATTTGAGCTGCTAAACACGGTTTCGGGAATAGGACCCAAACTGGCCTTATCGGTTCTTTCTACCCTTTCTCCCGACAGTTTTTGTCAGGCGATTCTCGAAGGAAACCTCAAGAGATTGACCGAAGCTCCAGGGATCGGCAAGCGGACAGGTGAAAGGCTAATAGTTGAGCTAAAGGACAAAGTCGCCAAGAGTTTTGTGTCAACCGGCATGTCGCCGATGGTTGGCAGAGGTGATAGCGAAGTAGCTAAGGAGGCATTAGAGGCACTGCTGGCACTTGGCTACTCCAGTTTGGAGGCAGAGACAGTGCTATCCCAATTGCAGCTTGATGGCACTGAGAGTACTGAGGCAGTCATTCGGAAGGCCCTTGGCTTTCTTGTCAAAGCTTGAAGCATCTGAGGTGATGAGGATTGGCAAGTGAGCGTATGATATCTGGGGTGAAGCAGGATATCGACATAGATATAGAACTGGGCCTGCGTCCTAAGTCTTTTGATGAATATGTGGGCCAGGATCAAGTCAAAGAGAACCTACGGATTTTCACGCAGGCAGCCCTAAACCGAGGTGAGGCGTTGGATCATGTGCTACTCTACGGGCCTCCAGGGCTTGGGAAAACCACTTTAGCCAACATCATTGCCAATGAAATGAGGGTGGGAATTAAGACTACCTCAGGGCCAGCCGTTGAGCGGCAAGGAGATTTGGTGGCACTGCTCACAAATCTTGAACCTGGTGATGTACTCTTCATTGATGAGATTCATCGCTTGCGGCGTCCGGTGGAAGAGGTTCTTTATCCTGCCATGGAGGATGGCGTAGTAGACATCATGATTGGCAAAGGGCCCGGGGCTCGTTCTGTACGCCTAGACTTAGTTCCTTTTACCTTAATCGGTGCTACAACACGGGCTGGTATGCTGACCTCGCCATTGCGGGATAGATTTGGGGTTATTAGTCGTTTGGAGTTCTATTCACAACCCGACCTAAGAAGTATTGTTCAGCGGGCAGCCGGTATTCTACAGATAGCCATCGATGAGGCGGGGGCTTGGGAAATAGCTCGCCGGGCCCGGGGTACTCCTAGGGTAGCCAACCGTCTGCTCAAACGGGTCAGGGACTATGCGGAAGTGCGGGCAGATGGGGTAATCACTGGCCAGGTAGCCAAGGTAGCTTTACAACTTTTTGAAGTAGATGAGCTGGGCCTAGATAGGGTTGATCGCAATCTTCTACTTACCATTGTCGAGAAATTCGATGGTGGTCCTGTAGGTGTTGATACACTGAGCGCGGCCATTAACGAAGAAGTAGGTACCATTGAGGATGTGTATGAACCATACCTAATGCAGGTCGGTTATTTACAGCGCACTCCTCGGGGTAGAGTCGTTACAGCTAGAGCCTACCGGCATCTAGGTCTTCAGCCACCGACGGGGACAGAACAAGGACAGCTGTTTGACTAGTAGACTGACGGGTTTGGGTGGGGGATACCTACTATGGGAAGAACGTTGGTTATGCTTGGGTTTGTTTTGATCTTGGTGGGGATTGCTCTGAATCTTGCCCCGAGAATCCCCTGGCTAGGGCGCCTTCCTGGCGATATTGTCATCAAAAAAGAAGGGTTTGTGTTATACTTTCCCCTAGCAACATGCCTTTTGGCTAGCCTTGTCCTATCTTTGCTGATGCGCATCTTTCGCCGTTAAAGATAGCCAGCATAGCTGCTTTAGAGCTCGGTACAAGAAGCACTATTTGCAGGAGGTGTGCACCCAGCATGCAACTAGCTGATGCTTTTTGGCAAGTGTTTACCGCAACTGGTCATATCGGGGCCTAGCTGCTATACCGAACCTATATGGCTAAGGAAGACCTAATGGTGAGTGAATTACAGGATGGGGAGCGGTGGGCTTTTGCCATGGGCAATTCCTGAGAGCTTGGGCTTCTGTTCGGTAGTGGCGGTAATTGAGGAGATGATTGTGTGGCTTTGTATAGAACAGAAGCCATTGTCTTGCGTACACGCAATCTGGGTGAGGCGGATAAGATCCTCACCCTTTTTACGGAGAGTAGAGGAAAGGTCAGCGCAGTAGCCAGGGGGAGTCGTCGCCCTCGTAACCATCTGATGGGAGTTTCTCAGCCGTTTACGCATAGTGCTTTTCTGATTTTTCGCGGCAGGAACTTGGATTCTATAAGTCAAGGAACCATCATCGATGCCTGGCTGTATCTAAGGGAAGATTTGCTCAAGATGGCCTATGCTAGTTACATGGTGGAGTTGGTAGATCGCCTTACAGAAGAATATGATCCCAATGAAAAGGTCTACTCGCTCTTGGTAGCCACTTTCCGGCAGCTAAAAACAGATGGGCTAGAGATGAGATTGACTAGGTTCTTTGAACTCAATTTCCTGCGTTTAATCGGAATCGAGCCACAACTAGAACGTTGTGTCGGATGTGATTCAATCTTGACAGCTAATAGCGAGAAGCTATGCTTTAGCCCCAGGGAAGGGGGGGCTCTATGTTCCGCTTGCCAAAGGACCCGGACAGATGCCTTACCTCTCTCTCTAGGTGCTTATCAGGTGATGAGATGGCTTGCCACAGCTGATATTGCCAGGTTAGCGGTATTGCAGATGCCCAAGACGGTTGAAGCTGAGGTGGAGGAAATGCTCCGCAATTTCATTTATTTCCACCTGCAAAGGCCATTAAAATCGCTGGAATTTCTGTACACTATCCGGGGAACCTCCTAGATCGATCACACTATAATAGGAAGTGGTGCCGTGGGTACTCGGGAATTGGAGAAAATCGACTTGCTTCGGGAAAGGATGGATCTCACATACCAAGAGGCGGTGGAGCTGCTGCACCTAACAGAAGGTTCAGTGGTTGATGCTTTGGTCTTGGCTGAGACAAGAAAAAAGCAAGATCAAAGTAGCTTTGAAGTGCGGGGTCGTGAAGTTCTCAACAAGGTTCAGGAGCTCCTGCGGGAGGGTAGTGTCACCAAAATCAGGATCATCCACGATGGTAAACCGGTTTTCGTCTTTCCGGTGACGGCTGGTCTGGCCGGTGTCCTGATTATGCCAAAACTCGCTCTTTTGGCTACATCCATCTGTTTACTGGGGCGGTGCCAGATCGAGGTAGAGCGAGACGCACCTCCAGAGGATTCAGAACCTCGTCCGGAAGCATAGCATATTTTCTGTTTACAAGGATTTAACTGCGAAGGAGAAGGAGAACGAGACCCTTTCACGAATACTACTAAACGGTCGCCCAGGAAGTGGGATAGAGGCCAGACTGTGTATGCATTGAGAAAGATCTCCCGGATTCCGGGATAATAAAGAGGAGGATGCAGTAGATGACCCAAAAGCACGTCTATTTTTTTGGCGGTAAAAAGGCCGAAGGCAACGCCGACATGAGAAACCTTTTGGGCGGGAAAGGTGCTAACCTTGCCGAAATGGTAAACATCGGCATTCCCGTACCGGCTGGTTTTACTATTACCACCGCAGTCTGCACCGGATATTACGATAATAACCAGAAGTGGCCAGCAGGCTTAGAGGATCAGATCAAGGAAGCCATCGGCAAGGTAGAGGCTGATATGGGCGCTAAGTTTGGTGACCCAAAGAATCCACTGCTTTTTGCTGTGCGTTCCGGTGCCCGGGTATCCATGCCAGGCATGATGGATACCGTTCTTAACCTGGGTCTTAACGATACGACCATTAAGGGTCTAATCGAGCAATCCAATGATGAGCGGTTTGCCTATGACAGCTATCGGCGTTTTCTCCAGATGTATGGCGATGTAGTTATGAACGTCGACCACGATCTGTTTGAAGAGATCATCCAGGAGCAGAAAGATAAGAAAGGCGTCGATCTTGACACCGAACTAGAAGCCGATGACTGGAAAATCGTTGTTGAGAAATTCAAGGCCCTGATCAAGAAAGAAACCGGCCGCGATTTCCCAACTGACCCATTTGAGCAGCTCCGAGGTTCGATTAATGCCGTCTTTGAGTCTTGGTTTAACCCGAGAGCTCAGCGTTATCGTGAGCTAAACGATATTCCTCATGATTGGGGTACAGCTGTCAACGTGCAGGCCATGGTCTTTGGTAACATGGGTAATCATCCAGAGACTGGTAAGGGATCCGGTAGTGGTGTTGCCTTTACCCGAGACCCGGCTACTGGCGAAAACATCTTCTATGGCGAGTATCTAATGAATGCGCAGGGCGAAGACGTAGTAGCCGGTATTAGGACTCCCTTGGAGATCAGCACTCTGAAAAAAGATATGCCAGAAGTGTATGCTCAGCTAGACGATATTCGACATAAGCTTGAAGAGCACTATCGTGAGATGCAGGATGTCGAGTTCACCATCCAGCAAGGCCGGTTGCATATGCTTCAGACTCGCTCTGGCAAGAGAACCGCTGCTGCAGCTATTCGCATTGCCAAGGAAATGGTAGAAGAGGGCTTGATCGATAAGAAAACCGCGATTTTGCGCATCGATCCCTTGCAGCTCGATCATTTGCTCCATCCGATGATTGATCCTAATGTTGAAGTTAAAGTATTGGGTAAGGGCCTGCCCGCCTCTCCAGGCGCTGCTGTTGGCCGGATAGTCTTTAGTGCTAAAGATGCCGAGGAGTGGAAGGCCAGAAACGAGTCTGTCATACTAGTGCGTACCGAAACATCCCCGGATGACATCGGTGGCATGGATGCAGCCGAAGGTATTCTAACCACCCGTGGTGGTATGACCTCCCACGCCGCTGTAGTTGCCCGCGGTATGGGTAAGTGCTGTGTTGCAGGACTTGAGTCCGCTACCATTCGCTATCAGGACAAAAGCATCACCTTTGCCGATGGAACTGTCCTCAAAGAGGGTGACTGGTTGACCCTAAACGGCACTACCGGTGAGGCCATCCTAGGTCAAGCTAAGCTTATTGAACCGGAAGTAACCGGTGACTTCGCTCTGATTGAGGAGTGGGCTGATGAGTTCCGCACCTTGAAGATTCGGACCAATGCTGACACACCCCATGATGCAGAAGTAGCTCGAAGCTTTGGCGCTGAGGGAATCGGACTGTGCCGAACGGAGCATATGTTCTTTGCTGCAGATCGCATCAGAGTTGTCCAGCAGATGATTTTGGCTGATGATGTAGAGACTCGCAAGAAGGCTCTCGCCAAGCTCATGCCGATGCAGAAACAGGACTTTGTCGGGATTTTCCGGGCTATGCAGGGATTGCCTGTGACTATCCGCCTACTGGATCCGCCTTTGCATGAGTTCTTGCCCCACACTGATGAAGATGTGGCAAAACTAGCCGAGGCAATGGGCGTAGGTGTTGAGCAAGTTAAAGATAAGGCCGAAAGCCTGCGAGAGCAGAATCCAATGCTAGGCCATCGTGGCTGCCGCCTGGGTATCACCTATCCAGAGATCTATGATATGCAGGTTCAAGCCATTTTCGAGGCCGCCTGTGAGCTAACTAAGGAAGGCCTGACTGTCATACCTGAGGTCATGATCCCGTTGATTGGTACGGTGAAAGAGCTCAGTATTCTTCGGAATAATGCCCTAAAGGTAGCTAAGGAAGTCATAGAGAAGGCCGGTGTGAAATTTGAATACCATATCGGTACTATGATTGAGATTCCCAGGGCGTGTCTTGTCGCCAACGATATTGCCAAGGTTGCTGACTTCTTCTCCTTTGGAACCAATGACCTAACTCAAATGGGCTTTGGCTATAGCCGAGATGATGCTGGCAAATTCCTACAGGCATACTTGGATCAGGGCATCTTGGAGAAGGATCCATTCCAGAGCCTCGATCAGACTGGTATTGGTCAGTTGGTTGAGATTGCCGTGGAACGGGGCCGCAGCAGCAATCCTGACGTAGGCCTTGGTGTATGTGGCGAGCATGGTGGAGATCCTGCCTCTATAGAGTTCTTCCACAAGGCAGGACTTGATTATGTAAGCTGCTCACCCTACCGAGTGCCTATTGCACGTCTAGCGGCTGCTCAGGCACAGGTGAAATCCCCTCGCTAAGTTCTTGAGGGTACTATTAGGTGAGTAAATCGGGAGAGGCCCATGCTCACACATGGGCTTCTCTTTATTAGATGCGAAAAGGTATTCTGGAGGATATGTCGAAAGCACTCCTAGCTATCTCTAGGAGGCACAGTATGGAAATCCGGATCCGAGAGGAAGCTTGGGAGAAGCAGTACCTATCGCCATATGCGACCTTGAGTGGAGCAAGCCGTGGGCGTCTGTGCCCGGAGCCGGAGTGTCAAGTGCGAACGGTTTTTCAACGAGATCGAGACCGGTTGCTCCACTCTAAGGCCTTTCGTCGCCTTATGGGCAAAACACAGGTGTTCATTTCTCCCACCAGAGATCATTACCGAACTAGGCTCACCCATACCTTGGAAGTCGCGCAGATTTCCCGGACAGTAGCCAGGGCCCTACGCCTCAATGAGGCCTTAACTGAGGCCATAGCACTGGGCCATGATTTGGGACACACTCCCTTTGGTCATGCCGGTGAGTCTGCCTTAGAACGACTATTGATAGCTGGTTTTCGCCATAATGAACAGAGCCTTCGGGTAGTCGATGTTCTGGAGAGATCTGAGGATTACCCAATGGGATTGAATCTTACCTATGAAGTACGGGATGGTATCTTGTGTCATACGGGGAAGAGGCAGCCAGCAACATTGGAAGGCGAAGTGGTAAGGATTTGTGACCGCATCGCCTATATTAATCATGATATTGATGATGCGATCCGTGCAGGTCTTTTGCAGGAAGAAGATCTGCCCAAGGAGTGCCAAGAGATACTTGGTACCCGGCGGGCCGAGCGGATTGATAGTATGGTGAAGGATCTGGTCATGAACAGCTGGGAAAAAGCGGAAATCCGGATGTCCGAATCGGTAGCCCATGCAACCCATGAGTTGCGAGAGTTTCTTTTCCAGAATATATACCTTACACATAGTGCTAGCCAAGAGAAAGAAAAGATCTATGGCCTTATCTCTAGTCTCTTTGAGTTCTACTTGGCTACTCCCCAGTGCTTACCGGGGCAATGGCAAGAAGATCAAGGGGAGGAAGCCCCTCGTTTGGTAGCTGACTACATTGCGGGTATGACTGATCGCTTTGCTATAGCAGAATATGAGAGACTTTTCCTACCTAGAGCCTGGTCGTTATGAGGCAGGATAATACATACGCACAACGAACACGTATCAGGCGGGG